>NZ_JAAOMA010000029.1:0-65656 GCF_011602385.1 Chromobacterium fluminis | reverse complement strand
CTCTTTCCCGACACCCCGCCCCAGCTGCTGCGCCGTTGGCGCGGCGTGGTCAGTCATGCTCAACGCCTCAGCGCCAGCCGCGACGAAGCCCTATATCAGGTCCGCATCGAATCCCAACTCGCCCGTCTGGGCGAAGGCCGCTACTCTCGCCTCTTTCAGCACCAGACCGTACCGGACATCATCGAAGCCGTGCTGCGACGCCACGGCTATCGCGGCCATGAAGTCACTTGGCGGCTGCGCCCCTTGTTCGGCCAAGACCACAACCCCTACCCCAAGCTGGAGTTCGTCACCCAGTATCAGGAGTCCGATCTGGACTTCATCCATCGGGTGGCCGAGAAAGCCGGCCTCTATTACTACCTGCTCACCGAGCCGGACAGCGCCGCCTGGGAAACCATCGTCTTCGGCGACGACATCGACGCCTACGTCCGCACCGGACGCGACACCGCCCAGCCGCCCCAGGGAGGCGTCAAGCTCAAGCTCCGCCCTCAGGCCGGCATGGCCGACAACGACGAAACCCTGAGCCGCTTCGAACTGGCCGCCCAGCCCATACGCGCCCGCCTCCAGCGCAAGGACTACAACTACCGCGACGCCAACCAGCCGCTGCTGGCCGAGGGCGGCCCGCCGGCCAACACCCCCGGCGCGCGCGGCGTCGATTATCTATGGGGCGAACACTACAAAGATCCGGCGCAAGGCCAGCGCGCGGTGCTGATCGCCCAGCAGCGCGAGCACTGCCGCCAGTGGATCGCCGCCGGCAGCGGCAACTGCCTGCAAACCTTCTCCCCCGGCCAGATCTTCAAGCACGACGGCCCGGCGCTGGCCCCGGCTCCGGACGGCTGGCTGCTGGTATCGGTCCAACACCAGGGCGGCCGCCGCGACGCCTACCGCAACACCTTCACCGCCACGCCCGCCGACCGGCCCTATCGCCAGGAGTTATTGACCCCGGCACCGCGTGTCTCCGGCGCGCTGCCGTCCCGCGTGGTCGCCCCGGAAAAAACCCATTACGGCGCCATCGACCTGCAAGGCCGCTACTGCGTGCGCCTGCCTTTCGACCTGGACGAATGGTCGCCCGGCGGCGACAGCCGCCCGCTGCGGCTGGCCCGGCCTTACGCCGGCCCGGAATACGGCCAGCACTTCCCGCTACACCCAGGCACCGAGGTGCTGGTCAGCTTTGTGCTGGGCGATGTGGACCGGCCCTATATCAGCGGCTGCCTGCACAACTCCGAGCAGACCGACAGCAACCCCGGCGCGCACTGGGACAGCCGCAACCTGATCCGCACCTGGGCCAACAACAAGCTGCGGCTGGAAGACCGCCAGGGCCAGGAGCACATCAAGCTGGCCACCGAGTTCGACAAGAGCCAGCTCAATCTGGGCCACGCCGTGGATGGGCAGCGCGCGCCGCGCGGCCAGGGCTTTGAACTCAGGACCGACGGCTGGGGCGCGCTGCGCGCCGCCAAGGGGCTGTTCCTCACCGCCGACGCCCAGCCCAAGGCCGGCGGCAAGCAGCTGGACATGCAGGCGGCGCAAGCGGACTTGGACAGCGCGCTGGGCAATATGCAAACCCTGGCTGACATGGCCGCCCAGGCGCGGGCGCTGGCCGCCGACATCGAACAACAACGGCAATTGATGGCGGATCGACTCAGCCAGCTGCAAAAGTCCGCGCTGCTCGCCCATGCGCCGGACGGCATCGGCCTCAGCAGCGGCCAACATCTGCAACTGGCGGCCGGCGGCAACCTGATCGCCACCGCAGGCGGCCACGCCGACATCGGCGCGATCAAGCGCTTTACCGTGGCGGCCGGCGAAGCCCTCAGCCTGTTTGCCAACAAACTCGGCGCCAAGCTGATCGCCGCGCAAGGCAAGGTGGAAATCCAGGCGCAACACGACGCCATCGAACTGGCCGCGCTCAAGCAAATCCGCATCATCAGCAGCGGCGACGAAATCATCATCGCCGCCAATAAAAAGCTGACCCTGCAATGCGGCGGCTCCTACCTGACGCTGGACAGCTGCAAGGTGGAGGCCGGCACGCGCGGCGACATCAAGCTGCACGGCGTGTCGCTCAGCATCCCCGGCCCGGCCTCCATGCCCACCCCGGCTTACGACTTCCCCAGCGCCAAGGTGGTGGAGCCGCGCGATCACTATTTCACCCTCAACAACCCCGCCTCCGGCAAGCCCCACGCCGGCATGCGCTACACCATCACCGAACCGGATGGCGTCATTCATCGCGGCCTGACGGACAGCGGCGGCAAAACCCAAACCATCAAAAGCAGCTACGCCAAATCCCAACTCAAGATCGTGTTTGAGCCACAAGGAGAATAAGCATGGACTTCTGGATTACCGGCGAAGGTGTGACCCAGGCCGCCAGCCTGGCCAGCTACACCGCCATCCACTTCCCACGCCAACTCAGCCGCGTCCGCCTCAAGCGCATCCCGTTTTGGGGCAAGGGCATTGCCCACCAGGGTGGGGCCATTCGGGAAAAATCTCCCGGCCACTACTGGGTGGAGATCGCCCATGACGACCCCAAGATCAAGGAGAGCTACGGCTGGTATCCGGCGGCGGATATCGCCGGCATGGAGAGCAAACTGGATCAGCTCAGCGCGATGTGGGATGTTGAGGGCTGCATTAATGGCGACTCACCAACACGCCGGAAAGCAGACATAGGTAAACGAGAGGATGAGGATAAAATGGCAGGTCGAGGTATCGGCAATAAGCCCTATCCCTATGACCCTAACCACGGCAACCCCAAGGTCCGTAGCATCCAACCGCTCTACCTGGGCTTGACCGACCAGCGCGCGGAGACGGCGGTGATAGACGAAATCCGCGCCTTCGCCGCCGCTTACAAGAAACAATCTGGCGGCCGCTGGAGCTATCGGCTGGACAGCTTTGGCGAAGCCAACTGCCATACCTTCATCTGGCGCATGCTGCACGACTGCCAGCTGATTGATCTGGAATTGCTGAACGCCGACATCGACCCCCACTTCGACAAGCTGCGCGGCCTGGTGCTGAAGGAAGCTGCCAAGGGTGCGGTCTTTGGTGGACCCGGCGTCATCGTCGCCACCACCACCAGTACCGCACGCCGGCTGATCAAGCCTGACTATGTTGACCAACTGGTAGCACACACCACCATGACGCGCGACGAGCTGAAGCGCCGGAACTGGTTATGAAGACCTGGCAAAAAGCCTCACTGATCGGCGTTCTGCTGCTCACGCTGCTGGGTCTGCTTGGCTATCAAGTTCAACAATACCCAGCCGTCCGATGGCTGGTTTTATGGATACTCCCCATGAGCCTGACTTATACCACCGACACTAACGGCGAACGCCTGCGCGTCAATACGCCCTACTACGTCCGAGAATGGCCACGCACGTTCTCCACTAATTACTTTGATGGCGAAATCTTGAGCATGGAAGCCGCAGAGCAAAGATCAGGACTAGCATCAGTTGCGATCAATGACGATCAGAAAATTGCATATAGAAAAACAAAACGAGTAAAACGTGAGCCCTATACCTCCCCCATCGACTATGAGCGCTTCGGCATCAAGGTAAACGGCATCTATTTCTTCGGCCTGGATGCGGATGGTCAGCTCAACCGCTTGCTGACTATAGAGCAGGCACTATTAGAGCCTGTCTATATCAAGGCCAATATCCATGTCGCCAAAGTTCGCTCCGCCGAGAAAGTGATTCGGACAGAAATCGGACCAGCCTATTTCAGCTACTGGCCCGATAATGGCCCACTTAAAACAATTCGTGGTTTCTATGTTAAGTCCAATGGTTACAAGCGCTCATGGCTATTCACTTATACCCAGCAAGCAAAAGATGAGTCCGACCATGAAATCAAATCTCAGACTCAAACCACTCCCTTCCCCGCCGACATTCCCCTCAAAATCCTCGGCATCAAGACCGATGGCCGCTATCTGCTCGGCGTTCTGCCCGACGGCAGCGCCGGCTTCCCGCGCCCGGAACTGGATGCGCTGGCGGACCAACGCCACATCGAACTGTGGGTGGCCGATGGCCAAGTCTACCGCGCCACGCTAATCAGCTTCGTCACCACCGGCGAAAACTGGACCAGCTACGACAAGGACGGCAACTACCTCAAGCGCTGGGGCTACGACATCGAGAACGGCCGCAAGGTGGAATGGCAGCAAAAGTTCGACCGTAGCGTGGGTCAGCGCGGCGGCGAATGGGTGCCGCCACGGCCACAGGATCAAGACGATGATTGACCACAGCCGCTTCGAACGCCTGGCCCGCCACCTGATCATGGTCTGCATCGTCGCGGCAATGCCGCTAGGAAGAAAGCGTCATGCCGGTTGATCTTGAAAGCTTGCGCGCCCCCGATTACGAGCTGGGCGACCCGCCGCGCCTGTGGGTTTGGCTCTTGATCCTGCTGTTGGTGATGGGCGGCGGCGCGGGGCTGACCCTCTACCTGTGGCCGGCGGATGCCCCGGCCAGCGGCTGGCGCTTCTGGACCTACTTGCTGGGTTTGCCCTTCGTCATCTACCTATTGATGCTGGCGCTGCGAATGCGCGACCTCGAAAGCTGGCGCAATCAGCTCTATCTGGAGGAGCAGGCGCGCCAGGAGGTGGAGCAGAACAATGTACAGTTTGGCCAGCAGCCGCTGTCGCTGCTGCACGGCGTTGCCTGGAGCGTGGCCGGCGATCTGGCGCAGACCCTGGCCAGCGTTCAGGCGCACTACCCGCTACTGGCGTCAACCTTGGCGCACGGTCATCGCGACGAGGTGGTGCGCCATACCCACCTCCCCGATAAAGACCTACTGGACTGGCAGGCCGCGCCCGAGGAGCGCATGTCGCAACGGATTGAAGATGCGCTAGATAAGGCCATGGAATCGCTACCGCCCGCGCTGCGCGCGCTGCCGCCTCAATGGCCCTTGCATGTCGAATTACAGATCGACACCGATGGCGTGGCCGTCGATGTGATCGCGCTTTGGCGGCGGCAATGGGCATGGCGCGAGCTTCAACCGGCCCCGGCATCGGAAACCCTCGTCGCCGCCAACGGCATGGCGCGGCTGGATAGCTGGCTGGATCAAAGCGCCCCCAAACACTACCAATGCGCGCGGCTGATTGTCGCCGCGCAGTTTTACGAACGCCCGCCGGCTAACAGCGCCGAAGCGGTATGCGCCGTCTTGCTGGCCTGGCCCCAGGGCGAGGACGAGGACCGGCTCCACCGGCCGGTGAGCGGTCAAGGCCGCGCCGCCGACGCCGTGCTGGCCGAGACGTTGCTGTTCAGCGGCTGCGAGCCGGCTCAACTGACCGCGCTGTGGTCGGCCACCGGCCAGAACGACGCCCCCTGGATCGGCGCGCTGAGCCAACAGCAGCCCCACGCCGCCGTCCTGTCGATAGACCACCAGATCGGCCATGCCGGCATGGCTGCGGAATGGCTGGCGCTGCTGCTGGCCTGGCAGGCCGCCGGCCCCGACACCCCGCAAGGTTTTCTGACCCGGCACGGCGAACACGTCATGTTGGGCCTCGTCTACCAGGAGAGCGGACATGCCGCCCAAAGCTAAATTACCGCCGCCGCCGTCCCTGCCCCCGCCCAAGCGCCTACTCGGCAAGCTGCGCCTGCGCTGGAACTGGGCCGTGGTGCTGCTCATCGCGGTCTTGCTCATCATCATGGCCCTGCTGCTGGATGAGCGCCTGGGCTTGTCCGCCAACGGCCAGTTGCCGTGGGTCATCTGCGGCATAGCCTTGTGCTGCGTGCTGTTGCTGGCGCTGAGCGACGCCTTTGGCAGCCTGTCCATCTGGCTGACCCAGCGCCGCTGGCTGCCTCGCCAACACACACGCCAAGCGGCAACGACCTCCGACAACACGCCATCCGACAACTGGGCCGGCTTGGCGCTCATCGCCCAAGACTGGCGCCAGCGCCCGGCCAAGCAGCGCCCGCACTGGCTGCTGCTCTGCGGCGCGCCCGAGGCCGTCCGCCAGGCGGTGCCGGCGCTGGCCGGGCAACCCTGGCTGGAAACCGACGGCATGGTGCTGATCGACGCCTCCGCCGCCCCACCCCCAGGCGGCTGGCGGCGGCTGCGCGGACGCTGGCGGCCTCCCGCCGACGCCCTCATCGCCCTGCTGCCCCAAACCGCCGACGCCGCCGCGCTGGCGGAACGCGCCGAGCAATGGTCCATCGCCAGCGGCTGGTCCCTGCCGATCACTCTGTGCCAGCGCGCGCCCGACGACGCCGGCCCCGGCATCGCCGGTTGGCCCTTGCCCACGCTTCCCGTCAACGCCGACGGCTGGGCCGCTCAGGCCGGGGCCTGGGCCGATCAGCTTCCCTTGCGCGGCATTCCGCGTCATTCCGGCGTGGCGGCCCAGCCTTTTCTGCTGCGCTGCTCGCAGTGGCTGGAACGCGAGCTTCAGGTACTCGCCCCGGCTTGGCAGCGCTGGCGCGACGGTCTGGCCTCGCCCTCCGCCGTCAAGGCGCTGGCCTTGGCCACCTGGCCCGCCGACGTCCGGCTGTGGAGCGGCGCAATCAGCCAGGGCTCCGCCTTCGCGCCGCGCCGTCGCAGCAGCCCGGCCCAGCGCCGGCTGGCCGCCGGCATCGCCGCGCTGTGCCTGTTCTGGCTGGCCGGCATGCTGGTTTCCGCCTATCACAACCACGGCTTGATCGCCGAAGCCCAGGTCGCCATCGACGCCCAGCCCAAAACCGCCACCCTGGACAGCGCACTGCGACTGCAACGGCTGCTGGAAAAGCTGGAGGCCCGCCAGTTGCACGGCGCGCCGTGGTCGGCCCGCTTCGGCCTGAACCGCGACGCCGCCTTGCTGGAGCGCTTGCGACCGCATTACGCCCGCGCCATCGGCCAGGCCTTGATCGCCCCCGCGCGCAGCCGCTGGGCACGGCAGTTGCAGGCGCTGAACCAGACCCCCAGCGCCGAGCTGACCGCCGATCCGGACCGGACCGAGCAAGGCTATCAGGCGCTGAAAGCCTATCTGACGCTGGACCAGCCCGCGCGCGCGGAGCCGGCCTTCCTCGCCGCCCAACTGACCGACCCCGCCAACACCGCCCGCGCAGACTTTTCCCCGGCGCTGCTGCGCGCCATGGCGCAGTTCTACGCCGAGCGCCTGGCCGGCCAGCCCGCTTGGCGCATCCCCGCGGACGCGGCGCTGGCCGGCGCCAGCCGCCAGACTCTGATCGGCCAGCTGGGCCGCCAGCAGGCCGACGACGCCCGCTACCAGCAGATTCTGGCCGAGGCCGCGGCCAAGTATCCGCCGCAGACGCTGGCCGCCTTGCTGCCGGGCCAGGACTTGCGCGGCCTGTGGCGCAGCGAAGCCAGCCTGCCCGGCGTGTTTACCCGCAAGGCCTGGGACGAGCATTTGCGCGCCGCCCTCGCCGACGCTCACCGCCGCCAAGGCAGTGCCGGCGACTGGGTGCTGGGTGCCGGCGAGACCGGCCAGGCCGGTCAGGGCAGCGCCGGCAAGGCGCTGGAGGCCGCGCTGAGCCAGCGCTACTTCGCCGACTACGCCCGCGCTTGGCAACAGTTCCTCAACGCGGTGTCCTGGCAGGCGGAGACCAAGCTGGCCGCCAACGCCCAGCAATTGCAGGTCTACGCCGATCCGCAACGCTCGCCGCTGCGCGCCTTGATGGCCCTGGTGCGCGACAACGCCCGCGCCGGCGAGCGGGCCGACAGCATCGGCGCCAATCTAGTGGACAAGGCCCAGGCGCTGCTGGGCAGGGCCGATGCCAGCGCGCCGGCTGCGGTCACGACAGAGACCGCTCCGCTGACGCACAGCTTCAGCCCGCTGCTGCGGCTGCTGGAGGAACGCCAGGACGGCTCGTCGCTCAGCCTGCAACGCTATCTGGAACGCGTGGCCGCCACCCGGCTCAAGCTGCAACAGGTGACCGCAGCCCCAGATCCGGACGCCGCCGCCCGCGCGCTGGCGCTGGCAGTGTTTCAGGGCAAGGGAGGCGAACTGGCCGAAAGCCGCGACTACGCCGCCCAGCTGGCCGCCAGCCTGGGCGAAGACTGGCAGGGCCTGGGCCAGCACCTGTTCCTGCAACCCTTGAACCAGTCCTGGCACACCCTGCTGCAACCGGCGGCGGCCAGCCTCAACCAGTTGTGGGATCAAAGCATCGCCCGCCCGTGGCAAGCCAGCTTCGCCGGCCGCTACCCTTTCCATCGCGGCGACGCCGACGCCTCCTTGCCGGAGCTGGGCCGCTTCCTGCACCCCAGCGACGGCCTGGTGCAGCAGTTCGTGCGCCAGCAACTGGGCGGGGTGCTGGAGCAACAGGGCGATCAATGGTCGCCGGACCCGGCGGCGGCGCAGGCGCTGCGCTTCGACCTGAACTTCCTCAACGAGCTGAACCGTCTGTCGCGGCTGTCCAGCTTGCTCTACCCCCAGGGCGACGCCGGCATCCGCTTCGAACTGAAGCCTATCGCCAGCGTCGGCCTGGCGAAAACCTGGCTGCAACTGGACCAGCACAACCTGCGCTACTTCAACCAAGTGGCAAGCTGGAAAGCGCTGAGCTGGCCCGGCGACCCGCTGCAGGCCGGGGCCAGCCTGCAATGGCAGACCGAGGAGACCGGCCTGCGCCAGACGCTGGAGCACCCCGGCCGCTGGGGCATGCTGCGTCTGCTGGAGCAGGCCCAGCGCGAGCAGATCGACCGCTCCAGTTGGCAGCTGAGCTGGACCTTGCCGGATGGCCAGCAGGCGCGCTACCAGCTGCGCAGCGAGACCGGCGCCGGCCCGCTGGCCTTGCTGCAACTGGTGCAGTTCCAGTTGCCGGCGCGGATTTTTATCGTGGAGCCGAGCACGCCGCCGGCCGCGGCCAAGCCGACCCGGCGGCCCCAACCCTAAGGAGAAGCGCATCATGACGCCAAAACCCTTGCCAAGGCCTAAACCGCCCGAGGACTGGAACGCGCGCGAGCTTCAAGCGCCGCGCCAGGAAAGCTCGCGGATAGGCGCGAGCGGCCAAAGCCGGCCGCCCAAGCACAACCCCGCCGCCATTCACCCGCCGGCCAAGGCTCGGGGCCTGGCGCCGCCGCGTCGCTGGAGCGCGGAGGAGCTAGGCATTCTCCAACGAGAATATCCACAACGGGGGGAGGCTTGCCGGTCCATGCTGCCGGGGCGCGGCTCCCTCGCCATCAATCTCCAGGCGCACAAAATGGGCTTGCTGCCGCCAATGCCGGCCGCAAGCCCGGCCTCTCCCGGCAAACGCTCATGAGCTGGCTGCGCGCCTTGCTGGGCCGGGACACGGCGCCGGAAGAAGAAGCTCGCCAGCGGCTGCCGCGTTGGTCGGCTTGGCTGAAGCCGATTTCCGATGCCTCGCCCTGCGGCGAAGATCTGTCCCACGACGATGAGTTTGTGGCCTTGAAAGAAGAAGCGACCCGTCTTTCCGGCATGAACGCGCAGCTGGCCTTGGCGCATGCGGAAACCTTGCTGAAAACCCGCGGCAAGGATTTGCGCGTGGCGGCCTATTACGCCTTCGCCCGGCTACGCCAGGACGGCGTGGCCGGCCTGGCGGACGGCCTGGAGCTGAACGCCGCCTTGCTGGAGCGCTACCCGGACGCGGTCTGGCCGCGACAGCCGGCGCGGCGACGCAATGCGTTGGAATGGCTGGCCAGCGAACGCTTTACCGACCAACTGGCCGCGCTGGCCGATGACGACGGCGCAGCTTGGCGGCGGGCCGCCGCCGCCTTGCTGCTGGTGCAACGGCTCTCCGAGCACAGCGAGGCGCCGCCGCTGCGGCTGGAAACGCTGGGCCGCTGTCTGCAGCCCCGACTGCAAACCGCCGGCGCCGGTCAGGCGGCCATGGACGCGCCCGCGCCCGCGGCGGCCAGCGCGGCTGCGCCGCCGGCGGGCGCCGATGAGGTAGGTTCCTGGCGCGAACTGCTGGAACAGGCGCGGCGGATGGCGGTGTTTCTGCGCCAACAGCCGGAAGGCCAGGCCGCCGCTCTTCGTCTGCTGCGCGCCGTGCGCTGGGAGGCGCTGAGCAGCCCGCCGCCCGGCGACGCCGATGGCCGCAGCCGCTTGCCGCCGCCGCGCGCAGAGCTGCGCCAACAGCTAAAGCGCCTGCTGTTGCAGCAACAATGGCGGGACTTGAGCGAGCGGGTGGAAAGCGCGTTCGCGGAAGGCGCCAACCATTGGTGGCTGGACCTGCAGCGTTACGCCTGGCTGGCGAGGCAATATGACGGGGAAATGGGTTCCCCGTTGGCGGAGTTGATCCGCGACGACGTTCAACGGCTATGCCAGCGGCTGCCCGGAGTGGAAAAACTGAGCTTTAGCGACGGTAGTCCGTTTGCGGAAGACGCCACGCTGGAATGGCTGGCTCAATGGCGGCGGCCGGAAACCTCCGTTCTCGCAGCGCCGGCGGCCGACGAGCGCGCGGACTGGCCGGAAACGGAAACTCAGGCCCACGCCATCGCTGCGCAGCAGGGTTTGCCGGCGGCCTTTGCCTGGGTGCAGGCCCTGCCCGCCATCGCTGGCGGCCGCGAGCGCTGTCTGCGGCAACTGTTGCTGGCGCGGCTGGCGGAACGTCACGGCCGCGCCGAAATGGCCATCCACTTGCTGGAGGCCTTGCTGCGCCAAGCCGATGGCCATCAGTTGGACGTCTGGGAGCCGCAGTTGGCCTTCGAGCTTCTGGCGCAATTGGCGCGGCTGTTGCGCCAGCGCATGCAGCGCAAGGACGTAGACCGTTCCGGCCTGGCCCAACAACTGGAGCGGCTCAACGCGCGCCTGGCCGCGCTGGACCCGGCCCGGGCGCTGGCCGGCGCCTCCTCGTGAATTCGCCCGCGCCGCACGCGGCGCTTTTTCCATCTGCCGATGAAAGCCGCCCATGGATGATCTGACTCTGCGCTATTACGAAGCGGAAATGCGCTACCTGCGCGAGGCCGGCAAGGAGTTCGCCCGCGCCCACCCCGACCGCGCCGCCCTGCTGAATATCGACCGGGTGGGCAAGCGCGACCCTTACGTGGAGCGTCTGTTCGAAGGCTTCGCCTTCCTGACCGGCCGCATCCGCCAGAAACTGGACGACGATTTCCCGGAGTTGACCGAAGGCCTGGTCAATATGCTGTGGCCGCACTATCTGCGCATGGTGCCTTCGCTGACCGTGTTGGAGTTGCGCGCCGACGCCCATGCGCTGCAACAGGCCAAGCCGGTGAAAGCCGGCCTGAGCGTGCTGACCTCTCCGGTGGGCGCGAACGCGGTGCGCTGCGCCTATCGCACCACCCAAGCGGCGATGATTCAGCCCTTGCTGCTGTGCCAGGCCGGCGCGCGCCTGGACGGCGAAGGAAGATCCGTGCTGGAGCTGCGCTTTGATCTGGGAGCGGCGGCCAAGCGCGAGGCCCTGGACCTGTCCCGTCTGCGCCTGTTCCTGGCCGCCGATCCGCCCATCGCCTTCGCGCTGCGTCATGCGCTGACCCGACAGTTGGGCCGCGCGCGCCTGCGGCCTCTGGGCCGGGAAGACTACCCGGTCCATGAGACGCCGACGCTGCGCTTCGAGCCAGTGGGCTTTGACGAGGCGGACCGGCTATGGCCCAAGGCCGACAACGCCTTTGGCGGCTATCAGTTGCTGCTGGAGTACTTTTGCTTCCGCGAAAAGTTCCAGTTCCTAGATCTGGCCGGCCTGGACGCGGCGCTGCTTCCCGGAGACGCCGCCGGCTTTACGCTGGAGCTGACCTTGACGCAACGCTATCCGGCGGACATGCCATTCAACGCGGACAATCTACGCTTGCACTGCGTGCCAGCGATCAATCTATTCCCAATGGAAGCCGAGCCGCTACATGTAAACCATCTGAATCATGAGTACCGGGTAGTGCCATTGGCGAGTCAGGGGCCCGAGATCGAGGCCTGGTCCGTGGACGAAGTCGTTTCCATGGACACCGAGAGCGGCGGCCGTCACGCTTACCTGCCATTCACCAGCTTCCAACACCGGGGAGGCATGCTGCGTGATGAGGCGCCGGAACGCTTTTACCATGCGCGAACCCGGCTTGGCGCGGCCGGCAGGCCGGAAACCTGGCTGGCGCTGGGCGGCCATCTTTGGGATTCGCCGTCGGCGGCGATGCGGGAGGAAATCCTGTCGCTGCGCGTCACCGGCACCAACGGCATGCTGCCGCGCAAAGCGCTGCGCGAAGCGCAGATCCTGGAGCGCTCCGCGGCTCCGCCGCTCACCCAGATCGCCAACCTGACCGCGCCCACCCTTCCTTGCTACCCCCCGGCGGAAGACCGCTATCAATGGCGGGTGCTGTCTCACCTTGCGCCCAACTTTCTATCGCTGCTGGACGCCGAGGTGCTGCGCGGGACGCTGGCGCTGTACGATTGGACCGAAGACGAATTGAACCGCCAGCGGCTGAACGGATTGCTGGAGGTGAGACATCAGCTGGTTAGCCGGGTCAAGCAAGGTTGCATGGAGCGCGGGGTACGCATTGAGCTGACGGTGGACCGAAGCGGCTTCGCCGGCCCGGGCGATATCCATCTGTTTGGGGATTTGATGCATCGCTTCTTCGCCGCCTACGCCGACATGAACCTGTTCACCCGTTTCGAACTACGCATCCTGCCCGAAAACGAGCGAGTCCGTTGGCCGGACAGTAAAACGGAGGCGCCTCCGCTATGACGGAAACCGACTTTTACACCTGGCTGCAATCCGCTCCCGCCTATAACTTTTTCCAATTCTGCCGTGTTCTGGAGCGGCTGCCCGGCAACATGCGCTTGGGCGCGGTCGACAGTCCGGCCAGCGATCCTGTGCGGCTGCTGCCCTCTCCGTCGCTGGGCTTTCCCGCCGGGGAAATCGTCCGCGCGGAGCCGGCCGACCCCGACACGGGCCGTCCCCCGGTGCTGCGCACCACCTTTATGGGGCTTTACGGAGTCGACGCCGTGCTGCCCTATTACTTTCTGGACGATATCGCCGTCCGCCGCGAGGGGCACGAACCGCTAGCGGCGATGCTGGACTTGTTCAGCCATCGCCTCACCGCCCTGCTCTATCGCGCCTGGGGCAAATACCGTTATCCGCTGGCCTTCCAGGCCGGCGGGCGCGACGCCTTATCCAAAGCCTTGCTGGGCCTGATCGGCATGGGCTTGGGCGAGGCGGCGGAGCGACGGCAACTGCCCGCCGGCCGCCTGCTGGGATTGCTGGCCCTGTTGGGCCAGCGCACCCGCCCCGCCTCCGGCCTGGCCAGCGTCATCCGCCATGCGCTGCCCGGAGCCGGCGTCCGGGTGCGGGAGTTCCTGCCCCGCTGGGCGATGCTGGACGAGCCCGTTCCCCTCTCCGGGCGGCCGCCGCTGCGCGCCGGCGAATTCGTTCTGGGCCGCCGGTTGCGCGCCGCCAATCACGCGATCGCCGTCACCGTGCGCCCAAGGCATGCAGACTGCGTGCCCTCCTTGCTGCCCGGCGGGCTCTTGCATCAGGACATGCTGGCATTGACCCGGGTTTACCTGGGATGGCGGCTGGAAGCCGAAATCTGGCTTGAATTGCCCGCCAGCTGGTTGCCTGCCAGCCGCCTCGACTCCAGCGTCCGGCCCAGGCTGGGCTTGGGCGCAACCGCCGGGACGGCGGGCGAACGCTGGCGCCGCTTGCGCATCGGTCATTATCAACCGCTGCCGGACGCCTGCGGCCGGCAGCCAGGAGAACCAGGATGAAACCCCTCTTTCCCTCCCTGCGCGCCGGACTGCTCTTGCTCGGCCTGACCCTGCCGCTGAGCGGCTGCGGCCTGTGGCAAAGCACCAAGAACCTTACCGTCAGCGCCGCTCAAAAGATTTTCCTGACCCGTATAGAACGCCTGAATCTGGACTTGATCGCTAGCGAGGAACTGAACGCCGACGCAGGACAACGACCGTTGACGGTAGTGGTGCGGGTGTACCAGTTGAAGGACAAGGCCGCCTTTCTCGCCGCCCCCTACTCAACGCTGCTGGAGCAGGATCAATCCGTGTTGGCCGACGACCTGCTGGTCAGCCACCAAACGCTGTTGCGGCCCGGCGCGGCGGTCAGTCTGCGCGAGCCTTACCATCGGGACGCGGCCTACGTCGGCGTGGTTGCGCTGTTCCGTCAAGTGGATGCGGAACGGCAATGGCGGCTGCTCTTGGACAAGAAGGAACTGGACAACGACAAGCCTCTGCAATTGGAGCTGCGCGGCTATGCGCTGGAACGCCGTCAGACGGAGGGATGAATATGGGGCCCGCACTATATGAAATGCTGACAGGGCAGTTTGCCGACGGACAAGAGCTGGACACTTTGGCGCCGGAACAGCAGTTCTCTCACAGCGTGATCGACAGCATCCGGCGCATCCTGAACGCACGCGCGGGATCGCTCAAGCATTTGCCGGACTACGGGCTGCCGGATCTGGGCCACGTTTATCGCCATTTGCCCGCCAGCGCTCACCAGCTGATGCGCTGCATCGAGCAGACCTTGCTGCGCTACGAACCCAGGCTGGACGCGGTAGAAGTCGCTTTCCAAGGCGACCACGAGCAAATGGTGTTGCGCTACCGGCTGCGTTGCCGCTTGAAACAGCACGGCGAACTGATGCTGGACGCAAGCTTCACGCCCGAGGGCGGCGTCAGGTTAAGCCATGGTTCACGGTCGTAAACAGACGCCAAGCCGGCGGGCCGCCAAGCGCCGCGTAAGAAAAAAGCCG
Organism: Chromobacterium fluminis; assembly: GCF_011602385.1. Classification (NCBI taxonomy): domain Bacteria; kingdom Pseudomonadati; phylum Pseudomonadota; class Betaproteobacteria; order Neisseriales; family Chromobacteriaceae; genus Chromobacterium; species Chromobacterium fluminis. The sequence goes on along the minus strand of NZ_JAAOMA010000029.1, from coordinate 51,094 downwards.
GGGCTGGCCGCCCCGGCTTTATGCCGGCCAATGCGCGAACCTGGCTCAGACCAGACCGCTGTCCTTCAATTTGCGCTCGAACGTCTCCATGCAACGCGCGGCCACGCCCAGCATTTCATCGATTTCAGCCTTGCTGATCACCAGCGGCGGCGCGGACACGATGTGGTCGCCGCAGGCGCGCATGATCAGGTTGTTGCTGAAGAAGATGTCGCGGCACATCAGGCCGACGTCGCCGAACTCCGGGAACAGCTCGCGCTTGCTCTTGTCCTTGACCAGGGTGAACGCCTGGATCAGGCCGACGCCACGCACATCGTCCACGTGCTCGAACTGGCTGAAGGTCTCGCGCCAGCGCTTCTGCATATAGGGACCGGTTTCGTTCTTGACGCGGTCGATGATGCCTTCGTCGCGCAAGAGCTCGATATTGACACGCGCCACCGCGCTGGCCACGGGATGGCCGGAGTAGGTGAAGCCGTGGTTGAAATCGCCGCCGGCGATCAAACCCTGGGCCACGCGTTCGCCCACGAAAACCGCGCCAATGGGCAGATAGCCGGAAGACAAACCCTTGGCGGTGGTGAAGATGTCCGGACGGAAGCCGAAGTGCTCAAAACCAAACCACTCGCCGGTGCGGCCAAAGCCGCAGATCACTTCGTCGGCCACCAGCAGCACATCGTATTTGCGGCAGATGCGCTCCACTTCCGGCCAGTAAGTGGCCGGCGGAATGATCACGCCGCCGGCGCCCTGGATGGGTTCGCCAACGAAGGCCGCCACTTTTTCCGGGCCGATTTCCAAAATCTTCTCTTCCACCCAACGCGCGGCCTCCACGCCGAACTCGTCCGGGCTCAGATCCTTGCCGTACTTGTACCACCACGGCTGCTCAACGTGGGCCATGCCCGGAATCGGCAAGTCGCCCTGCTCGTGCATATACTTCATGCCGCCCAGGCTGGAGCCGCCGATGGTGGAGCCGTGATAGCCGTTCCAGCGGCCGATCAGGGTCTTCTTGTCCTTCTTGCCTTGCACGTCCCAGTAATGGCGCACCATGCGTATCATGGTATCCACCGCCTCGGAGCCGGAGTTGGTGTAGAACACATGCTCGTAGCCGGCCGGCGTCACTTGCGCCAGCAGGTGGGACAGCTCCACCACGGCCGGGTGGGTGGTCTTGAAGAAGGTGTTGTAGAAGGGCAGTTCGTCCATCTGGCTCTTGGCCACGTCGGACAGTTCCTTGCGGCCGTAGCCGATATTGACGCACCACAGGCCGGCCATGCCGTCGATGATCTTATTGCCCTCGGAATCCCACAGGTAAATCCCCTCGCTGCGAGTCATCACCCGCGCGCCCTGCTGGTTCAACGATTGGGTATCGGTAAACGGATGCAGATGATGCGCTGCATCCAGTTGGCGCCATTGTTCGGTCGTGCGTTGTTGATTCTGCATAGGACTTCCTTCCAGTATTCTCCAACGGGGCGTAGATGTTCTCTGCCGCCCCTCCTTCGCCATTGGCGTATTTTCAGTGCTTATCCTGGCTGTCCGGGCTGATTCTAACGGACAAATCAGCCCAATGTCATAGCTAAATCACACGTGCAGCAGCAGGAACTTGCGCTCCCACGGGCTGATCACGCGGAAGTATTCGGAGAACTCCTTCTCCTTCATCCCCACGTACATGCTGACGAAGCGCTCGCCCAGCACCTCGGCCATTTCCTTGCAGGAAGCCAGTTGCTGCAAGGACTCCTCCGAGGAGTTGGGGAACTGGTACGGCAGTTCGTAGGCGTCGGTCTGACGCGGCTCGCTGGGTTGCAGCTTGTTGATGATGCCCAGGTAGCCGCAAGCCAGCGTCGCGGCCATGGCGATATAGGGGTTGACGTCCACGCCCGGCACCCGGTTTTCGATGCGGCGCGCCGCCGGCGAGGAGTGCGGCACGCGCAGCCCCACGGTACGGTTGTCGTAACCCCATTCGACGTTGGTCGGCGCCGCGGTATAGCGAGACAAACGGCGGAATGAGTTCACATACGGCGCAAACAACGGCATGGACTGGGGCACGTATTTCTGCAGGCCGGCGATGTAGTGGAAGAACAAATCGGACGGGCTGCCGTCTTCATTGGTGAACACATTGCGGCCGGTGTTCTTGTCCACCAAGCTCTGGTGCATGTGCATGGCGGAGCCCGGCTCGTTTTCCATCGGCTTGGCCATGAAGGTGGCGTACATATTGTGGCGGAACGCCGCCTCGCGCACGGTGCGCTTGAACAGGAACACCTGGTCCGCCAGTTCCAGCGGGTTGCCGTGCAGGAAGTTGATTTCCATCTGCGCGGTGCCCACTTCGTGAATCAGGGTGTCCACTTCCAGGTTCTGTGCGTGGCAATAATCGTAGATGTCCTCGAACAACGGATCGAACTCGTTGACCGCGTCGATGGAATAAGAGCGGCGGCCGAACTCGGCGCGGCCGGTTCTCCCCACCGGCGCGGACAGCGGAATGTCCGGGTCCGGGTTGGGGGACAGCAGGTAGAATTCCATTTCCGGAGCCAGCACCGGCTCCAGCCCCATCTCGTCAAACAGGCCGATCACGCGTTTGAGCACATTGCGCGGCGCCACGTCCACCGGGCTGCCGTCGGCGCGCAGACAGTCATAGATCAATTGCGCGGTGGGATCGACGGCCCAGGGCACAAAGCGCAGGGTGTTCGGGTCCGGGGCCAGCACCATGTCCGGGTCGGTCAGGTCCAGCATGCTGTCGTCGGGGTAGTCCCCGGTCACGGTCTGGATCAGCACGACTTCGGGCAGGCGCATTTCCGGGTCGGACACGAACTTGTCCTTGGGCACGATCTTGCCGCGCGCCACGCCGGTCATGTCGGGGACGATACACTCGACTTCAGTGATCCGGTGCTCTCGCAGCCATTCATTGATCTGATGGGTCATGATGTTCTTCCTCTGTGTGTGTTATTCCGAGTGGTGACACAAGGTCTCGGTTAATTGCGGCCCGCGTTGCCGCTGGTTGCGGCGTTGGCGGCAGGCGTCGCCAAATGCTTTGAAGATGGCCATGGACAGCGGGTTCTCCCAATACTTCCATTCCGGATGCCATTGCGCGGCGAAGGCGAAGCCCTTGGCGTCGCGCACGCGGTAGGCCTCCACCAGGCCGTCGTCGGCGACGGCCTCGCAGATCAGGCGATCGGACAGCCGCTTGATGCCCTGCTGGTGCAGGGAATTGACCATGGCGGAGTCTTGGCCGGTCCATTGCCGCAGCAGGCTGCCTTCGGCGAAACGCACCGAGTGGGACAAGGCGTACATCGCGTCCACGTCCGGCGTGTCCGGCTCGCGGTGGTCCCGCTTGCCCTCTTCTTCCTGCACGTGCTGGTACAGTTCCCCGCCCATCGCCACGTTGATTTCCTGAAAGCCGCGGCAGATGCCCAACAGGGGGATGCCCTGCTCCAGCACTTGCTGGATCAACGGCAAGGTGGTGGCGTCGCGCATCGGGTCGTGCATGGTGCCGGGCCGGCTGGGCGCGCCGCCGTAGCGGTGCGGTTCGACATTGGACAGCGAGCCTGGCAGCAGCACGCCGTCCACCAGTTCCAGCACGTCCTTCAGCGCGGTCTTGTCGCCCAGCGCCGGCAGCAGCACCGGCACGCCGCCGGCGCCGCCGGCCGCCGCGGCGATGTATTTTTCGCCTGCGGCGTGGAACGGCAACGGGCCTACCATCTTGATGTCACAGGGTATGCCGATGATAGCTTGCAACATTTCGAATCCTTGATACGGGTTAGGAAGCCGCCTTGATGGCTTCTATCGGGTCGATGAACGGGTGGCTCAGCGCCTGAGCCACCGCCTGATAAGTGAGCCGGCCGCGGCAGACGTTGAGGCCGTTGCGCAAATGAGCGTTATCCAGTAAAGCTTGGCGCCAGCCCTTATTGGCCAGCTCCAGCGTGTACGGCAGCGTGGCGTTGGTCAGCGCCTGGGTGGAGGTGCGCGCCACGCCGCCGGGCATATTGGCCACGCAGTAATGGACGATGCCGTCCACCACGTAAATAGGGTCTTGGTGCGTGGTGGGCCGGCTGGTCTCGAAGCAACCGCCCTGATCTATCGCCACGTCCACCAGCACCGCGCCGGGCTTCATGATTTTCAGCATCGGCCGCGTCACCAGCTTGGGTGCCGCTGCTCCCGGAATCAGCACCGCGCCGATCACCAGGTCGGCCTCGCGCAGACAGTCTTCGATATTGGCGGAGTTGGACACCAGCGTCTTGATGCGGCCGCCGAACACCATGTCGATTTCTTTCAAGCGCGGCAGCGACTTATCCAGGATGGTGACCTCGGCGCCGGCGCCCATGGCCATGCGCGCGGCGTTCAGCCCCACCACGCCGCCGCCTATCACCACCACTCGCGCCGGGGCCACGCCCGGCACGCCGCCCAGCAGCACGCCGCGGCCGCCCTGGGCTTTTTCCAGCGCGTGCGCGCCGGCCTGTATCGCCATGCGGCCGGCCACTTCCGACATCGGCGCCAGCAGCGGCAAGCCGCCTCGCTCGTCGGTGACGGTTTCGTAAGCAATGGCAATCGCATCCGATTCCAGCAATAATTTGGTCTGTTCCGGATCCGGCGCCAAATGCAGATAGGTGAACAGGATCTGATCCCGGCGCAGCATCCGGCACTCCACCGGCTGCGGCTCTTTCACCTTGACGATCATGTCGCTGCGTTCGAAGGTTTCTTCGGCGCTGGAAGCAATGGAAGCGCCGGCCTGGATATACTGTTCATCGGTAAATCCGATGGCGAGGCCGGCCTGGGTCTGGACCAAAACCTTGTGACCGTTGGCGACTAACTCCCGGACTCCAGACGGGGTTAGGCCAACACGATACTCGTGGTTCTTGATCTCCTTGGGAACACCGATCAGCATGTCGCTCTCCTCACTTAGATTTGTTGCGGAAGTGCCGCGCAAGCGTTTAAGAAAATTCACAACACGCTTGCCCCTTGTTTCTGATTCTGACTATAAACCCCCAACGATGCAAAGATATTCGATTTTGCGTCGCAGCAAGTAGTGCAGAGTCCGTACAAAATAATTATCATAAAGCGTCTAAAATTATTAACATACTGACGGAGCAGGAATCCATGGACGTTGGCGCGAGATTACGCATGGTCAGGGATCGTTTCGGGCTGTCTCAGCGGGAGCTGGCCAAGCGAGCCGGAGTCACCAACGGCACCATTTCGCTGATAGAGCAGAATCGGGTCAGCCCTTCGATCAGCTCGCTGAAAAAAGTGCTGGAAGGCCTGCCGATGACGCTGGCGGACTTTTTCACCTTCGATTCCGACCCGGAACAAGCCAGAGTGTTCTACCAGGCCCACGAATTACCCAATCTGGGCAATGAGCAGATCCAACTGCTGCTGGTGGGCACCGCCCACGACAAACGCGACATCGCCATCCTGCGCGAAGTCTACGAAACCGGCGCAGACACCGGGCCGGACATGTTGACGCACGACGGCCAAGAGGGCGGCGTCATCATTAAAGGCAGTATAGAAGTGACCGTGAACAACGAGAGCCGCGTCCTGGGGCCGGGCGACGCGTATTACTTCGACAGCCGGCTGCCGCATCGCTTTCGCAATGCCGGGACTGAAACCTGCGAAGTGGTGAGCGCCAGTTCGCCGCCCACATTCTGAGAATCTGTTTACGATCTACTGCGCGTCGGCGATACGGCGTTGAAACCAACTTCGAAATGCTCGTGTACCGTATGTACACTCCGCTTTCTCAGCTGTTTTCGCCTTGTCTCACCTTAGCTAGAGAGATCGCAGTTCTGAGAACCATTGAGAACAAGAAGCGCCGGCAAGACCGTATCCGGCGACCAGCAGGCCATAAGGCCAGGCCGGGGAGCTTTGCCCGCCGCGCCGGCTCCAAGCCCACGACAGACGACAACGCAGTCAAACCCGCGTCAAGCGATACCGGCGCCGCCAACGAACGGCGCAGGATCAATCAAAGGAGAGAGTAAATGGCTAGAACGCATGCCGAATGGAAGCAATTCGCCGCTCAACTGAAGATCGAAGGGCGCGCCTTCATCGCCGGCGAGTACTGCGCGGCGCAAGACGGCAAAAGCTTTGCCTGCAACAACCCCGCCAACGGCGAGAAGCTGGCCGACGTGGCCTGGTGCGGCGAGGCCGACGTGGAGCGCGCGGTGCGCGCCGCGCGTCAAGCCTTCGACTCCGGCGCCTGGTCCGGCCTGCCGCCGCGCGAGCGCGGCCGCATCCTCAAGCGCTTCGCCGCGCTGATCTACGAGCACGGCGATGAGTTGGCGCTGCTGGAAACCCTGGACGTGGGCAAACCCATCAGCGACACCCTCAGCGTGGACCTGCCCGGCAGCGCCTACTGCGTGGAATGGTTCGCCGAAGCCATCGACAAGATAGGCGGCGAAGTGGCGCCGGTGGATCCCAAGGTAGTGGGCCTGGTCACCCGCGAAGCCATCGGCGTGGTGGCCGCCATCGTGCCGTGGAACTACCCCATCATGATGGCCAGCTGGAAGTTTGGCCCGGCGCTGGCCGCCGGCAACCCGGTGATCATCAAGCCCTCGGAAAAATCCCCGCTCACCGCCATCCGCCTGGCGGCGCTGGCTAAAGAAGCCGGCATCCCCAACGGCGTGTTCCAAGTCCTGCCCGGCGCAGGCGACGTGGGCAAGCTGCTGGCGCTGCACATGGACGTGGACTGCGTCGCCTTCACCGGCTCCACCGGCGTGGGCAAGCTGATCGCCGGCTACGCCGCGCAATCCAACCTCAAGCGCGTCTGGCTGGAACTGGGCGGCAAATCGCCCAACATCATTCTGCCGGACTGCCCGGACGTCGCCCAGGCGGCGCGCGCCGCCGCCGGCGGCATCTTCTACAATATGGGCGAAGTCTGCACCGCCGGTTCCCGCGTGCTGGTTCACCGCGACATCAAGGCGCGCTTCCTGCAGGAGCTGGAAGCGGCCGCGGCCCGCTACTACCCGCAAGATCCGCTGGACCCGGCCACCAATATGGGCGCCATCGTGGACCGCATCCAGTACGACAAGGTGCTGTCCTATATCGGCAAGGGCGACAGCGAAGGCGCCAAGAAGCTGTTCGGCGGCAAACCGGCCCACGCGGATACCGGCCTGTTCATCGAACCGACGGCGTTTGACTGCCCCAGCGCCGACCTGACCATCTGCCGCGAGGAAATCTTCGGCCCGGTGCTGTCCGTCATTACCTTCGACGACGTGGAAGACGCCATTCGCATCGCCAACGACACCGAATACGGCCTGGCGGCCGCGGTGTGGACCTCCAACGTCAGCACCGCGCACCAGGTGGCGCGCCGCCTGCGCGCCGGCACGGTGTGGGTGAATTGCTATGATGAAGGCGGGGACATGAACTTCCCCTTCGGCGGCTTCAAGCAATCCGGCAACGGCCGCGACAAGTCGCTGCACGCGCTGGAAAAATACACTGAGCTGAAGAGCACGCTGATCAAGCTGTAAACCGCGTTTACAGCGCCACCGACAGGCTGCCCTCCGGCAGCCTGTCTTGTTTTCATCCACCCTCGGCAAAGGATGCGCCATGATCAAGTGCCTGACCGCCCTCCTCTGCCTTTACGCCGCCATGGCGGAGGCCGGTTCCGCAGCGCCCGCCTGCCCGGCGGAAGGGCTGAAGATTGGGTACTACCCAACGGCCGCCGCCTATGAAGGCGGCAAGGGCTACGACGTGGACCTGGTCCACGAACTGGCGCGCCGGCTGGGCTGCAATATCCGCGAAGAGCGCGAATACCCGCGCTTGCGCGTGCTGCTGCTGGTGCAGCACGGCAAGCTCAACCTGGCCACCTCCACCATCCCCTTGCAAAAGCGGCTGCGCTACGCCTGGGTGCTTCCCTATACCCGCGACCGCAACATGACCCTGCTTAACCCGGCGGTGCAAGGCAAGACGCCGGAACAATGGCTGAACGACCCCAAGCTGAAATGGGGCGCCGTCACCGGCTACCGCAACAGCCCGCTGCAGGACTATTTCCTGCAGCAGATGGCCAAGCGAGACAAGCTGATCTGCGCCGCCAACGAAGAAGACCTGCTGGATATGCTGCGCAGCGGCGCCATCTCCGCCGCCTTCTCCCAACCCCAGATTTACGATCACTGGATCAACGGCCAGCCGCGCGGACGGCTGCAAGTCAAAGTCATGGACCCCTTCCGCGACAGCAGTCTGGAAAACGGCCTGGTGCTGTCCCACCGCAGCTTCAGCGAGCCCCAGATGCGCCTCTGGCGGGCGGAACTGGACAAAATGCGCGCGGACGGCAGCCTGCAGCGCATTCTGCGCAAATACCTGAGCGAAGACAGCGTACGCGGCATGCTGGAGTAACAATCGCTCGCATGCGGCAAGACCCATCGAATCCGGCTATAGCTAAACGGAACGCGTACGGGAGAACGGCATGAAGGCACACTGGGCGGCGCTGCTTGGCGGCGCGCTGGCATCCGCGGCGGCGTTGGGCGATTCGCCCTGCCCGGCCGACGGCCTGAAAGTGGGTTACTACCTGATTGGCAGCGCCTATGAAAACGGCCACGGCTACGACGTGGACCTGGTGCACGAGCTGGCGCGCCGGCTGGGCTGCAATATCAGCCAGGAAGACGTCTATCCCCGCATCCGCGTGCTGAAAATGCTGGAACACGGACAATTGAACCTGGGCACTTCCACCATCCCCACCGCCGACCGCCAGAAATACGCCTGGATCTACCCCTACTTTTACAGCAAGAACATGATTCTGCTGTCCAGCCGTGTCGCCGCACGCACGCTGGACCAATTGCTGGCCGATCCCGCCGTCAAATGGGGCGTGATCCGCGGCTACCGCCACAGCCCGGAACAGGACGCCTTCATCGAACAACTAGCCAAGCGCGGCAAGGTGGTGATGGCCAATGATGAACGCGACCTCTACATCATGCTGTCCCAACGCATCGTCACCGCCGCCTTCGCCCACCCTTTCAGCTACGACAGCTGGCTCAACTCCCCCGCCCTGTCCGGCCAGGTGACGGTACTGGACCTGTTCCCCAACTCGGAACGCATCGCCGGCGGCCTGATGCTGGCGCACAGCGCCTTCAGCCAGCAGCAGGCGGAACAATGGCAGGCCCAGCTGCAGCAAATGCTCAAGGACGGCGCCCTGCGCAAGATCTTCGGCAAATACCTGAGCGCGGACAGCGTGGCCCAGTTGCAGCTGCAACCCTGATCCTTGTCCCAGCTTGCGCCGCCGCCGTCCGCTGCGGGACACTGAGCGGGTTTCGACTCAACGGACCCCGCGATGAAACTCTCCCGCCTCAGCCTGCTGCTGGCTATGCTGGCCAGCCCCCTGCTGCACGCCGCCCCGGCTCCGCAGACCCAGACGCTGGTCATGCTGCGCCACGGCGAAAAACCCGAGGGCGGCTACGGCCAGCTCAATTGCAAGGGCTTCAACCGCTCTTTGGAACTGGCCAAGCTGCTGCCCAAAAAATATGGACGGGCCGACCAGATCTTCGCGCCCTCCACCGCCAGCCAGACCCGGGACCCCGCCGGCACCTTCAACTACATCCGGCCGCTGGCCACCATCGAACCCACCGCCATCGCGCTGGGCTTGCCGGTGAACAGCAACTTCGACATGGAGGCCATCGACGCGCTGCAACAGCAGTTGGTCAATCCGCTGCAGCACGGCAAAACCGTCTACATCGCCTGGGAGCACAAGCTGCTGCGCGAGCTCGCCGTCAACCTGCTGCAGGACTACGGCGACAAGGGCGTGGCGGACAAGGTGCCCAAATGGGACAAGAACGACTTCGACAGCCTCTACGTCGTCACCCTCGACTACGGCCACACGCCGCCCAAAGCCAGTTTCCGCCACGAGCAGCAGGGGCTGGACAAGCTGTCGGACAGCTGCAAACTCCCCTAAAGACCCGGTTTACCGTCTACTACGCGTCCGCGGGCTAACCCGACAAAGGCATTGAGCAGATTCTCCGCTCGCGCCGGACGCAAAACAGCCGGCCCATCAAGGACCGGCTGTCTTCGTTTGCGGCAGGAGAATTACAGCGCCAGCTTGGCGATGGCGTCCTTGGCCGCGTGGATGGCGGTGGCGCGCTTGTCTTCGCCCATATTCACCGCTTCGGCGCGGACAAAGGCCACGTCGTTCACGCCCAGGAAACCCATCACCGTCTTCAGGTAGTCTTCCTGGAAATCCATCAACTGGCCTTGCTCGGTGCTGTAGACGCCGCCGCGCGAGGACACCACGATCACCTTCTTGCCGCCGGCCAGGCCCACCGGGCCGTTTTCGGTGTATTTGAAAGTGCGGCCGGACGCGGCCACGCGGTCTACCCAGGCTTTCAGCTGCGACGGAATCGAGAAGTTGTACATCGGCGCGCCGATCACCACCACGTCCGCGGCCAGGAACTCTTCGATCAGCTCATTGCTCAGCGCGGCTTCGCTGCGCTGGGTGGCGGTCCAGTCCGCCTCGGCAGTGAAATTGGCGCCGATGATTTCGCCGGACAGGTGGGCGATGGGCTGGCCGGCCAGATCGCGGTAGGAGGTTTCCACATTGGCGTGGCGCTGGCGCAGGGTGTCGGCGACAACGGCGGTCAGTTGGCGGGAAACCGAGTTGGCGGCGAGGATGCTGGAGTCGAGATGCAACAGTTTCATGGTCGGGTCCTTCGTGTCTTGGTAGAGAAAGTGATTGCATGATAGTTTTCCGCACCAATCCGCGCTAGACTGCAAAAATCGGAAACATTGTTCCATCAGCGAGACAATCATGCAGGACCTGAACGATCTGCTCTACTTCGCCAAAGTGGTTGAGCACGGCGGCTTCATGGCCGCCGGCCGCGTGCTGGGCATCCCCAAGTCCCGGCTGTCCCGCCGCGTGGCGGAACTGGAGCAGCGGCTGGGAGTGCGTCTGCTGCAAAGAACCACCCGCCGCCTGTCCTTGACCGAAATCGGCCAACAGTACTACCAACACTGCCAGGCGATGCTGGAAGAAGCCGAAGCCGCCGACGAGGCCATCGCCCGCAGCAGCGCCGAGCCGCGCGGCCTGATCAAGGTCAGCTGCCCGGAACTGCTGTCCAAGACCCTGCTGGCCCCGGCGCTGCCCCGCTTCATGGCCCGTCACCCGCTGCTGCGGGTGCAACTGGATTCCAGCAACCGGCGCGTGGATCTGATAGAAGAAGGCGTGGACGTCGCCATCCGCGTGCGCAACGTGATAGAAGACAGCGCCAACCTGGTGGTGCGCCGGCTGGCCACCGCCCTGACATCCCTGGTGGCCAGCCCGGCCTTGCTGGCCGAACGCCCCGCCCCCAAGCATCCGGCCGACATGGCCGGCTGGCCGGCGCTGACCATGAGCCGCCCCGACGGCCGCGGCCAATGGGCCTTGCTGGACCAGGCCGGCCACGCCTACACCGTACAGATAGACAGCCCGAGGCTGATGACCGACGACCTGATCGTCCTGCGCGACGCCGCCATCGCCGGCCTGGGCGTGGCCGCGCTGCCGGAGCTGGTCTGTCACGAGGCGCTGCAGACAGGCCAACTGGTACGGCTGCTGCCGGACTACGACATCCCCTGGGGCATCCTGCACGCCGCCTTCCCCACCCGCCGCGGCCTGCTGCCGGCGGTGCGCGCCTTCATCGACTTCCTCGCCACCGAACTGATTCCGCCGGATCACCCGGTTTATCAGCTGGCGCCTTAAGGTCTGCTCAAAGTCTCGCGAGCTAGAGCGAGATCGTGAACAGGCTCTTAGCCCAACATCCACGGCCGCCGCCCCGCGACCGGCCTCTCCGGCGCGGGTGCCGCGGCGGATCTAGCGCACACGGGTTGGTGACAAGCGCTCTCATTGCGCGCCGCGGCTTGGCTGGCCACGCCCGGCAGGCACAGCGCCGGAGCCGACAGCAAACGCTCCCGGCTGAGCTGGCCGCAACGGGGACAGGCGGCCGGCTCGGCGCGCGCCGCCAGCGCGCGCAGCAGGGAGAACGGACCGCAAGAGGAACAGCGATACTCATAAACTGGCATCATGGCATCCTCATTCCAGATCGTAGGATAGCGGCAAGGGCACGCCATCCAGCGGCTGCCGCATCGGCCCGCCGGCCTGTGGCCGGATATCGAAATCGAAGATGTCCGTCGGCAGCCACAGCGTGGCGCAGGCATTGGGCACGTCCACCACCCCGCTGATATGCCCCTGCACCGGCGCGCAGCCAAGAATGCTATAGGCCTGGGCGCGCGAATAGCCGAACTTGCCCAGGTACTCGATAGCGTTCAGGCAGGCCTGGCGATAAGCCACTTGCACATCCAGATAGTGTTGGCCGCCGTGCTCGTCCACCGAGACGCCCTCGAAAATCAGGTAGTCGCCGTGCCTCGGCGCCAATGGGCTGGGCTGGAACACCGGATTGCGGATACCGTAGGCCGCCATGCCGCCCTTGATCAGGCCCACCTTCAGATGGGCCCAGCCCGCCATTTCAATAGCGCCGCAGAAGGTGATTTCCCCATCCCCCTGGCTGAAATGCAAATCGCCAACCGACAGCCCGGCGCCGTCGATATAAACCGGCAGGAACACGCGGGCGCCCCGCGACAGGTCCTTGATGTCGCAATTGCCGCCATGCTCACGCGGCGGCACCGTGCGCGCCGCCTCTTCCGCCGCGCGCCTCGCCGTCTCCCCGCCCAACTGCCCCATATGGGCGCTGGGAGCGAAAGGCAAGTGCGCCACCGCGCGCGGATTGTCCCGCAACAACTCGGCCTCGCGCCGGTTCCACTCCTCCAGCAACGGCCGACTGGGCAGACAACCTATCAGGCCGGGATGGATCAGCCCGGCGAAACGTACACCGGGAATGTGACGGCTGCGGGCGTAAAGCCCCTGGAAATCCCACACCGTCTTTTGCGCATGCTGAAAATGCTCGCTGAGAAAGCCGCCGCCATTGCTGCGCGAGAAAATGCCGTTAAAACCCCATTGGCGCTCCGGCAAAGCGCCAATGTCCAGCAGATCCACCACAAGTAGATCGCCGGGCCGTGCGCCGGCCACCCCCACCGGACCGGACAAGAAGTGCACGATACTCAAGTCCAGATCGCGGATGTCGTCGGCGCAATCGTCGTTGCGCACACATCCGCCAGTCCAGTCGTAACATTCCAGCACGAAGTCGTCGCCGGGCCGCACCCAGCAGGCCATTGGAATGTCCGGATGCCAGCGGTTGTGGATCTGCGGATTGTCATACGGGGATTGATCGAGGTCGATCTTGATCAGGGTGGTCGCCATGGCTTGTGCTCCAGCACGATCGGGACCACGCGGGTCCCGCTTGCGAAAGTCCGCAACCGGCTGCCGCCGGCTGTGGCCCATCCCCGCGCCGGCGGCGCTGACGCCGCGGCGATGCGCGGCCTGCGCCGCGTTGTTTTCTTTGTCGTTGCGCAGCCCAGTAGGCCGTGCAAACCATCGTGAACAGGTTCTTAGCGCGCCTTGCCGGGCATGTTCTCCAGACACGCCAAGGCCCGCGCCGCCAGCGGGGTCAGTCCGCTCGCCTCGCCGGCGGCCCGCCAATGCCCGAGCAAGCCTTCCCTCATGACCGGCGTCCAGAAACGCCGCAGATGTTGAGCAATCTCGAACTCTGCGTCGCCGCCCTGGGCGTCCTCGAAAAAACGCGCAATCTCATTAACCATCTTCACCAGCGGTTCCGGCCTCATTCCGTCGGACTCCCCGTCCGCCGCCCGGCGGCCAACAGTCTTTGCTGCTCGTCGCCGAAGCCCTGGAAACGGCGCTGCCAGTCCGATGGCCTAGCGGTCTTCCTCACCTCCACCGCAGTCACCTTGTACTCCGGACAGTTGGTGGCCCAATCCGAATTGTCGGTGGTCACCACATTAGCGCCGGACTCCGGGTGGTGGAAGGTGGTGTACACCACGCCCGGCGCAACCCGCTCCGTCACCTTGGCGCGCAAGGCGGTGTCGCCGGCGCGGCTGCGCACCGCCACCCAGTCGCCGTCAACGATGCCGCGCGCCTCGGCGTCGGTCGGATGGATTTCCAGCCTGTCCTCGGCGTGCCAAACCCGATTCTCGGTGCGTCGCGTCTGCGCGCCGACATTGTACTGGCTGAGAATACGCCCAGTGGTCAGCAGCAGCGGGAAGCGCTTGCCCGCCCGTTCCGAAGTGGCTACGTAACGAGTGACGACGAAGCGTCCCAAGCCGCGGGAGAAGGCGTCGACATGCATCACCGGCGTACCCTCGGGCGCCGCCTCGTTGCACGGCCATTGCAGGCCGCCCAGCCGGTCCAGCTTGGCGTAGTTGACCCCGGCGAAGCTGGGCGTCAGCCGCGCGATCTCGTCCATGATCTCCGACGGGTGCTTGTAAACCATCGGGTAGCCCAGGGCCGCCGCCAGCGCCGCGGTCACCTCCCAGTCCGCCATGCCGGCCAGCGGGCGCATCGCCCGGCGCACCCTCGAGATGCGCCGCTCGGCATTGGTGAAGGTGCCGTCCTTTTCCAGGAAGGAGCTGCCGGGCAGGAAGACATGGGCGTATTTGGCGGTTTCATTCAGGAACAGGTCCTGCACCACCACGCACTCCATCGCCAGCAGCGCGGCGGCCACGTGCTGGGTATTGGGGTCGCTCTGCACAATATCCTCGCCCTGGCAGTACAGGCCCTTGAAACCGCCATCCAGCGCCGCGTCCAGCATATTGGGAATCCGCAACCCCGGTTCCGGCTGCAGAATGACGCCCCAGTCCACCTCGAAGCTCGCGCGCACCGCGTCGTCGGACACATGGCGGTAGCCGGGCAGCTCGTGCGGGAAAGAGCCCATGTCGCAAGAGCCCTGCACATTGTTCTGACCGCGCAAGGGGTTGACGCCGACGCCGGCGCGGCCAAGATTGCCGGTAGCCATGGCCAGGTTGGCGATGGCCATCACCGCGGTGCTGCCCTGGCTGTGTTCAGTGACGCCCAGGCCGTAGTAGATGGCGGCGTTGCCGCCGCTCGCGTACAGCCGCGCCGCCTCTCGGATCAGCGCCGCCGGCACCCCGCTGGCCTCGACGACGCGCTCCGGCGCATTGTCCGGCTCGGCGGCGAAGTCGCGCCAACGCCGGAAGGCATCGGCCTCGCAGCGCCGGTCGATGAAGTCCTGGTCCAGCAGCCCCTCGCTCACCAGCACGTGAGCCAGCGCGTTGAGCACGGCCACATTGCTGCCGGGCCGCAGCGCCAAGTGCAGTGCCGGCCGCGCATGAGGCGTATCGGCCAGATCGATGCGGCGCGGGTCGATGACGATCAGCCGCGAGCCCTCGCGCAGCCTCCTCCGCAACAAGGAGCCGAAAACCGGATGAGCATCGCTGGGATTGGCGCCAATCACCAGAATCACGTCGGCGCTCAGCACCGAATCGAAATCCTGAGTGCCGGCGGACTCGCCCAGCGTCTGTTTGAGACCGTAGCCGGTGGGCGAGTGGCAGACGCGGGCGCAGGTGTCGATATTGTTGTTGCCGAAAGCCGCGCGCACCAGCTTCTGCACCAGATAGGTTTCCTCATTGGTGCAGCGGCTGGAGCTGATGCCGCCGATGGCGTCGCGTCCGTAGCGCAATTGCAGGCGGCGGAACTCGCCGGCCACATGCTCCAGCGCCTGCTCCCAACTCACCTCCCGCCAAGCTTCGTGGATGCCGGCGCGCAGCATGGGTTTGACGATGCGGTCCGGATGGGTGGCGTAGCCCCAAGCGAAGCGGCCCTTGACGCAGGAATGGCCGTGATTGGCGCGGCCGTCCCGGTCCGGCGTCATCCTCACCACGCGCTCGCCCTTGAGTTCGGCGCGGAAGCCGCAACCCACGCCGCAATAGGCGCAGGTGGTCGTCACGCTGCGCTCCGGCTGCCCCAGTTCAACCACGCTTTTCTCCACCAGCGTGGCGGTGGGACAGGCTTGCACGCAAGCGCCGCAGGACACGCATTCCGAACCGAGGAAGTCCTCGCCGCCTGCGGCGCGGACGCGGGAATCGAACCCCCGGCCGACGATGCTCAGCGCGAACGTCCCCTGGGTTTCCTCGCAAGCGCGCACACAGCGGTTGCAAACAATGCACTTGGCCGGGTCGTAATCGAAATAAGGGTTGGACTCATCCTTGGCCTCAGCCAGGTGATTAGCACCGGCCAAGCCGTAACGCACCTCGCGCAGCCCCACCTGGCCGGCCACGGTCTGCAGTTCGCAAGCGCCGTTGGCGGCGCAAGCCAGGCAATCCAGCGGGTGGTCGGACACATAGAGTTCCATCACCCCGCGCCGCAGCCTGGCCAGCGTCTCGCTCTGGGTTCGCACCGCCATGCCCTCACTCACCGGCGTGGTGCAAGCGGCCAGGTAGCCACGTAGGCCATCGATCTCCACCAAGCACATGCGACAGGAGCCGAAGGGCTCCAGGCTGTCGGTGGCGCACAGCCTGGGCAGGCGCGCGCCCTGCAGCGCGGCGGCGCGCAACACCGAGGTGCCGGCCGGTACGGTGATCTCGACGCCGTCTATGCTCAGGCTCACCGGCGCGCCCTCGCGCGCCGGCGTGCCCAGGTCCGCCGTCGGGACCTGCTTGGGGTCAAACTGGCAGCTCATGGCGCATCCTCCTCGACGATGGCCGGGTCCAGGCCGAAATCCGCGGGAAAGCCCCGCGCCGCGCTCAGCACCGGCGAGGGCGTCAAACCGCCCAGCGCGCACAGCGAACCGTGCCGCATGGTCTCGCACAAATCCCGCAACAGGGTCCAATGCCGGCGCCGCTCCGCCGCGTCGCCGGCTGCCAGCAGCCGGTCTATCACCTCAACGCCGCGGGTGGAGCCGATGCGACAGGGCGTGCACTTCCCACAGGATTCGGCGGCGCAGAACTGCATGGCGAAACGCGCCATGCGCGCCATATCGGTACTGTCGTCGCACACCACCACCCCGCCGTGGCCCAACATGGCGCCGACGGCGGCGAAAGCTTCGTAGTCCAAGGCAGTATCGAACTGCTCGGGCGTCAGCCAAGCGCCCAGCGGCCCGCCCACCTGCGCGGCCTTCACCGGCCGGCCGCTAGCACAGCCGCCGCCGTAGTCCTCGATCAACTCGCGCAGGCTCAAGCCGAAGCCGCGCTCCACCAGGCCGCCGCGCCGCACATTGCCGGCTAGCTGAAACGCCATGGTGCCGCGCGAGCGGCCAACCCCGAAATCGCGGTAATACGGCGCGCCGCGGGCCAGGATGGTGGGCACCGACGCCAGCGTCAGCACGTTGTGCACCAAGGTGGGACGCCCAAACAAGCCGCTGATCGCGGGCAAGGGCGGCTTGGCCCTAACCTCGCCGCGCCGCCCCTCCAGCGATTCCAGCATGGACGTTTCCTCACCGCAGATATACGCGCCCGCGCCCAGGCGGAGCTCCAACTCCAGTTCAAGGCCGCTGCCTTGCAAATTGGGGCCCAGATAACCCCGCTGACGGGCGATCTCCAACGCCCGCCGCAGCGTCTCCGCCGCCGCCGCGTATTCGGAGCGGACATAGAGGTAACCGCGATTCGCCCCCACCGCCAGCGCCGCGATGCTCATGCCCTCAATCAACAAAAAGGGATCGCCCTCCATCAGCATGCGGTCGGCGAAGCTACCGGAATCGCCCTCGTCTGCGTTGCACACCACGTATTTGCCATCCGCCACCGTCTCGCGGACCGTGCGCCATTTGACGCCGGCGGGAAAGGCCGCGCCGCCTCGGCCGCGCAGGCCGGACTCCAGCACGCAATCCAGCGTGCCCTGGCCGCCCAGTTCCAGCGCGTGGGTCAGGCCGCGATAGCCGCCGTGGGCCAAGTAATCGTCCAGCGACAAGGGCCGGGTCAGCCCGGCGCGCGCGAACAACAGCCGCTGCTGGCCGGCCAGATAAGGCAGGCGCTCCAGCGGGCCCAGCGCCAGCGGATGCTGGCCGTCCGCCTCCAGCACGGCGCCCAGCACGCTGTCCGCCTGCGCCGCCGGCAACGGACCGAAACCGAAGCGGCCTTGCGGCGTGTCCATTTCCAGCAAGGGCTCCAGCCAATACAGGCCGCGCGAACTATTGCGCCGGATTTCCACTTCCAGGCCGCGTCGCGCCGCCGCCTCGGCCAACGCCCGTGCGGTCTGGTCAGTTCCCAGCGCCCGCGCCGCGGAATCACAGGATAGATGGAAGGTCAGCATGCGCCGCCCTCCTCCAGACAGCCGGCCAGCAAGGCGTCCAACGCGGCGGCGTCGACGCGCGCGTGCAATTCGCCGTCCAGCAGCAGAGCCGGCGCGCAGGCGCAAGCGCCCAGACAGTACACCGGCCGCAATTCCAAGCCGCCGTCGGCGCTGCGGCCGGCGTCGTCCAGGCCGGTGCGCGCGCGCAGCCTTTGCGCCAGCGCCTCCGACCCCATGCTCTGACAGGCCTCCGCCCGGCATAGCCGCAGTTGGTGGCGCGCAGGCGGCGCGCTGCGGAAATCGTGATAGAAGCTGAGCACGCCGCGCACCTCGGCCTGGCTCAGACGAAAAGCGCGGGCGATGTCCGGCGTCGCCGCGTCCGGCACATAGCCCAGCTCATCCTGCAAGGCGTGCAGCAAGGGCAGCAAACCGCCCGGCTGCGCTTGGTAATCCGACACCAGCGCGGCGATGCGCGACTGTTGTTCCGCGGTCAAAGACATAGCGACTCCAAGTGAGTGCGAACAGGCCTTCTGCGTCGCTTACCTGATCTGCTCGGCCAAACGCAGCAGCCAAGCTGAATTATAGGTTTGCCGCGCATCGGGGCCGACCTCGTCCCATACTTTGAGGCTGTAAAGCTTTTGCCGGCTGGCCCAACTCAGCTCGGACACCCGCTTGCCGGAGGGCGTGCTCCTAAGAACCTGTTTACGATCTGCTGCGCGTCGGCGATACGGCGTTGAAAACCGCTTCGAAATGCTCATGTACCCTCTGTACATTCCGCTTTCTCAGCTGTTTTCGCCTTGTCTCGCCTTAGCTCGCGAGATCGTAAACACGTTCTAAGCTGAAAGCGGGCCGGATGGCCCCGCACGCTCATATTCATGTCCTCCCGCAGCGCCAGCACGCCGCCGCCGTCGGCGACGAAATCCCATTCGCTCAACACCAGCAACACGCCGTCGGGCCGGGTGAACACCCAGTCGAAGCTGCTCCAGGGCCCGCGCCGGTTCGGTCCCTGCGGCACGATGCCTTCGAGGCGGTAAGCGCCCAACTCGCTGGCGCTGATGTCGCTGAGCCGGCGATTTAGCATGCGCCCGAATCGCTTCAAGGTTCAAGTGGCGGTTCCGGCAGGCGCCAGAGAGCAGCGTGGCTTCGTCCTCCGGCGGAGAGACGTCGCTCGTCAAGGACGTTGACGGCAGCCCGGGACCCAGGCTCGCCCTGGGCGCCGCAATGCGCTGCCCCGGCGCGATGCCGCCGGGCAGCGGGCTGGTCGCGGACAGATCCCAAGCCTGCGCGTCCAGGACCAGGCCGCCCATGCCCATCCAACAAAGCAGGCTAGCGCAACTGCCCATGCGGATCGATGACGAATTTCTTCGGCGCGCCGCCGTCGAACTCGGCGTAGCCCCTGGGCGCGTTGTCCAGGCTGATGATCTCCACGCCCACCACTTCGGCAATGGGGATGCGGTCCCACAGAATCGCCTGCATCAGCGCGCGGTTGTATTTCATCACCGGAGTCTGGCCGGTGAAGAAGCTGTGCGACTTGGCCCAGCCCAGGCCAAAGCGCACTGACAAGCTGCCCTGCTTGGCCGCCTCGTCCACGGCGCCGGGGTCATCGGTCACGTAGAGCCCGGGAATGCCGATGCGCCCGGCCTCCCGCGTCACTTCCATCAAGGCGTTGAGCACGGTGGCCGGAGCCTCCTGCCGCGAGGCGGCGTGGCCGTGGCCGCGCGCCTCGAAACCAACGGCGTCGATCGCGCAATCCACCTCCGGCACCCCCAGGATGGCGGCGATCTGCTCGCCCAACGTCGCGTCCCGCGACAGATCCGCGGTTTCAAAGCCGACGGCGCGGGCATGGGCCAGCCGCGCCGGATTGACGTCGCCGACGATGACCACCGCCGCGCCCAGCAGGCGCGCGGAAGCCGCCGCCGCCAAGCCCACCGGGCCCGCGCCGGCCACGTAGACCGTGCTGCCCGGCCCCACGCCGGCCGACACCGCGCCGTGATAGCCGGTGGGCAGGATGTCGGACAAGCAGGTGAGGTCTCGCATCTTGGCCAGCGCCTGATCCCGGTCCGGAAACTTCAGCAGGTTGAAATCGGCGTAAGGCACCATCACGTATTCCGCCTGGCCGCCCACCCAGCCGCCCATGTCGACATAGCCGTAAGCACCGCCGGCCCGCGCCGGGTTCACCGACAGGCATACCCCGGTATCCTGCTCCTTGCAGCAGCGGCAGCGACCGCAAGCCACGTTGAACGGCACCGACACCAGATCGCCGATGCGCAGCGTTTCCACATCGCCGCCCGTCTCTATCACCTCGCCGGTGATTTCATGCCCCAGCACCAAGCCTGCCGGCGCCGTGGTGCGGCCGCGCACCATATGCTGGTCCGAGCCGCAGATATTGGTGCTCAGCACCTTGAGAATGACGCCATGGCCGAGCTTGCGCCCGGCCGGGGACGCCAGTTCCGGAAAAGGTATGGGCCGCACTTCCACCTGGCCCGGCGCCAAGTACACCACTCCGCGATTGCCTGTCATCATCGTCTCCTCGCAGCCACGCCGGCGGGTTATCCGGCGGCATCTGCTCCCGATGCTAGGAAAGAAACCGGCGCCGGCCTTGAGTCAAAGCGACCCCTTTGCGATCAAATGCGCCACGATCGTAAACAGGTTCTCAGCGCGCCAGCGCCTGGCCGACGACGCTCAGCCCCGGCCGGCCGTCGAAGGTATTCACCCCCTCCAGCCAGCTCGTCAGCACCGCCGGGTTCTGTTTCAGATATTCCCGCGCCGCGGTCTCCGGCCTGACCTTGTCCATGATCGGCCCCATCACCCGGTTTTCCATATCGGTGCTGAAGCGCAGATTGCGCAGCAGCCGGCCAACATTGGGACAGCGAGCCTCATAATCCGGCGGCAGCGCGGTGAATACCCTGGCCGCGCCGAAATTGGGGCCGAACACCGCGTCGCCGCCGGACAGATAACGCAGCTTGTGCCTGACATTCATCGGGTGCGGCTCCCAGGCCAGGAACACCATCCATTTCTTCCGCCGCTCCGCGCGTTCCAGTTCGGCCAGCATGCCGGCCTCGCTGGACTCCACCAGTTTGAAGCCGCCCAGCCCGTACTGTTGCTTGCGGATCATGCCGTCGATCAGCCGGTTGCCGTCGTTGCCGGCTTCGATGCCGTAGATCTTGCCGTCCAGCTGCGCCTTGAAACGGGCGATGTCCTTGAAATCGCGCAGGCCGGCGGCGGCCACGTAGTCCGGCACCGCCAGCGTGTATTTGGCGCCGCTCAGATTGGGCTCGGCCAACACCTTGATCTGGCCCGCTTTCAAATAGGGCGCTATCAGCGGCGTCATCGACGGGCTCCAATATCCGAGGAACACGTCGATCTGCCGGCTCTTGAGCCCAGAGAAGGCGATGGGCACCGAGGCCATGGTCACGCTGGGGCGGTAGCCCAGGGCCTCCAACACTACGCTGGCCATGCCGGTGGTGGCCGCGATGTCCGTCCAGCCGACATCGGCGAAACGCACATTTCGGCAGGCGGCCGGCTCCCCTGCCGCCGCGCTGCCGGCGATGGCCAGCAGCAGCGCCGCGGATATGGCTTTGAATCGATTCATCCCTTCCTCCCGGGCAGCGATGATGGCGAGAGTCCGCCCGGCGGCCGCTGCCGCGCCGCCAATAGATTTCCAGCACCGGTTCAAAGTCTCGCGAGCTGGAACGAGACAAGGCGCGGCAGACCTTGAACAGGCTTTCAGGCGATGGCCCCGGCCGCCACCAGGTATTGCTGCCGCTCGCGGCTGGGCGGATAGCCGAACAGCCCGCGGTAGGACTTGGAAAAATGCGAGGAAGACAGGAAGCCGCAGGCCACGGTGACCTCCATCACGCTCATATTGGTTTGCAGCAGCAGTTCGCGCGCCCGGCGCAGGCGGAGGTCCAGATAGTATTGCGCCGGCGTGGTGCTCAGATAACGCTTGAACAAGCGCTCCAGATGGCGCAGCGACACGCCCAGCTCCGCCGCCAGATGCTCCAGCGAGCGCGGATTCTCGATATTGCTCTCCATCGACAAGGCGGCGTCCAGCAAGGCCTCGTGCCCGGTGCCGATGCGCGCCAGCAGCGGGATGTGCTGACGGTCGCCGTCGTCGCGCAGCCGGTCCACGATGAATTGCACCGAGACATCGGCCGCCAGGCTCTTGCCGCCTTTGTGGCGGATCAGATGACACATGAAATCCAGCGGCGCGGTGCCGCCGCTACAGGTGAAGCGGTCCCGGTCCAAGGCAAACAGGTCCGAGGTGAACTGGGTGCGGGGGAATTCCTCGCTGATGGACAACAAGTTTTCCCAATGGATGGCACAGCGGTAGCCGTTCAGCACCCCGGCCCTGGCCAGCGCGAAAGTGCCGGTGCAAATCGACCCCAGCGGCACGCTCTGGGCGGCGAAGCGGCGGATCAGCGCCTGCACCTTGTCGGTGGCCGCCTCGCGCACCTGGCAGCCGCCACAAACGATCAGCATATCGTACTGCTGCGGAGGGCCCGGCGCGGAGATCGGCGACAAGCTCAGGCCGTTGCTGGCGCTAACCGGCTCGCCGTCCGCCGACAGCAGGCTCCAGCGGTACAGCTTCTTGCGCGACAGGTAGTTGGCCATGCGCAACGGCTCCACCGCATTGGAAAACGCGATCATGGAGAACTGATCCAGCAGCAAAAAGGCGATATGCGACAACGAGGCGATCTGTTGCGGTCCCATCACGACCTCCAATGTGTGCGTTGCGAGGATGGTTGCTCTACTCCGAAGCGGTTCGCAGCCCGCTTTGAAAACCGTTGCGTATGCGTTGTTTTGTCCGTTGTTTCCGCCGGGTCCGCTCTCAGCCGTCGGCCGCGGCGCCCGCCTCCGGCCCACGGCCAAAGCTTTCGGTGATCCGGTCCAGGATGATGGCCAGCAGCACCACCGCCAGCCCGCTCTCGAAACCGAGGCCGACGTCCAGCCGCTGGATGCTGGCCAGGACATCGTTGCCCAGGCCCCCGGCCCCCACCATGGAGGCGATGATCACCATGGACAGCGCCATCATGATGGTCTGATTGACCCCGGCCATGATGGACGGCAACGCGATGGGCAGCTGCACCTTGAACAGCAATTGCCACGAGGTGCAGCCAAAAGCGTTGCCGGCCTCCACCTGCTCCCGGTTCACCTGACGGATGCCCAGACTAGTCAGGCGCACCGCGGGCGGCACCGCGAACACCACCGTGGCCAGGATGCCCGGCACCCGTCCCAGTCCGAAGAACATTGCCGCGGGAATCAGATAAACGAAAGCCGGCATGGTCTGCATGAAATCCAGCGCCGGTCGCACCAGAGCGTTGACCAGCCGCCAGCGCGCGCAGCAGATGCCCAGCGGCACGCCCAACAACAGGCTGACGCAGGTGGCGGACAAGGTCAGCGCCAGCGTGGCGACGGTCTGGCTCCAGAAGCCGGTGGCCCAGATCAGGCCCAGCGCCGCGCAGACGAAGACGGCGAACTTCCAGCCCAGCCGCCACAGGCCGACGCCGGCGAACAAGCCGGCCAGCGCCCATGGCGGCACGCCCTGCAACAAGGCCTCCACCTGGGTGGCGAACCAGTCGATGCCGCCGCCGACGGCGTCGAAGGCGCCGGCGTTGTTTTCCAGCAGAAAATGGATGATCTGATTGACCCAACTGCCTATCGGCAGCGGGGACTGGGGACTGGTGTCGGCCATGCGGCGTGCTCCTCGTCTCGCCGGGCGCGCTCAGGACGGCGAGAGCCACACGCCCCCGCGCCGGCGACGCCCGTTGGGGTTCAGTGGTGGGCGGCCGCGCTCGGGCGGTGCTGGGACAACTTGTTGAGCACGCTGCTGGGGGTGATCACGCCCAGGCAGCGGCCGTCGTCGTCGCGTACCTGCAACGGCTCGGCCAGCCCCTGAAGCCGCAACAGCACATCGGACAGGCTACAGGACGGCTCAACGTGAGGAGCGGCCGCCGCGCGCGGCGGCGGCGCGGTCTCGATCAGATCCTTTGCCTGCAGATAACGCGAGGTGTCCACGCTCTTGAAGAAGTTGCGCACATAGTCGTCGGCCGGGCATTCGATGATTTCGCGCGGGCTGCCCACCTGCACCAGCCGGCCGCCCTCCATGATGGCGATGCGGCTGCCGATGCGCAGCGCCTCTTCCAGATCATGAGAGACGAAGACGATGGTGCGGCGTTGCTCGCGCTGCAATTGCAGCAGCAGCTCCTGCAACTCGGCGCGCTTGAGCGGGTCCAGCGCCGAGAAGGCCTCGTCCATCAGCATCAGCGAGGGATTGACCGCCAGCGCGCGCACCAGGCCCACCCGCTGCTGCATGCCGCCGGAGAGTTGATGCGGGTATTTGCCGGCGAAGGCGGCCAGCCCCACTTGCTCCAGCATTTCCCGCGCCCGCGCCTCGCGGGCCTTGCGCCCGAGGCCGGCCACTTCCAGGCCGAAGGCGGCGTTGTCCAGCACTGTCCGGTGCGGCATCAGCGCGAAGCTCTGGAACACCATGCTCATGTCGCGGCGGCGCAAGGCCACCAATTGCCTGGGCGACAGCCGGGTCAAGTCCTGGCCGTCCAGCAGGATCTGGCCGGCGCTGGGCTCTAGCAAGCGGTTGATCAGGCGGATCAGCGTGGATTTGCCGGAGCCGGACAGGCCCATCAGCACGAAGATTTCGCCGGCGCGCACCGAGAACGACACGTCGTTGACGCCCACCACCGCCCCGGTGCGCCGAAACACGTCGTCCTTGCTCTCGCCGGCCCGCAGCAGGGACATCACTTCCGCCGGCTTGCCGCCGAACGCCTTGTAGAGGTTTCTGACCTCAATCTTGATCGTTTGCATCCCGGCTCCCTTCGGCGCGGCCGCTGGCAATTCGAAGAATGTTTAATGTAAATCAAGGTTCAAGATAGAAAGGAAGGGCCGCGCCAAGTAACGGTATTCCGACACCAAGCCGCCCAAATCCGACATCCGCGCGCAAAACCGGCCGGCATAGGCCTGGCCGCCGAATCTAGCGCCGGCTTTCGTCTCCGGCCCGGCCGGCCGGTGTCGTAAAAAAACCGCAATCCGCCGCCGGCGGCAAAAACAAAAACGCCGGCCGCGGCCGGGCAGGCGTGAAGGACGGGGAGGCGACGGACGCGCGCGCGGAAGCTGTCAAAGACGGCTGCGCTTCGTGAAGCGTTGTATGGTGAGTACCCGCTCAAAACGCGCAATGCCGCTTGTACATGCCGCTTTTTCGCTCGTTTTCGCCTTGTTTCGCCCTGGCTCGCGAGACTTTGGACTGGCGCTCAGCGATCCACCACCAGATCGCTCAAGGGCAGGCTGCAGCAAGGCAGGAAATAACCCTGCTCCACTTCGCGCGGCCGGATGCCGCCCTGGTGCCGCATGTCCACCCGGCCTTCCAGCAGACGGCTCTTGCAACTGCCGCACATGCCGCGGGTGCAGGAGGCCGGCAGGCGCATGCCCTTGGCCAGCGCCGCCGCCAGCACCGTCTGCCCCGGCGCCACCGACAAATCGTCCCCCGTTTTGGCGAAACGCACATTGAAGCCGCGGCCCTCGACGCCGGGCTGCGGCGTCCGCACCGCCTCGTCCGGCGGCGCCGCGCTGAGTTCGGCGAAATTGAAGCTTTCCTCGTGATAACGGCTCATGTCGAAACCGCACTGGCGCAGCAGCTCGCGCACCGCGGCCATATAAGGCGCGGGGCCGCAGCAGAACACCTGGCGCGCGTGCAGATCCGGCGCCATGCGCTCGATCAGCGTCCGGTCCAGCCGGCCGATCAAGCCGGCCCAATCCGGCTCTCCCGCCCGGTGTTCGCAAATCACCGCCTGGCTGAAAGTGGAGTGGATGCTGGCCAGCAGGCTCAATTCCTTGCGAAACACGATGTCGCGCGGCGAGCGCGCGCTGTGCACGAACAGGATGTCAGCGCCGGAGGCCAGATCGGTCAGCGCCCGGGTCATCGACATCAGCGGAGTGATGCCGCTGCCGGCGGACAGAAAGAGATAGGGCGAAGCGGCGTGGCGCGCATAGCTGAACTCGCCGGCCGGCCCCAGGACCCGCAGCGCCATTTCTGGGCGCAGATGCTCGTGCAGCCAAGAGGAAACGACGCCGCCGGGAATGCGCTTGACGGTGATGGACACCCGGTCCGGCCGGGTGGGCGTGGACGACAGCGTGTAGCAGCGGTTGACCGCGACCCCGTCGATATCCAGTTCCAGCGTGATGAACTGGCCGGGCAGATAAGGGAAGCGGCGCGGCGGCTCGGCGCGGAACACAAAGGTTTTGACATCGTGGGTTTCCTCCCGTGCCTGAACGCAGACGAGCAGGCTGTCCTCGCCGGCCCGCCACAGCGGCAGGTCGGCGGCTGGCGGGAGATAATCCAATGGGCTGGCCGGCGGCGCGCTATTCATGGTCGCGCCGTTCCCGCTCCAGGCCGTCGCCCAGCCGCTGCGCGTACCACTGGGTGAATTTCTCCACCAAGGCCTCGGTGTACGGGGAATAAGGACCGGGCCGATAGGCGGCGCCGTTGATGCCGCGCTGCGACTCTTCCACCAGCCGGCGGTCCTGCTGATTGGTGGCTTTCCATACCCGGGTGAGGTTGTCCACCTCGTAGTCCACGCCTTCCACCGCGTCCTTGCGCACCAGCCAGGTGGTGCGCACCAGCGTGCTTTCCGCCGACAGCGGCAAGGCGGTGAAGGTGACGATGTGGTCGGCCATGAAATGGTGCCAGGAGTTGGGCTGGGTCCAGAACGACAGGCCGCCGGACGCCGGGTCGCGCAGATCGCCCAATAGCTTGCGACAGGCCGCGCCGGTGTCCACGGTCTGGGACTGGCCCTGGCGGTCCAGCGGCATGCGCATCGCGCGGAAGCCGGACACCTCGGACAGGCGCTCGATCTCGGCCGAGGGCAAACCGCCGGCCTCCCAGCGCGCGTGGTGCTCGGCGACGACGCGTTGATAGTCGGCCAGCCCGGAGGCCTGTTCGGCCCGAGGCGAGAAACCGTAGCTGTAGGCGTACAGCGAGACGGTCAGTTCCGGATGGTTGGCGGTGCAGTGATAGCACTCGCGGTTGTTCTCCATGGTTAGCTTCCAGTTGCCCGCCTCGACGATGTCCACCTGGGCCGCCACCTTGCAATCGTCGATGCGGTGCGGCGCGATATAGGGCGTCATCCGCGCCATCATCTCGTCGATGTCCTCCGGCGGCTGCTCGGCCAGGCAGATGAACAGCAGCCCTTCCAGATTTTTCAGCGCCACCGGCTTGAGGCTGTGATGCGAGGGATCGAAGCCGTCCGCCATGTGATCGGCGAAGATCAGCCGGCCGGACAGATCGTAAGTCCATTGATGGTAGGGGCAGACCAGATTGCCCACCGAGCCCTGACGCTCGGCGCACAGCCTCGAGCCGCGGTGGCGGCAGACATTGTGAAAGGCGCGTATGGCCATGTCGTCGTCGCGCAGGATCAGGATGGGGTCGCGTCCCAGCTCCACGGTCAGGTAGTCGCCCGGTTCGGGTATTTCCGCGCTGACGCCGACATAGATCCAGTGACGACGGAAGATGTATTCGAGATCGGCCTCGAACACCTGCGGCGAGCGGTAGAACGGCGCTTCCAGACTGTAGCCGGGACGGCGGCGGGCCAGCAGTTCGCGCAGCGGGGCCGTCGTCGCAGCCGGGAAGGGAATGACGCTGTGGGACATGTCTCGCTCCTTTGATGGCGGGCGGCTCAAAAATCGACGAGCCGATGTTGACGCAGGTAATCCAGCACCACTTGCGCTTTCTCGACGGAATCCCCCTGTTTTACGACGCGCCCCCCGGCGGCCGCGTGATCGCCGGCAATCGCCCCCAGCAGACGCTCCAGGCCGCTGCCGCGCTGCGCCGCCAGCGCCCGGGCGCGCCGCGCCGGCTCCAGCCTGGGCGCGGGCATGGGCTCCCCTGCCGCCGCGCGGCGCGTCACCACGCCGCGTTGCAAGCCGGCCCAGGACCAGCGCGGCTCTGCGCCGTCCGGCTTGACGCTGGCCAGCAGCGGCGCCTGGGCCGCCAGCCGTCGCCGCCGTCCCCTGGCCAGGCCTTGCAGCGCCCGCCATTCTCCGCCCTCTTCCGTCAAGGACAGCACGCCGGGCAAAAGCGGACGGCCCAGGCCTTCGGCCAATAGATAGGGCAGCAGCGCCGACGCCTCGCCGCCACCGGAGCGTTCGCCGCACAGAATCAGTTCGAAATCGCCCAGCGCGGCGATCAGCGCCGGCGTCGGGTCGCTGTCCGCCGGCGGCTGCAACACGGCGATGGCCGCCGCGCCCTGGGCCAGGTAGTCGGCCAACGCCTCCTTGTCCGCGTCTCCGGCGTGCAAGACGACAAAGGCGCGGCCCAGCCGGCGCGCCAGCGCCAGCGCCGCCAGATCGCCCGGGCCGGCGCAGGGCCGCCCGCTGACCGGATGCGGCGCCGGGGCCACCAGCACCGCCGTTTTCGCCGCCGTTCCGGCGGAAAGCGCCATCTCGCTCATGATCCGATCTCCTTGCTCTCAAGCTCCAGCAAGGCCTGCAAGGCGTGAATGAAGGACTGGCAGTCGTCGATCACGCTCAGGTCCGCGCGCTTGACCATGGGCGCGGCCGCGTCCAGATTGACCGCAATCACATGGCGGCAGGCCTTGATGCCTTGCAGGTGCTGCACCGCGCCGGAAATGCCCAGCGCCAGATAGGCGCTGGCCTGCACGCTGCGGCCGGTGGCGCCCACTTGCTGGTCGCGGCGGAAACGCCCGTCGTCCACCGCCACCCGCGAGGCGCCCACCGCCGCGCCCATGGATTCCGCCAGCCGCAGGAAGGCCGGCACATCGCTGACCCCGTTGCCGGCGGCCAGGATCAGGTCCGCCTCTTCCAGCGCCAGTTGCGAGGCCGGGCTGGCGACGCCACCCAGGTCCCGCACCCGCTCCTCCGCCGCCTCCGGCGCGCAAGCCTGCCGCAGCCCCCGCCCGACGAAGGGCAGGCGAACGTCGGCCACGCCGCGCGCGAGCAAGAGCGCCTGGGCGCGCGGATGCACGCTGAAGCCCGCGCCCGGCCGGCGGCGGCGCACGCCGTCGGCGGCGATTTCCACCACGTCGGTCAGCACCGACAGACGCTCGCGGCAGGCAAAGCGCCGGCCCAGATCGGCGTCCTCGCCGCGGTCGGCGAACAGCACATGGCGCGGTTGCTCCCGCCGCCACAGCCGCCGCAACAAGGCCAGCTTGGCTTCCGGCGCAAAGCCTGGATCGACCGGCGTCAAGGCGCGGTCCAAGGCCAGTTCCGCCAGTTCGGCGTCGGCGCAGCCTTCCATGCCGAACAAGACCGCCAGCACCTCCTCGCGCGGGCCGGCCAGCAGGACGGCGGCGGCGATGGCCTCGCGCGCCGCCTCGTCCAGCTGACCGCGCTCGGCGTGCGCCACCACCAACAACCGTCCATCAAACGGCCCGGCGCTGCGCAGCGGCTTGAGCTTGGCCGCGCTCGCCGGCGGCGCGTCGCGCCGGCCGCCGTCCTCGCCCAGCACAATGCGCTTGAGCCCGCCCGGCGAGCGTATCCAGGGCCGGCGCGGGTCCACCCGCGGCGCGGTTTGCTTCATCTCCATGCCTCCTCCTTCGCCAGCCGGCCTTGCGCCGCCGCGCACCGCGCACCGCCCCGCTCTTGCCCGGCCTCCGGGCCGGTCTCCGGGCCGGTCTCCAGACGCTCCGCCACCAGTTCCGCCAATTCCACCACCTCCGCCCGCGCGCCGCTGACGCCTTCCAGCATCGCGGTGCAGTTGGGGCAAGCCACCGCGACGCGGCCGGCGCCGGCGGCGCGGACGTCGTCCATGCGCATGTCCGGAATCCGGCGCGGCCCGGGCACGTCGGTAAAGGCCGCCCCGCCGCCCCAGCCGCAGCAGCGAGCGTCGCGGCCGGAGCGGCTCATCTCCACCACCTGGATGCCGATGCCGGCCAGCACGCGGCGCGGCGCGGCGTAGCCCTCGTTGTAGCGGCCCAGATAACAGGGGTCGTGATAGCTCAACGGCTCGGCCGAGTCGCGGGAGCGCACGCGGATCGCCCGCGTCTCCAGCAGTTGGTCCAGCAGCCGGCTGTGATGCCAGACTTCGTAATTTCCGCCCAGCGCCGGGTATTCATTGGCCAGGCAATGAAAAACATGCGGGTCCGGCGTGACGATGCGGGTGAAGCGATAGCGGCCCAACGTGGCGATATTGGCCAGCGCCAGCCGCTGAAAACCCGCCTCGTCGCCCAGGCGGCGCGCCAGATCGCCGCAGTCGCGCTCGGCTTCGCCCAGCGCCGCCACGCGCAGGCCGGCGGCCTTGAGCACGGTCAGCAAGGCGCGCAGGGCGCGCTGATAGCGCATGTCGAAAGCGCCCTCGCCCGCCAGCAACAACCAATCGACGGACTCGCCCTCCTGCAGCAGCGGCAGGTCCAGGTCCGCCGCCCAGTGGTAGCGCGCGCGCAGCGGGTGGCCGCCGACGGTGTCGGTATGGCGCAGATTGGCCAGCGCCGCCGCGCCCTTGCCCGGCAGTTCGCCCCGCGTCAGGGTCAAGTGCCGGCGCAGATCGATCACCGCGTCGACATGCTCGATCAGCATCGGACAGTTTTCCACGCAAGCGCGGCAGGTGGTGCAGGACCACAAGGTGTCCGCCGCCAACGCGCCGCCGACGATGTCCCGGTCCGCGCTCACGCTCACGGCCGCCGGCCGGCCCGGATGCGGGCTGCCGGCGTAGGCCGGACCGCCGCCGCCCATGGACGCCACCAGATCCTGGATCAGGCGCTTGGGATTGAGCGGCTGGCCGGCGGCGAAGGCCGGACAGGCGGCTTCGCATTTGCCGCATTGCACGCAGGCGTCGAAGGACAGCAGCCGGTTCCAGGCGAAATCGGCCGCCCGCGCCGCGCCCAGCTCGCCGGCGGCCAGGTTCAAGGGCTTCAGATCGGCGGACTTGCCGGCGAAACGCTCGGCGCGCGGATGGAAGGCCAGGTGCAGCAAACCGGCCACCGCGTGCTTCATCGGCCGGCCCTGGCCTATGCCCAGGGCCAGCTCCGCGCCGCCCAAGACCAGCAGCGACAGCGCGACGGCGGCCAACCCTTGCCCGGCGGCGCTCAGCCAGACCTCGCCGCCGGCCAGGGCCGCCGCCAGCAGCGCGCCCAGCGCGAAACAGGCCAGCCGCGCCGGCAGCCGCTGCCATTCTCCCCGCGACAGCCGGGCCGGCGGCGCGCGGCGGCGCGCGCGCATCAAGGCCGCGCCGATCAGCATCAAAACGGCCGACGCCGCCAGCAGCAGGTCCAGCCAGCGCTGATGCAGCAGCAGGCCGTAATTGAGCGCGATCAGCAGCAGCGCCGCCGTCCCGCCGCCGGCCGCCGCCACATGGGCGCGCGCCGCGGCCGGATCGCGGGCCACCACGCGGTGCAGGTCCACGAAGTAACGCTTGGGCGCTGCCAGAAGGCCGCGCCAGGACGCCGGCGCCGCGCGCCCCCGCCGCCACAGCCGCGCGCGCCGGAGCAGCCCGGCGCTCAGCAGCAGCGCGCCCAACCAGAACAGGCCGCTGAGGAGGTAGGGAAAACTCATGTCAGAAATCCTTGGCCAACCGCAGCGCGTCGTAGAGCGCGCCGTGGATGTTGTGCATGGAGACGCAGTCGCCGACGCGGAACAGCAGGAACTCCCCGGCCGCCAGCGGCCAGTCCAGACAGGGCTGCGGCTCGGCGGCGAACAACGCCCGCACATCGGTCTGGCCGCGGTTGCGCGACAAGGGCTTCAACTGCCCGTACAGGGCGTCGTCGGGCAGGACGCCGTTTTCTATCACCACCTGGTCCACCGCCCGCTCTTCCAGCGCTTCGGTGTATTCGTTGCGCAGCACGGCGATTTTCTTGTCGCCTTCGGCGTAAACCGCCTCCAGCCAGACATTGGGGGTGGGGATGATGCCTTGGGCGTACAGGCGGCGGTAGAAGATGGGAAAGGTGGTGCCGCCGGTGTCGTCGCCCACCTTCACATCCGGCGTGACGATTTCCACCGTGCTGCCGCGGCTGGCCAGATAGTCGGCGACGCCGAAGCCGGCGTGGGTGCTCAGCGCGTCGTAGACCAGCACATTGCGGGCCGGCTCCACCTGGCCGGACAGGATGTCCCAGCTGCTGACGGCCAGCCCCTCCGCCACGCCCCAGGCCGGCACCTGGCCGGTGTGCGGCCGGCCGCCGGTGGCCAGCACCACGATATCCGGCCGCTCGTCCATGATCATGGAACGGTCCGCCGCCGCGCCCAGCCGGCGGTCCACGCCCAGGCGCTGGGTTTCCATGTCCAGCCAGCGCACAATGCCGGCCATTTGTTCGCGCTGCGGCGCGCGCGCCGCCAGCAGGATCTGACCGCCCACCTGCGGCTGCCGCTCGAACAGCACCACCTCGTGGCCGCGCTCGCGCGCCACCCGCGCCGCCTCCAGCCCGGCCGGCCCGGCGCCCACCACCGCCACCCTGCGCGGCCGCGCCGCTCGGGAGAGGAGATGGGGCATGGTGGCCTCGCGGCTGGTGGCGGCGTTCTGGATGCACAGCACGTCCTGGCCGTAGTACTGACGGTCTATGCAGTAATTGGCGCCCACGCACTGCCGGATCTGGTCTTCCTTGCCGTCCCGGATCTTGATCACCAGATGCGGGTCGGCCATGTGGGCGCGGGTCATGCCCACCATGTCCACCATGCCGGCGGCCAGGATGCGTTCCGCCTGCACCGGATCGCGTATGCTCTGCGCGTGCATCACCGGCACCTTGGACACCGATTTGATGCCGGCGGCCAGATGCACGAAAGGCTCGGGCGGCAGCGCCATCGGCGGCATGCAGTTGGCCAGGCTGTTGTGGGTGTCCGCGCCGGAGCCTATCACCGACAGGTAGTCGATCAACCCGGTTTCGGACATGGCGGCGGCAATCTCCTTGAGCATGTCGTGGCTGAGGCCGTCTTCGTGGAATTCGTCGCCGCTCATTCTCAGGCCGACGCAGAAGTCCGCGCCCACCTCGGCGCGCACTGCCTGCAGCACCTCCATGCCGAATCGCAGCCGGTTGTCCAGGCTGCCGCCCCATTCATCCTCGCGCTGATTGGTGCGCGGGCTCCAGAACTGGTCGATCAGGTGCTGGTGGGCGGCGGCGATTTCGATGCCGTCCAGGCCGGCGGCCTTGACCCGCCGCGCCGCCAGCGCGAAATCCGCGATCACGCGACGGATGTCCTCCGCTTCCATGATCTTGGCGTTGCCGCGGTGCACCGGCTCGCGCACGCCGGAGGGGCTGAGCAGATGCGGCCAGTGCTCGCCTTGATAGCTGGAGCGCCGCCCCATATGGGTGGCCTGGATCATGATCTTGGCGCCGTGGCGGTGCATGGCTTCCGCCAGCCGCGCCAGCGGCTCTATCACCGCGTCGCTGGCCAGATTCACCGATTTCCACCAGCCCTGCGGGCTGTCGATGGACACCGGGCTGGAACCGCCGCAAATCGCCAACGCCAGGCCGCCCTTGGCTTTTTCTTCGTAGTAGCGGATGTAGCGCTCGCCCGGCAGACCGCCGGCTTCGGCGTAGACCTCGGCGTGGGCGGTGCTGACGATGCGGTTGCGCAAGGTCAGCCGGTTCAGGGTGATGGGTTCGAACAAATGCGGGTAGGACATGGCCGGCTCCTAAGGGTCTGTTGACGTATGTTTTCCCCGCCGCGCTGACCGAGAAAAGTGCGCTCTACAAGCCTGACAACGCCGTAGAGGGGGCTTTCCTCGGTCAGCCCTCCGGGTTCGTCCCCAGCCGGCGCCTCGCTTTGTCGGCCGCATCCGGCTGGGGACGAACGCAGCGCTAAAACATACGTCGACAGACCCTAACTACAAGGGATGGACTGTGAACGCGCAGTACGGCGCGCCCTGCCCGGCGCACTGGCTTTCGCGGCAGACGGTGCGGTAGTCCCGCCCCAGGCTTTCCCCCACCCAGTCCATCGCGCCGGCGAACCAGCCGGCGAACAGATAGCAGGCCATGTGCTCGCTTTGCGGCGCGCCGGCCTCGCCCTGGGCCAGTACGAAACAGGAGTGGTCCAGCCGGATGTGGGCGTTGCCGCTGGCCACGTCGGCCTCCAAAAAGCGGAAACGGCCCCAGCCGCGCAAGGACAGCCGGCTCAGGTAGTGCTCAAACACCGCCAGGCCGGCCAGGCCGTGGGTGGCCGCCTCGCTAGCGCACCAGAAGTGGGCGGAGCGATGGCCGGCCTGATAGAGCGCGTCCGCGTACGGGTAACGGCCCAACGCCGCCTCCATGGCCAGGTGGTTGTTGATGAAGAAATGACGCGGCACGTACAACATGGGCAGGCCGTTGGTGCGCCAGACGCCGCTATCGGGGTCCACGTCGATGGGAAGTTGCGGTTGCATGCCGTTCTCCTGAGAACCTGTTCAAGGTCTGCTGCGCTTCGTGAGACGTGGCGCGGTGAGTACGGCTTTAGAATGCCCATGCGCCGCATGACCCTTCCGCTTCCTCAGTGGTTTTCGCCTTGTATCGCCCTTGCTCGCGAGACTTTGAACCGGCTCTGAGCAAGTCGGGCGCAGCCCGTCATTGCCGGCATCTTGCCGCAGGCCATTCCGGGCCGGAGCCGTCGGCGCGACCGGTTTTTGCCCATTGCCGACACCACGCGGCGCGGGCGCAAAAAAGGCGGACCGCGGTCCGCCAAGGGGAGAAAGAATATTGAACACACGATGACTCAGGGCGCCCACTCCGCCACTCGCTCTGGATGGGCCCGAATCCAGGTGGCCGCCGCCGCCGCGGGCTTGGCGCCGGTTTCCACCGCCAGCATCAGCGGGCCTATCTCTTCCGGCCGCCAGCGGAAGCGCCGCAAGAAGGCCAGCACCGCCGGCGCCTTGGCGTTCAGGCCGGGATGGGCCACATTGTTGACGTGCTCGGCCTCGCCGAACACTTTTTGCGGATCGTCGAGAAAACGCAGCTTCCATTTGGCGAACATCCAGTGCGGCACCCAGCCGGTCACCACGATGGGCTTGCGGGCGCTGATCGCTCGCGCCAGTTCCGCCGTCATGCCCGGTCCGGAACTGGGCATCAGCGTCAAATTCAGCCGGTAAGCCTTGATCGCCGTCTCGGTCTTTTGCATCACCCCGGCACCGGCGTCTATGCCGACGATGCGTCCCTGATACGCCGCGCGCTCGGCGTTGAGATCGCCTATGGCGCGGGCGGCCACATAGTCCGGCACCACCAGGCCGATGCGGGCGTCGACGTAATTGGGCCCCAAGTCCATCACCTTGTCCTTGAACTGCCGGTAATACGCGCCCTGAGTCACCGGCAGCCAGGCCGACAGCGTGGCGTCCAGATCGCCGCGCGCCACGCCCTGCCACATGATGCCGGCGGCCACCGGCATCAGTTCCACCGGGTGGCCCAGCCGGCCCCGAATGATCTGGGCCGCCACCTGGGTGGTGACCACGCTGTCCGCCCAGCCTTCGACATAGCCCAGCCGGATCGCCGGCTTGGCGGCCCCGGCCGGCTCCGCCGCCTGGACCGGCAGCCACCCAAGCAGCAGCATGATGCAGAACCATCGTCTCGACATCGTCTTTCCTTCCCTTATCTAAGGTCTGTGGACACGGGGCTTCCGCTACCCTGCGGCAAAGAGGTCGTGAACAGGTTCCAATAGCCTGTTCACGATCTTTTTTCTGTGCGTTGAAACACGGTTTGGTGCACAGGAAACCGCGTATCCGACGCGCCCCGGGTCCCTTCAAGCCTGCCGTCGGGTGGCAGGTCCGAGGTCTTAAGCGGCTGCTTGTTCGAGTAGCGCGACGATAGCGCGCTGCGAGTTCAGCCGCGCCTCGGGCCTGACGGGAACCGGCGGGAAGCCGTAGGCCTGGCTTGCAGGGTGGCCTTTAGGGGTGGAGGGGATATTTGGCCAAGCAAATATCTCCTCCCTGCTCGCCGGGCAGCCCCGGCAATCAAAATCATCATCCGCGCAGCGGATTCCATGTCTTGGAGCCATCACTCGGAAAGATCGTAAACAGGCTCTAAGCCCCCCACACCTCGCCAAACACCCGCAACCAATTCTCCCCCAGCACTTTGCGGATCTTGCTCTCAGGCCAGCCGGCCCGCTGCATCGCCGTGGTCAGATTGGGCGTTTCGCCTATGGTGCGAATGCCTTCCGGGTTGAGGATGGCGCCGAAATCGGTCAACCGGCGATACCGGCCTTTGTCGTGGGTGATCCAGTCGAAGAAGACCTGATCGTAGCCCTGGGTGAAGTCCGTGCCGTAGCCGACGCAGTCTTCGCCCACCAGCGCGATCACGTAATCCATCGCTTCCACGTAGTCGTCCACGGTGGCTTCGATGCCGCGGCGCAGAAAGGGCGGAAACATAGTGACGCCGATGAAGCCGCCGTGATCGGCGATGAAGCGCAGTTCCTCGTCGCTCTTGTTGCGCGGATGCGGCTTGAGGCCCGAAGGCAGGCAATGGGAATAGCAGACCGGCTTTTTCGATTCCAGAACGGCTTCGCGCGAAGTCAGGCCGCCCACATGGGACAGGTCCACCATGATGCCGACGCGGTTCATTTCCGCAATGACTTCGCGGCCGAAGCCGGACAGGCCGCCGTCGCGTTCGTAACAGCCGGTGCCGATCAGGTTTTGCGTGTTGTAGCACAGCTGCACCACGCGCACGCCCATGTCGGCGAAGGCTTCGATGGATTCCAGCCTGTCCTCGAAGGCGTGGGCGTTCTGAAAGCCCAGGATGACGCCGGTGCGGCCTTCCGCCTTGGCGCGGCGGATATCCTCTACGCCGCGTATCAGGGTCAAAAGGTCGCCGTGCTCGCGGATCAGCCCTTTCATCTCGGCGATATTGTTCACGGTGCCCTGAAAGCCCTCCCACACCGACACGGTGCAATTGGCGGCGCTCAAACCGCCGCGGCGCATGTCCTCGAACACCGGCCGCGCCCATTTGGCGATGATCAGTCCGTCTATCACCAGCGCGTCTGCGTGCAAATCCATTGCCATCTCCTTCTAGCTTGTCCACGCCTCGGTCCAACTATCCCGCCGCAGCGCCGCGGACTTTGAATCATTTTTTAAGAGCTCTCACTCAGGACCGCCGCCGGCGCCGGCCGCGCCAGTTGCGCCCACAGCGGATGGCCGGCGTCTTCCGGCAACTCGCACACCGCGAAGCCGTAAGGCCGGGCCGCGCGCCGCAGCAGCAGCCAGACGTAGTCGGCAAAGCTGCGGCGGCACACCACGAACACGCCGTCACCGTCCAGGCGCAGCACCTGGACCGCCGCCTTGCCCAGCAGGGTGCCGACGCCCTGGCCGGGACGCAGCGCCTCGAAATCGTAGCCGCCCAGATGGCGCAACACGGCCAGATGCGGCTCACCGCACAGGTAAACGGCGGTGAAGCCGCCGCTGACATCCAGCGCCTGGGCGAACAGGCGCTGCTCGGCGAAGCCCCTCTCCAGCGCCGGCAGCCAGGCGGCCAGCCGCTGGCGGCGGCTGATCAGCAGCCATTCGTCCGGCGACAGCCACAGCAGCGCACCGCCCTCCCCCTGGCTCAAGGCCTTGGGCCGGCGCGGCGGCTCCAGTCCGATGATCCGCGCCGTCAATTCGAAAAAACCGGCCTCGGCGCCGTCGCCGCGCAGCAGCGCGTAGCCCAGATTGGGCGCTTCATTGCCCCAGACGCGGCCGTCGGCGCGGCGCGCTTCGGCCGCTTCCGGCAAATCCAGATGCCGCAAGGGCGATTCCAGCACAGGCTTGAACGCGGATTCAGACATGCTGACGCTCTCCTTCCTTGTCGACGAAGACCGCGGACGCCACCCGCGCCGGCGCGCTATGGCCCTGCCACCACACGTGCACGGTGTCGCCTTCGCGGCGGACGCCGTCCTTCAACACCGCCATGGCGATGGAGCGGCCCAGACATTCGCTGTGGTAGCTGGAGGTGACATGGCCCTGCATCGCCGCCGGCGCCGCGTCCTTGCCGTCGTTGAGAATTTGCGCGCCTTCTGGCAACACCAGCCGCGGGTCCTCCGTCAGCAGGCCCACCAACTGCTTGCGGCCCGCGCCGGCGGTGTCGGCGCGCAGCAAGGAGCGGCGACCGAGGAAGCTGAACGGCTTTTTCATGCCCACCGCCCAGCCCATAGCCAGATCGTTGGGGCTCATCGAGCCGTCGCTGTCCTGGCCGACGATGATGAAGCCCTTCTCGGCGCGCAAGACGTGCATGGCCTCGGTGCCGTAGGGCGTGATGCCGAACTCAGCCCCGGCCCGCATCGCCTCCTCCCACAGATAACGGCCGTAGCCGGCGTCCACATTGATCTCGTAAGCCAGTTCGCCGGAGAAGCTGATGCGGAACACCCGCGCCGGCACGCCGGCCACGGTGCCGACGCGGCCCTCCATGAACCGGAAGGCCTGAGGGTCGAGATCAATATCCGTGCACAGCTTGCGCAACACCGCCCGGCTTTGCGGGCCCACCAGCGCCGTGGTGGCCCAGTGATCGGTGATGGAGCTGAAACGCACCTTGAGTTCCGGCCATTCGGTCTGGTGCCAGCGCTCCAGCCAGCTGTAAACCCGGGCCGCGCCGCCGGTGGTGGTGGTCATGTGGAAATGGTCGTCCGCCAGGCAGGCGGTGACGCCGTCGTCCATCACCATGCCGTTTTCGTCCAGCATCAGCCCGTAGCGGCATTTGCCCGGCTCCAGCTTGCTCCAGGCGTTGCTGTAGACGCGGCCCAGAAACTCGCGCGCGTCCGGGCCGCGCACATCGATCTTGCCCAGGGTGGAAGCGTCCATCACCGCCACCCCTTGGCGGGCAGCGCGGCATTCGCGGCGCACCGCCGCGTGCAGGTCCTCGCCCGGCCGCGGGAAATACCAGGGCCGCAGCCACTGCCCCACCAGCTCGTATTCGGCGCCGCGCGCGGTATGGCTGCCGTGCATGGCGGTGTAGCGGCGCGGGTCAAAGGTCTCTCCGACATGGGCGCCGGCCAGCGCGCCGAAGCTGACCGGGGTGTAGGCCGGCCGGTAAGTGGTGGTGCCCACCTCGGCGATGGGCTTGCCCAGCGCCTCGGCGGCGATGGCGAAGCCGTTGACGTTGGACAGCTTGCCCTGATCGGTGCCGAAGCCCAGCGCGGTGTAGCGCTTGACGTGCTCGATGGAGCGGTAGTTTTCGCGCACCGCCAGATGGATGTCGGCGGCGGCCACGTCGTTCTGGAAATCGACGAAGGCCTTGGCGCCGACGCCTTCGCGCCGCCCGTCCGGCAAGCGGAAAATTTCACGCGGCGCGGCCACCTCCTCCGCCTCCACCCGCGGCGCGGCGCCCAGGCTTCCCCGGCCAAGCTGGGCCAGCATGGCGGCATGGCACTGGTCCAGGGCCTCGCCCAGCTCCCAGCGCCCGGTGACCGCGCCCACGCAGACGACGCCGGGCCGGCCCGCGTCCGGGCAGACGAAGGACAGACGGTCCGGACGCCACAGCGGACGGCCGCCGTTGTGGCAGAACAGATGCACGGTGGCGCTGAGCCCGCCGGAAGACAGCACGCCGTCCAGCTCCAGCCGCGGCCCCTTGCCGGCCACGCTCCGGCCATCCGCGGCCAACTTCACCAAGTCCGCGCCGCTGACGCCGGCGCCGCCGTTCACCCGGGCAATGCCGTAACCAGCCAGCAACTCCACGCCGGCATTCTGCGCGGCGCGGCTGCGCCAGGCCACCGCGCCGGCCGGCCGGGCGTCGGCCAGCGTCACCGCCACGCCGGACAAGGCCAGCTCCAGCGCCGCATCGTAGGCGGCGTCGTTCTGGGTCTGCAGCAGCAGCCGGCGCCCCACCGCCACGCCGTAGCGGTTCAAATAACTGTGGCCGGCGGCGGCGGTCATCACCCCGGGCAGATCGTTGTTGCCGAACACCAGCGGCCGTTCGATAGCGCCGCTGGCCAAGACCAGTTGGCCCGCGCGTATCTTGTGCAGGCGCTGGCGCGGCAGGGCCGGATCGCGCTCGGACGGCGGCAAGTGGTCCTGCAACAACTCCACAGCCAGGGCCAGATTGCCCTCATGCAAGGCGAAGACGGTGGCGCGCGGCAAGCGCTGGACATTGGGCAGCGCCGCCAGCTCCTGCAAGCGCTGACGCGTCCAGTCCATCGCCTCCAGGCCGTCGATGCGCAACCGGCGCTCGCTCAGCAGCCAGCCGCCCATCTCCGCCTGTTCGTCCAGCAGCAGCGTTTTCAGGCCGGCGCGCCCCGCCAGCGTGGCCGCCCACAAGCCGGCCGCGCCGCCGCCCACCACCAGCAGGTCCACATGGTGGTGCAGATGATCGTAATGCTCCGGGTCCGGCAGCCGCGGCGCTTGGCCGTAACCGGCGGCTTCGCGGATGCGGCGCTCGTAAAACGGCCAAGCCCCCGCCGGCTGCATGAAGGTCTTGTAATAAAAACCCGGCGGTAGGAAGCGCTCCAGCCGGCCCAGCGCGCCCTTGAGCCGCATGCCCCAGGATGCGTCCCCCAAGCCGCTAAAGGCCTGCAAGCCTTGATACAGCTCCACCTGGGTGGCTTTGAGATCCGGCGTGCTCAAGGCGCCGCTTTCCAGCTGGATCAAGGCGTTGGGCTCTTCCACGCCAAAACCGACGATGCCGCGCGGCCGGCCGTACTTGAAGCTGCGGCCCAAGAGCCGCACGCCGTTGGCCAGCAGCGCCGAGGCCAGAGTGTCGCCGGCAAAGCCCTGATAGGCCGCGCGGTCCAGGGTGAAGGCCAATGGCCGATTGCGGTCGATGCGCTCGCCGGGACGGTGGATGCGATAGCCGCTCACGCCGGATCCTCCTGCAAATAAAGGGCCTTGCCCTCGGCCAGCGTCCAGCTGCCGGCGATCTCGTAGCTGACGGTGTGACGCCGGACGGCGAACACCTTGCGGCAGCCGGCGGCGTGCTGCCATTGCTCCCAATGCCAGCCGCGCGGGTTCTTGCGGCAGAACAGGTAATCGCCCCAGGCCTCGTCGTCCACCTGCTCAGGCGCCGCCGGACGGACGATGAAGGCCTCCCCGGCGTAGTCGAACTCCTCCTCCTCCCGCGCCTCCCCGCAATGCGGGCAATGAATCAGCAGCATCGGCGTCTCCTTCAATGCGCCACGGCGGCGGCGCCGTGTTCGTCTATCAAGCGGCCGGAAGCGAAGCGCTCCAGCGAAAAAGCCGCGTTCAGCGGATGCGGCTGGTCATGAGCGATGGTGTGGGCGAACACGTGGCCGGAGCCCGGCGTGGCCTTGAAGCCGCCGGTGCCCCAGCCGCAGTTGAAATACAGGCCCTGGATCCGGGTCTTGCCGATGATGGGGCAGGCGTCCGGCGACACGTCCACGATGCCGCCCCACTGCCGGTTCATCCGCAGCCGCGAGAAGGACGGAAACAGCTCGACGATGGCCGCCGCCGTGTGCTCGATCACATGCGGGCTGCCGCGCTGGCCGTAACCCAGATAGCTGTCTATGCCGGCGCCTATCACCAGTTCGCCCTTGTCCGACTGGCTGATGTAGCCGTGCACCGCGCCGGACATCACCACCGTGTCCAGGCAGGGTTTCAGGGATTCGGACACAAAGGCCTGCAAAGGATGGCTTTCCAGCGGCAGCCGCAAGCCAGCCATCCGCGCCAGCGTGGAACTGTTGCCGGCGGCCACGCAGCCCACCTTGTCGGCGCGGATCTCGCCGCGTCCGGTTTGCACCCCGCGCACCCGGCCGTCCTCGATCAGCAGGCCGGTGACCTCGCACTCCTCGATGATGTCCACGCCCAGCGCGCTGGCGGCGCGGGCGAAGCCCCAGGCCACCGCGTCATGGCGCGCCACCCCGCCGCGCGGCTGATAGCTGGCCCCCAGGATCGGATAGCGGACGTCGCCGCCGATGGCGAT
This sequence comes from Chromobacterium fluminis, assembly GCF_011602385.1. NCBI lineage: Bacteria > Pseudomonadati > Pseudomonadota > Betaproteobacteria > Neisseriales > Chromobacteriaceae > Chromobacterium > Chromobacterium fluminis. The sequence goes on along the minus strand of NZ_JAAOMA010000029.1, from coordinate 9,328 downwards.
CAAGGGCACCCGCTCCTTGATCTCCCGCGGGGACAGCACCTCGGCGTCCACGCCGTTGAGCAGATTGGCGTTGACCCGGCGCTCGATGTCTCGCATGTCCTGCAGGCTGTGGCCCAGGTTCATCACTCCGCGCTGGCTGAACATCACGTTGAAGTTCAGCTCCTGGGACAGGCCCTCCCACAGCTTGAGCGCGTGCTCGTACAGCTGCGAAGACTCGTCCCACAGATAGTTGGAGCGGATGATGGTGGTGTTGCGCGCGGTGTTGCCGCCGCCCAGATAGCCTTTTTCCAGCACCGCCACCTTGCGGACGCCGTGCACGCTGGCCAGGTAATAGGCGGTGGCCAGACCATGGCCGCCGCCGCCGACGATGATGACGTCGTAGCGGCTTTCCGGCTGTGGGCTGCGCCAGGCCGGCTGCCAGCCCTGATGATGCCCAAGCCCGTGCCGGATCAGGCTCCACAGCGAGTATCGGTTTGCCATCTGCGCTCCCGCCGCCGGGCCGCCATGGGCCCGCGCCGCTGCTGTCGAGGTTGAGGAAAGCCTCATTCTCAGGGCGACGCCGACGGCGCATTTGGCTGGAAAGGACAGCCTCTTGCCCGCACGCGACACGGCGATGTCCAAAATCCACGCAAAGCGGACGCTTTGCGGACAGCGCGCGCGCGGGACAAGGCCTAGATTGGCCCATGCCGCCCCACCCACAATCAGGACACGCCGATGATCTCAGACGCCCCTTCCTACGTGCTCAGCTTCGCCTGCCGCAGCGCCTCCGGCCAGGTGGCCGGCTTCTCCGCCTTGCTGGAGCAGCAAGGCTGCTATATCGATGAACTGGCGGTATTCGACGACGCCCGCAGCCGACGCTTCTTCGTACGCTGCGTTTTCCACCCAGAGCGGCCGGACTTCGCCCCGGAACGGCTGGCCGACGGCATGGCGCGGATGGGCGGCCACTATCAAGACCTGCAATGGCAATTGCACGACCGGCGCCAACGCGCAAGGGTGCTGATCATGGTGTCCAAGCTGGACCATTGCCTGAACGACTTGCTCTATCGGCAGAAGATGGGCGATCTGGACATGACGGTGGCCGCCGTCGTCTCCAATCACCGCGACCTCGCCCCCATCGCCGAGGCCTACGGCCTGCCCTTCCACCATCTGCCGCTCAGCCCGGACAACAAGCCGCGCCAGGAGGCCGCACTGCTGGCGCTGATGGACGACAGTCAGGCGGAGCTGCTGGTGCTGGCCCGCTATATGCAGGTGCTCTCCAGCGCCACCGCCGCAAAACTGGCCGGCCGCGCCATCAATATCCATCACTCCTTCCTGCCCGGCTTCAAGGGGGCGCGGCCGTATCAGCAGGCGCACGAGCGCGGCGTCAAGCTGATAGGCGCCACCGCCCACTACATCACCGACGATCTGGACGAAGGCCCGATCATCGAACAAGTGGTGGAACGGGTGGACCACGCCTACAGCCCGGAGCAATTGCAGGCGGCCGGCCGCGACATGGAGTGCCAGGCGCTGGCGCGCGCGGTGCGCTGCCATCTGGAGCGGCGCGTCTTCATCACCGAACGGCGCACTGTGGTATTACGCTGACAGTTGACCGGCGAAGAACCTGTCCACGATCGGCTGCGCGTCGTGAGACGCTACATGGTAAGTACCCTTTCGAAATGCCCATGCACCAAGAGTACGTTCCGCTTTCTCAGCCGTTTTCGCCTTGTTTCGCCCTCGCTCGCGAGAGCGTGGACAAGCTCAAACAGGAACTTTATCTATTGCAACGCAACAAAAGGAGGGTACAGTAGCCAGTTATCCGTCATACCAACCAAGAGGTGCCGTATGTGGTCGCAAACAGCCGTCTGGTCCAAGCTCTTCTCCTCCAACCCGGTCGCCGACTACTGGCGCGACGCCTGCGAGCGCAGCCTCCTCTACTGGGACGTGCTGCATGACCGCGGCGCGGCCTACCTGCAACACGTGCAAAGCGGCAAACCGCCGGTGTTGGTGTTCGACTACAAGATCATCCTGGACGGCCGCAGCCTGCCGGACCCGGCCAACTACGCGCTGACCGCCATCCTGCCGCCGGCCGGCTGCCCGGCCACCAATCCGGCGCTGCGCCCCTTCGTGGTGATAGACCCGCGCGCCGGCCACGGCCCCGGCATCGGCGGCTTCAAGATGGACAGCGAGATCGGCATTGCGCTGCAGCAGGGCCACCCCTGCTACTTCATCATGTTCTTCCCGCAGCCAGTGCCCAGCCAGACCATAGAAAGCGTCAGCCGCGCCGAATACGTCTTCCTCAGCAAGGTCAACGAACTACACCCGGACAGCGACGGCAAGCCCTTCGTCATCGGCAACTGCCAGGGCGGCTGGGCGCTGGCCATGCTCGCCTCCGTGGCGCCGGAACTGTTCGGCCCCATTCTGCTGGCCGGCACCCCGCTGTCCTACTGGGCCGGCGTCACCGGCAAATACCCGATGCGCTACTCCGGCGGCATGATGGGCGGCACCTGGACCGCCTCGCTGGCCGGCGACCTGGGCAACGGCAAGTTCGACGGCGCCCACTTGGTCAACAACTTTGAAAAGCTGGACCCGGCCAACACCCTGTGGAAGAAGCCCTACAACCTGTACGCCAAGGTGGACACCGAGCGCGAACGCTTCTTGAGCTTTGAACGCTGGTGGGGCGGCCACTACCTGCTGAACAAGCAGGAAATGGAATGGATATCCCAGCAGCTGTTTGTGGGCAACCATCTGGTGGAAGGCAAGATCGTCAGCAGCGACCAACACCGCGTGGACATGCGCAACATCCGCTCCCCCATCATCGTGTTCGCCTCCTGGGGCGACAACATTACCCCGCCGCAACAGGCGCTGAACTGGATACCGGACCTGTACGACAACGCGGAAGACATCCGCGACAACGAACAAACCATCATCTACTGCCTGCATAACAAAGTGGGCCACCTCGGCATCTTCGTCTCCGCCGGCATCGCCAACCGCGAACACAGCGAATTCGCCAGCGCGCTGGACCTGATCGACGTGCTGGCCCCCGGCCTGTACGAAGCCATCATCGAGGACGTGGCCCCCGGCACCCCCGGTCAGGAATACATCAAAGGCCGCTACATCATCCGTTTCGAAGCGCGCGAGGTGTCCGACATCCTGGCCCTGGACGACGGCCGCGAAGACGAGCAAGCCTTCGAAGTGGTGCGCCGCGTTTCCGAGATCAACCAAGGCGTTTACAACCGCTTCATCTCCCCCGTGCTCCAGGCCGTCAGCAGCGAAGCCAGCGCCCAGTGCCAGCGCCAACTCAACCCGGCGCGGCTGGAACGCACGCTGATCTCCCCGCTCAACCCCTGGCTCAGCTGGCTCAAGCCCGCCGCCGAATACGTGCGCGCCCACCGCCATCCGGTGAGCGTGGACAACCCGCTGTGGCGGCTGCAAGAACAATGGTCCGGCTGGATGGCGCAAAGCCTGGACCGCTACCGCGACCTGCGCGACGCCGCCACCGAACACGGCTTCAAAGCCGTGTACGAATCCCCATGGCTGGCCTCCGTCGTGGGCGTCCAGCCGGCCCGCGAAGCCCGCGCCGCCCGCGGCGACAGCTGGGAGAAACGGGAACGGCTGCAACTCAAGCGCCAAACGCTGGACCCCGCCTACGAAACCGGCACCCTGGCAGACGGCTTCGTGCGCCTGCTCACCTATGTGGCGATTGGCCGCGGCATCATAGACGAGCGCCCGTTCAACGCCATCCGCCGCATCATGCGCGACATCCGCCACGAATACCCGCTGACCCTGATGCAGCTGAAAGAAATCGCCCGCAAGCAAGTCTTCCTGGTGCGGCTGGACGAAGCCCGCGCGCTGGCCGGCCTGCCCAAGCTGCTGCCGGAAGAGCACCGCCGCCGCCAGGCCTGGCAACTGGCGCACGAACTGCTGGCGCTCAGCGGCGACATCGCCCCGGAACAACAACAGCGGCTGGACCAAGTGGCCCACGCCCTGCAACTTGACATCCACGCGCCGGCGGCGCCGGCCATCCTGCCGCCCACCGAGCCCGTAGCGACAGCCGCAGCCGCTCCCACTCCGGCCCCCGCCGTCAAGGCCAGCGCACCGGCCAAGAAAGCGGCCGCACCGCGCAAACCGGCCGCCCAAGCTCCGGTCAAAACAGCGGCCGCCGACAAGCCCAGCGCCGCCGCCAAACCCGCCGGCAGCACGCCGGTTGCGGCCAAGCCGGCCTCAAGCAAGCCCGCGGCGGCCAAAACCGCCAAAGCCCCGGCCACGCGCAAACCCGCCGCCGGCAACGGCGCGGCCAAGCCCAAGACGCCTAGCAACTAAGAAACAGCCAGCGCGAAAACGCCCGGACGGCCAAGCCGCCGTCCGGGCGTTTTTCTGTCGATACCGCGCTGCAACATTTTTGCCTCGCCCCATGTATACAGTCGTTGACTGAACAATACAGCAAACGCTAATATCCTTGCCTGCTGCGGGAGAGAGGGGCATGCGCCCCCGCCGAAGACGCAAACTCCCATAATCGCTCAGGCAACAGTACCGCAGCCCATGGATACCAGCCGATTGGAGAGAGGCCCTAAGCGCCCGTTCATCCTCTGCTACGCTTCAGCAACAGCGCGTCAGATGATGCGACCGGCCCTTAGCCGCCCACCGAAGGGGCAAGTGACATCCGGCAAAGCCCGCACACAGGCCGCGCCCGTCATCTAACTCTCAGGTAAAAGGACAAGGGGAGAGGCAATGCCGGCAGCGCCGCGCCCACGCGCAGCCCGCCGGCCATGCTCAGAACGTGTTTACGATCTCGCGAGCAAGAACGAGACAAGGCGAAAACAGCTGAGAAAGCGGAATGTACGAGTGGTACATGAGCATTTCGAAGCGGGTTTCAACGCCGTATCGTCGCAGCGCAGCAGATCGTGCACCAGCTCTCAAGGAAAACCCGTGTTCGAAACTCTTGCCCAGGCTGCGCGCCACCTGGCATGGCCCGCCCATTGCCAACCTATTTTCCCACCCGGCTTCGCCGCTCACCTCGGCGCCAGCCTGTTTGACCACTGCAACTACATGCTTACCCTGATCTACCTGATCGCCATCACCGCGGAAGCGATGACTGGCGCGCTGGCGGCCGGCCGCCGCAATATGGACATCTTCGGCGTTACCGTCATCGCCTTCCTCACCGCCCTGGGCGGCGGTACCGTGCGCGACATCGTGCTGGGCCGCTACCCGATAGGCTGGACCCAACACCCGGAATACGTCGGCCTCGTCGTCGCCGGCGGCCTGGCCGCCGTGTTCGTGGCCCGCTACATGAAGCGCCTCAGCCGCGTCTTCCTGGTGCTGGACGCGCTGGGCCTGATCGCCTTCACCATCATAGGCTGCGGCGTGGCCCAGTCCATGGACTACCACCCGGTGGTGGTGGTGATGGCCGGCATGATCACCGGCATTGCCGGCGGCATCCTGCGCGACGTGCTGTGCAACCGCGTGCCCGTGGTCTTCCGCCAGGAACTGTACGCCAGCGTCTCCTTCGCCGTGGCCCTGCTCTATCTGGGCCTGATCAAACTGGGCGTGCCTCACGATCTCAACGTGCTGGCCAGCTTCGCCGTCGGCCTCGCCATCCGCCTGGCCGCCATCTGGCGCGAATGGCGGCTGCCGGTGTTCATGTATCGGCACGACCTGCATTAACTAACCCTAGCTGTTTCACCGCTGCGCCGCGGCATCAGGATTGAATCCCCGCCAGCAGCAAAAACAAGGCCGCCTGGCTGGACACGCCCAGCTTGGCGTACAGATGGCGGCGGTGCACCTTGGCGGTTTCCAGCGAAATGCCCAGCTCGCGCGCCACGCCCTTGGTGGAGTAGCCGCCGAGTATCAACAGCGCCACCTCCACCTCCCGCTTGGTCAACGGCGAGGAGCCCTGCGCGCGCAGCGCCTCTTCCAGTTCCCGGCGGCTCTGCCTGCCCGCCTTGGCCCCCGGCTGACGCAGCCCTTCGTCCAGACGCGCGGCCAGACGCGACAAGGGCAGCAGCCAGGGCGCGAACAGATTGCAAACGCCCAGTTCTTGCTCGCTGAAGCGGCGTTTGCTGCCCAGCGACAGGGACAGCACGCCCTCCGGCAGCGCTTGCAGAAACTGGATTTCATCCGCCACCACATTGCGCGAAAAGTAACGGCGAAAGTACTCCGTCTCCCGGAAACGGTCCGGCGCCACCTCGTCCAGCCGGTACACGCCGGCGGCCGGGCGCTTCAACGCGAAACCATAAAACGGGTCCAGCAGATACAGGCCGCGCCGGTAGTCGGCGAACAAATCGTCTGCGGCGTAATTGGCCGCGTGATCCGCCAGCACCCGCGGCGGCGCCTCCTGGCGAAACAACACCGCCACCCAGGTATCGAAACTCAGGTGCTCCCGTAGAAACGCCGCCATCCGTTGCCAAAAGGCCGCGTTGTCGACGCCGTCCAGCAAGCGCCCCAATTGCTGGTGAAACACCAGATCCGCCACATTCAGCTGCATGCCAGCTACCCCGATCAGGTTAGTCCCGCCTTCCGCCCTAACGCTTTCGCGTGATGTCCGCCGCCAAGGGGACTGACTAGTATGACTCCAGCCTGCGCGACAAGACTAGCCATGATGTGAGTCCCCCCCACCCCGTCGCGCCGCCTGAACCAGGAGTGATCGCCATGCCCATGCAGGATCTGTCCTACTGGCAACGCCGCGCCGCCGATTTGCGCCCGCCTTGCCTCGCCTTCATCAACGGCCGCTTCGTTCCCGCCGCCGACCGGCGCACCTTCACCGACACCAGCCCCATCCACGGCCGGCCCTTGGGCGAGATCGCCCGCTGCGGCGAGGCCGATGTCGAACTGGCGGCGCGGGCCGCCCGCGCCAGCTTCGAATCCGGCGTCTGGTCGCGCCGTCACCCGCGCCAACGCAAGGCCGTGCTGCAAAAGCTGGCGGCGCTGATCCGCCAACACGGCGACGAACTGGCGCTGCTGGACTGCCTGGACATCGGCAAGCCCATTGCCGACGCGCGCCATATCGACGTGCCGGGCGCCGCCGGCGTGTTCGACTGGTACGCCGAAGCCGCCGACAAGCTGTACGGCGAGGTCGCCCCCGGCGCCGACGACGCGCTGGCCCTGATCACCCGCGAACCGCTGGGCGTGGCGGCGGCGGTGATCCCGTGGAATTTCCCGCTGGACATGGCGGCGTGGAAGCTGGCGCCGGCGCTGATGGCCGGCAATAGCGTGATCCTGAAACCGGCCGAGCAATCGCCGCTGTCGGCCTTGCGCCTGGCCCAACTGGCCCAGGAAGCCGGCCTGCCGGACGGCGTGCTCAACGTCTTGCCGGGCTACGGCGACGAGGTGGGGCGGCCGCTGGGCCTGCACCCGGACGTGGATTGCCTGAGCTTCACCGGCTCCACCGAAGTGGGCAAAGCCTTTCTGCGATACGCGGCGGACTCCAATATGAAAAGCGTGGCGCTGGAGTGCGGCGGCAAAAGCCCCAATCTGGTGTTCGACGACTGCGATCTGGACGCCGCCGCCCGGCGCGCCGCCTTCGGTATTTTCTTCAACCAGGGCCAGGTGTGCTCGGCCAACTCGCGGCTCTTGCTGCAACGCTCCATTCAAGACGCCTTCCTGGAACGCCTGCTGCGCGAGGCGGCCGCGCTGCAGCCGGGCAACCCGCTGGACCCGGCCACCCGCAGCGGCTGCATCGTCGACGCCCGCCAGGCGGATCGCATCATGGAGCACATCGACCAAGCCCGCCGCCAAGGCGCCCGCCTGCTGTGCGGCGGCGAACGCCTCAGCATAGACGGCGGCGATTGCTACATCCGCCCCACCGTCTTCACCGATGTCCGCACGGACATGGCGCTGGCGCGCGAGGAAGTTTTCGGCCCGGTATTGGCGGTGATTCCCTTCGACACCGAAGCCGAGGCCGTGGCCATCGCCAACGACAGCCGCTACGGGCTGGCCGCCTCGGTGTGGACCCGGGACCTGTCCCGCGCCCACCGCGTGGCGCGCCGGCTACGCGTCGGCACGGTGTCGATCAACGCCGTGGACGCCCTGGACCCCGGCCTGCCGTTTGGCGGCTGCAAGCAGTCCGGCTTTGGCCGCGACCTGTCCCTACACGCCGTCGACCACTACACCCACCTCAAAACCACCTGGGTGCAATGGCAAGACGAATAAGCGCCGTCCCGCAGTCGGCACAACAAGATAGTAGGAGACACACCATGCGCAAACCGCAAGCCCACCTTGCCCCGTCGCCGGCCCCCTTTCGCGCCAGCCTGGGCCTCGCCCCGCTGCTCGCCGTCGCCATCGGCCTCGTCGTGTCCCAAGGCGTGATGGTGCTGATGCTGCAAGGCGTCGGCATGGCCGGCATCGGCTTTCTGATCCCGCTGAGCCTGGCGTTCCTGCTGGCGCTCTGCTACGCCGTATCCTTCTCCGAACTGGCGCTGATGATTCCCCGCGCCGGCAGCCTCAGCAGCTACACCGAGGTGGCCCTGGGCCAGTTCCCCGCCATCCTGGCCACCTTTTCCGGCTATGTGGTGGTGGCCATGTTCGCCCTGTCCGCCGAACTCCTGCTGCTAGACCGCATCGTCAACCAGGTCTATCCCGGCGTCTTTCCCCTCAACGGCGTCGCCTACGGCGTGCTGCTGATCTTCACCCTGCTCAACCTGCTGGGCATCGATGTGTTCGCCCGCCTGCAATCGGCGCTGGCGCTGGTGATGATCGTCGCGCTGCTGGCGCTGGGGACAACCGCGCTGAGCAGCGAAGCCCCCCCGGCGCTGGTCCAGGCCGCCAACAGCGACTGGAACCCGCTGGGCGCCGGCGTGCTGACGCTGGGAGCGCTGGCGATCTGGGGTTTTGTCGGCGCGGAATTCACCTGCCCGCTGGTGGAGGAAACCCGCCGCCCGCAACGCGATATCCCGCTGGCGATGATGCTTGGCCTCGGCGTGATCTTCATCACCATCGCCCTCTACTGCATGGGCGCGCTCTACCACCTGCCGCGCGCCACCCTGACCGCCGCGCCGCTGCCGCACCTGCAATACGCCACCGCGCTGCTGGGCCAGGCCGGCAAGCTGACCGTGGTGGTGATCGCCTTCACCGCCACCTGCAGCACGCTCAACAGCTCCCTGGCCGCGGTGCCGCGCATGCTGTACGGCATGGCGCGCAACGGCCAGGTCTTTCCCCAATTCAAACAGCTGAGCCGGCGCTACCGCACCCCATGGGTGGCGGTGCTCTTCGTCGCCCTGATCACCGGCGCGCCGGTGCTGCTGATGGGAGACGACCCCGACACCATAGGCCTGCTGTTGCTGGCGGCGGCCATCGCCTGGCTGCTGGCCTACATCATCTGCCACCTGGACGTGATCGCCCTGCGCCGCCGCTACCC
>NZ_JAAOMA010000028.1:0-65773 GCF_011602385.1 Chromobacterium fluminis | reverse complement strand
GGGGAATGGGGCGTGAAAAAGCCCGGGCGAGCCGGGCTTGGGGTTTAGAACCTGTTTACGATCTGCTGCGCTTTGTGAGACGCCCCACGGTGAGTATGGCTTCGAATGTTCATGTACCACACGTACATTCCTCTTTCTCAGCCGTTTTCGCCTTGTCTCGCCCTAGCTCGTGAGATCGTAAACACGTTCTTAGGCTGCGGCGGCGGTGAAGCGGCGGCGCAGATGCTGCGGTTTTTCCAGTTCGTCGACGATGGCCACGGCCAGGTCTTCCACACTGATATCGGCCGGCTTGTCGCCGTTGAACAGCAGCTGATCGCCGCCCAGCCGGTATTTGCCGCTGCGCTCGCCCGGGTGGAGGAAGGCCGGCGGGGAGACGAAGGTCCAGTCCAGCGCGGTTTCTTCGCGCAGGCGGCGCAGCGCCTCGCGCACGCCCAGCGCGCCTTCCTTCCATTCCGCCGGGAATTCCGGAGTGTCCACCAATTGCACGCCGGGCGCCACTTCCAGGCTGCCGGCTCCGCCCACTTCCAGGAAGCGCTTGACGCCGGCCTGCTTGACGCCGGCGACGATGGCGTCGTGGCCCTTGACGGCCAGCGCCTGGATGTCGGCCTTGTCCCAGCCGGGATTGAAGGCGCTGACCACGGCGTCGTGGCCGGCCACGGCGGCGGCTATCTGGCCGGCCTGGTAGGCGTCGGCGGCCACGCCGCTCAGCTGCGGGTGTTGCGGCAGTTTGGACAGATTGCTAACGATGGCGCTGACTTGATGGTTGCGGGACAGCAGTTCTTGCAAGATGGCCGAGCCGACAAAGCCGCTGGCGCCGATTAGAGCGATTTTCATGGGGATTCCTTTCCGCGATAAACATAATGAAGTTTGATGGCGTTCAGAATAGCAGCTTGATTATAGGGCGATAATCCAGCAAGAATAGGATTGATAGTTTAGTAGGGCTTAATAAATGGATGCGTTGCGACGCATGGCGGTTTTCGCCATGGTGGTGGATAAGGGTTCGATGAACGGCGCGGCCCGCGAACTGGGCATGACGCCGTCGGCGGTTAGCCAACATATCAGCAAGCTGGAGCAGCAACATGGCGTTAGTCTGCTGCACCGGACTACCCGCAAGTTGACGCTGACCGAGGCCGGCAGCTTGTTCTATCAGGGCTGCGCCGACATGTTGGCGGCGGCGCAGCTGGCTGAGCAGCGCTTGCTGGAGCTGCGAGACGCGCCGGTGGGCGAGCTGCGTATCGCCGCGCCCACCGGCTTTGCCGGCGCCTTGTTGAGCGAGGCGCTGACGCCGCTGCTGAGCGCGCACTCGGGCCTGAAGCTGCGTTTGTTTTTCCACGACGAAATGATAGATCTGGTGGACAACCGCATCGATCTGGCTTTGCGCGCCGGCGTGCTCAAGGACTCCAGCCTGGTGGCGCGCCACCTCGCGGACTGGCCCAATGTGCTGTGCGCGTCGCCGGCTTATCTCGCGCGTCAGCCGGCGATCACGCGGCCGGAGCAATTGTCCGCGCTGCAGTGGGTGGCTTTGTCGGATCGCAAGCTGGGTTGGCTGGCCTTCGAGCACGCTGACGGCAGCCGCTTCACCGCCGAACCGGACGCGCGCCTGGTCAGCAACAATATCGTCGCCGCGCGCCAGTTCGTGCTGGCCGGCATGGGGGTGGCGGTGCAGCCGGAGCCGGAGATACGCCAGGAACTGGCCGATGGCCGCTTATTGCGAGTATTGCCGGAGTGGAGCTTGCCGCCGCTGGCGATTTACGCGGTGACGCCGCGCCGCGACATTCAGCCGGCCAAAGTGCGTTACGCGATCGAGGCCTTGCGCGCCAGCCTGAGCAAATGAAAAACGCCGCCGGCAGGGCCGGCGGCGTGATTGGAACGGTAGTCGTTCAGGATCAGAAAGCGATCTTGAAGCCCACACCGAAGGCCTGCGGGTCGTTGCCGGCGGTCAGAGCTGCAGAAGAGGTGCCTAAAGTGCCTGCATCGTAAACGGGATTGTTGGCAAAGTTGGCGTTTTGACGAGCCTTGTTGTCGATCTTGGTGTAGTAAGCCAGCACCTGGGTGGTTTTGGACAGGTTGTAAGTGCCGCCCAGGATCCACTGCTTGGCCTTGAAGTCGTCGCCGCTGACGCCGGCCGAGGTGTTCTTCAGGGTGCCAAGCTGGCCGTAGGACAGTTTGACCGAAGCCGCGCCGAAGTCCTGACCCACTGCGATCAGCCAGTCATCCTGCTTCAGCTGGCCGCCGCCAACCTGGTCGAAAGTGCCCCACTCGTAGTTGCCGCCGACGAAGGTGCCGGTGTCGAACTTATAGCTGGCGGCAATGCTGTAGAAGGTGACGTTCTTGCCGGAGGTGGTGCTCGTGGTGGTGGTGTTGGGGGTGACGCCTTTGTCGTATTGGCGGTCCCAGGCCGCGGCCAAGTTCAGGCCTTGCCAGGTGTAACCCAGGCCCAGAGAAATACGCTTGGCGTCAGTGCCATTGGTTCGGCTTTCATCCACGCCCCAGGAGCCGCCCAGCTTGAAGCCGGCCCAGCTCGGAGAGTAGTAGTGCACGGAGTTGGCCAAGCGCGCTTCGCCGCGGCTGTTGACCGAGCTGCTGCCGAAGTTGTCGGCGGTGGTGTTGACCATCAGGTCGGTGCCCAGCGCGCTGTTGCTGCTGCCGGTGAACATCTTGTAGGCGGAGTCGTGTTGACCCAGCAGCACGCGGCCGAAGTCGGCATTGTCGATGCCGATGAAGGAGTTGCGGGTGGCGAAGGTAGCGCTCTGACCCTTGTCGTTGGTGCCGCCTTGTTCGAAGTTGCGCAGGCTGTTTTCCACCTGCCAGATCGCCTTGGTGCCGCCGCCGATGTCTTCAAAGCCCTTGAAGCCGATGCGGGAGTTGTGGTCGACGATGCGGGTGCGGCTGCTGTATTCGCTGCCGCCGGAACCGGTGGCTTTGCTCGATTCGATGCCGCCGCTGAGGAAACCGTAGATGGTTACGTCAGCGTGGGCGACAACGGGCAAGGCGAACATTGCGGCAAGCAGGGCTGCCAGATTTTTCTTTTGCATCTTGAATGCTCCAAGTCAGTTTTTGCTTTACTAAAGTCAGGTGCCGAAGCTGACGGACCTGCAATATCTATAGTAGATAAGTGCGGTATCGCTACAACACATGTCTTAGTTTAGCCACAAAATATGACGTGGGTGTTGCAATGTTGTTGCATCAAGACAATTCGGACAGGGGTAGTGTTGCAATTACGCCAAGAATTGATTGGGGTAGACCTCGTCCAGCAGGGTGCGGCAATCGACGATGCGCAGATCGTTGTCCTTGGCGAAGTCCATCAGAAAGCAAAACACCTGCGGGCTGATTTTCTCCAGTTTCTTATCCACCGCCACGCAGCGCACGCCGTCCAGCATCATCGGGCGGACATGGGCGTGGTAGTGCAGCTTTTGATCGTCGAAGGAGGCCAGGATGCCGGCCAGGCGTTCGGCCCAGTCGCTGGGGCGGAAGGTGCGCCCCTCGGAAGTGATGCCCTGGATGACTATTTCGTATGGATTGCAGATCATGGCGGTGGACCGGAGTGTTTGCTTTTGGTTTAGCCTGTTTTTTATCGTCTGCTAAGCGATTTGCGCTTGGCGTTTTATGTTCAGGCGTTTTGTTTGTTGCTGAATATTTAGTATTTTACCCGAAAATCAGATGCGCTTGAATGGCGGCAGCGAGGCGAGCAGCCGCTTGCCGTAGCTTTGTTTTTGCAAGCGGTTGTCCAGAATGGTGACGCGGCCGTAGTCGCGTTCGGTGCGGATCAGCCGGCCCACGGCTTGCACCAGCTTGATCGAAGCTTCCGGCACCGTGATCTCGATGAAGGGATTGCCACCGCGTTTCTCTATCCAGCGAGACAGGGTTTTGCCCACCGGGTCGTCGGGCATTGCGAACGGCAGTTTGGCAATAATCACGTGTACGCAGCTTTCGCCGGGCAGGTCCAAACCTTCGGAGAAGGAGTCCAGGCCGAAGATCACGCTGGGTTCGCTCTGTTTCAGCCGCTGATGGTGCTGTTCTATCAGCAGGCTCTTGGGGATTTCACCCTGAATCAGCAGCCGCTCGCGCAGCGCGGCCGGCAGGCCGGCGGCGACCTCCTGCATTTGTTTGCGGGAGGAGAACAGCACCAGGGTGCCGACCGGTTCTTTCACATCGATCAGCTTGGGCAGCCATTCCACGATTTCGCGGGTATGGCCGCCGGCGTCCTTGGGGCTGGCCAGCATGGGGGGCAGATACAGCTCGCCCTGCTCGTCGAAATTGAATGGGGAGTCCAGCGCCACGCAGCTGACTTCCGGCATCCATTTCAGGCCGGTTTGCGACAGCAGCAGGTCGAATTCGCCCAGCGAGCGCAGCGTGGCCGAAGTCAGGATGGCGCCGGCGGCGCGGCGCCACAGCGTGGCGGCCAGGCTGGCGGCGGCGCTGACCGGCGAGGCGGAGAACAGGTAGTCGCCCTTGCCTTCGGCGCGACGGGTGATCCATTTGGCGATGGGCGGGCTGCTGGGCTCGGTTTCCTTCTCAAACAACTCCCACACCGCCAGCAACTGCTCGGCGCGCGCGGTCAGAAAACCCAGGTCGGAGGCGGTCTTGTCGACTTGCGCCGCTTCGCCGCCCTTGTCCTTGCGCGCCTCGCCCAGCGCGTCGGAGAGCAGGCTCAGTTGCTTGAACAGGGAGCGCGCCGAGGTGGCCATATTGGCGGTGGGGCTCTGGAAGCGTTCCGGCAGCACGCCGTCTTCTATCAGCCAGGTGGGCTCCAGATTGTCGCTGGAGGCTGCCAGCGCATCTTCGCCTTCCAGCAGCCACAGCCACTCGGTCAGCGTTTCGGAACAGGCGCTGGCGGCTTCTATCGCCTGGCTGACGATGTCCACCTTATTGGTCAGCGCTTCCACGCGGATGGCGGCGGCGGCCACTTTATCCAGCCAGGACATGGCTTGAGCCAAGGAATGTTCGGCGGAAAATTGGTTGACCGCCTTTTTGGCCAGGTGGTGCGCCTCGTCGATACAGTAGTAACTTTCTTCCGGCGCCGGCAGGATCACGCCGCCGCCCATGGATACGTCGGCCAGCATCAGGTCGTGATTGGCTACCACTACGTCCACGTTTTCCAGCACGTCGCGCGCCAGGTAGAACGGGCATTCCGGCCGGTTCGGACAGGCGGCTTTGAGGCAGCCGTGGCGGTCGTTGGTGACGCGCGACCACAGGCCGTCTTCTATCACGCTATCCCAGGCGTCGCGGTCGCCGTTCCAGCGGCGGTAGTAGAAGGCGTCGGCCAGCTGGCGCAAGGTTTCGATTTCACCGGCCTCCGGCTTGCGGTCCCACAGCGCCAGCGTGGGGTCAAGGTCCAATAGCTGGCCCTGGGCGTTCTCGGCGGTCAGCGCGTAGATGCGCTGCGGGCACAAATAGCGGCCACGGCCCTTGGCCAGCGCGAAGGTCAGCGGCAGGCCGCTGTTCTCGACGACGAAGGGCAGGTCGCGGTTGACCAACTGTTCTTGCAGGGCGACGGTGGCGCTGGTGACCACCAGCTTCTTGGCGCGGGATTTTGCCATTACGCCGCCGGCCAGCAGATAAGCCAGGCTTTTGCCGACCCCGGTAGGGCCTTCGATCACGGTGATGCTTTCGCCGGCGCGTTCCGGCCAGTCGTCGCCTTCCTTGTCCTTGCTGCGCGACAGCGCGTTGGCGATTTCCGCCAGCATGCGGCGTTGCGCGGCGCGCGGGCGAAAACCCGGCAGGTTGTCGGCTATGGTCCGGTAATGGTCGCGAATCGCGTCTTTTTCAGCAGGGGTCAGCATGGCGGCGATTGTACCGCAAGGGGGCGGCCTTGTCTGGCCGCGCCAAGCTGGGCGTCGAATATGGGGAAATCCTGATGTGCGACTGCAAAATGACGGCGACGCGCGGATGTGGATAGGATAGGCAAATATAAAAACAAGCGAAATTGCGCGAGCGACTTAGGCAGACAAATCCATCAATAACAGCGCAAAGCAATATCAACAGGAGAAACCCGATCATGACACCCGTTAGCCGAGTGCTGGTGGTCAGCGACGACGCCAAATGGCAGGCCGATGTGCTGGCCGGACTAGGCGCCGCCGCGGTCCGGCTGGAAAACCCCTATGGCCTGACTTTCGTCGGCGTCGCGCGCAGTCAGGAGGCGCTGGATCAGATCGCCCGAGACGGCGACGTCCAGGTGGTGCTGGTGGACAAGCAGTTGCAGGAGAAGGGCGTCAGTCAGGCGGCGGCGCAGCTGGCCAACCACATTAGCGCCTTCCGTCCGGAAATTTCGCTGTATGTCTTATTGTTCGACGATGACGAGCGCGCGCTGGTGGAGGACCTGGCCAGCCACGCAGTGGACGGCTATTTCTACCGTGACGAGCTGGATTTCCACGGCTGGTTCCGCATTCTGTCGGCGGAATTGGCGGAGAAGTCGGCAACGCCGTTCTACGACAAACTCAAGCAATACGTGCGCATGGCCAAGGATTCCTGGCACACGCCCGGGCATTCCGGCGGCGATTCCTTGAAAGGCAGCCCCTGGGTGGGCGATTTTCACGACTTCGTCGGCGAAAGCATGCTGCGCGCCGATCTGTCGGTGTCGGTGCCGATGCTGGATTCGCTCCTGCACCCGACCGGCGTGATAGAGGAGGCGCAGATGTTGGCGGCCAAGGCCTTCGGCGCCAAGCGCACTTACTTCGCCACCAACGGCACTTCCACCTCCAACAAGGTGATCTTCCAGACCTTGCTGGCGCCCGGCGACAAGCTGCTGCTGGATCGCAACTGTCACAAATCGGTGCATCACGGCGTGATCCTGTCCGGCGCGCTGCCGGTGTACCTGGATTCCTCCATCAATAAGCAGTTCGGTATTTTCGGCCCGGTGCCCAAGGAAACCATCTTCGCCGCGATCGACGCCAATCCCGACGCGCGGGTGCTGATTCTGACTTCCTGCACCTATGACGGCCTGCGCTACGACCTGAAGCCCATCATCGAGGCCGCGCACGAGCAGGGCATCAAGGTCATCGTAGACGAAGCCTGGTACGGCTTCGCTCGCTTCCATCCGGCGTTTCGGCCTACGGCCCTGGAGTCCGGATCCGACTACGTAACCCAGAGCACGCACAAAGTGCTGTCGGCGTTCTCCCAGGCCAGCATGATTCACGTCAACGATCCCGGCTTCGACGCCCACCTGTTCCGGGAGAACTTCAATATGCATGCGTCGACCAGCCCTCAGTACAACCTGATCGCCAGCCTGGACGTGGCGCGCAAGCAGGCGGTGATGGAGGGCTATCGGCTGCTGGATCGCACGCTGAAGCTGGCGCAGGAACTGCGCGACAAGATCAACTCCACCGGCGCCTTCCGGGTGCTGGAGCTGTCGGATTTGCTGCCGGAGGAGGTGCGCGAGGACGGCATCCTACTGGACTCCACCAAGCTGACCGTGGACATCACGCAGTCCGGTTTCACCGCGGACGAATTGCAGCAGGCGCTGTTCGAGCGTTACAACATCCAGGTGGAGAAATCCACGTTCAGCACCATCACTCTGCTGCTGACCCTGGGCACCACCCGCAGCAAGGTGTCGCGGCTGTATGACGCGATGCTGCGTCTGGCCAAGGAGAAACGCCCGCCGCGGCCGCTGGGACGGATGCCGGAGATTCCGCGTTTCTCCAGTCTGGCCAGCTTGCCGCGCGACGCTTTCTACGAAGCCGGCGAGCGCTTGCCTCTGCTGGACGACGACGGCCGTCCCAACGCGGCGCTGGTCGGGCGCGTCTGCTGCGACCAAATCGTGCCGTATCCTCCCGGCATTCCGGTGTTGGTGCCCGGTCAGGTGATAGACGACACCATCCTCGCCTATTTGGCGCGACTGCAAAAAACCCAGAAATCCATAGAAATGCACGGTTTGGCCGAGGACGGCGGGGAGTTTTTGCTGCGGGTGCTCAAAGAAGGGGAGCTGGCGCAACTGCCGGGACGCGCCTTGTTCAAATGAATGCTTGTCAGACAGGCTGATTTCCGATAAATATAACTCTTGTCGCAATTATGTAAATCATGCGCTTTGCGTAGGCATGCTTGCGACGCCTGTGAATGACTTGAGACCAGCGTGTAGTAATGTGCCATCGCGCATGAAGGACACTGAAACGGTGTCGAACGCGCGGTGGCTTTTTTTTTGAAATGGAGCACCATGACGTCCCCTAGGCATTACCTGCAATTCAGCGACCTGACCCACGAGGAATATCGCCACCTCTTTGAGCGCAGCAAGGTCCTGAAGCGACGACGTAGCGACGGCCAGCTGTATCAGCCGCTCGTCGGCAAGGTGATGTCCATGGTGTTCGAGAAGAATTCCACCCGCACCCGCGTGTCTTTCGAGGCGGGCATGGCACAACTGGGCGGCCACGCGATGTTCCTGGATTCGCAAAGCTCGCAGATGGGCCGCGGCGAGCCCATCGAGGACACCGCCCGCGTGCTGTCCCGGATGAGCGACATCATCATGATCCGCACCTACGAGCAGGCGCTGGTGCAGCGGCTGGCCGCGCACTCCAAGGTGCCGGTGATCAACGGCCTGACCAACGAGTACCACCCGTGCCAAATTCTGGCTGACATCTTTACCTTCATTGAGCAGCGCGGTTCGATAAAGGGCAAAACCGTGGCCTGGATAGGCGACGGCAACAATGTCTGCCGCACCTGGTTGCAGGCGGCCAAAATTCTGGGCTTCAAGCTCAAGGTGGCGACGCCTGTGGGTTTCGAGCTGAAGGCTTTGGATGGTCAGCACTACGGTTCCGAGCATTTCGAACCCAGCCACAGCGCCAGCCACGCGGCGTCCGGCGCGGACCTGGTGACCACCGATGTGTTCACCAGCATGGGTTTCGAGGCGGAGAAAGAGGCGCGCTTGGAGGCCTTCCGCGAATATCAGGTGACGCCGGAGCTGATGAAGCTGGCCAAGCCGGACGCCCTGTTCATGCACTGTTTGCCGGCGCATCGCGGCGAGGAAGTGGCCGCCGCGGTGATAGACGGGCCGCAGAGCGTGGTCTGGGACGAGGCGGAAAACCGCATGCACGTGCAGAAGGCGCTGATCGAGTTCCTGCTGCTGGGCCAGCGTTACGACTGAACTCACGATGCGGGCGAGCGCCCGCCGTTAGAGCGATTCGGCGAGACTGCGCGCGGCGCGGGCCGAATCGGGCAATCAATGGATTTGAAAGAATACAAAATGTCTGACATCAAGAAAGTGGTATTGGCGTACTCCGGCGGTCTGGATACTTCGGTGATTCTCAAGTGGCTGCAGGACACCTATCAGTGCGAGGTGGTGACTTTCACCGCCGACATCGGTCAGGGCGAAGAGGTGGAGCCGGCGCGCAAGAAGGCGGTGTCGCTGGGCATCAAGCCGGAAAACATCTTCATCGACGACCTGCGCGAGGAGTTCGTCCGCGACTTCGTGTTCCCGATGTTCCGCGCCAACGCCATCTACGAAGGTGAATACCTGCTGGGCACCTCGATTGCGCGGCCGTTGATCGCCAAGCGCCAGATCGAGATCGCCAATCAGGTGGGCGCCGACGCGGTGTCGCATGGCGCCACCGGCAAGGGCAACGACCAAGTGCGTTTCGAACTGGGTTATTACGCGCTGAAGCCGGACGTCAAAGTGATCGCGCCGTGGCGCGAATGGGACTTGCTGTCGCGGGAAAAACTGCTGACTTACGCGGAAACCCACGGCATCGACATCAGCAAGAAGAAGGGCGGCGGCAGCCCGTACTCGATGGACGCCAACCTGCTGCACATCTCCTACGAAGGCACGGTGCTGGAAGACCCGGCGGCGGAGCCGGAAGAAGATATGTGGTTGTGGACGGCGAGTCCGGAGAACGCGCCGGATCAGGCCGAATACATCGAGCTTAGCTATGAGAAGGGCGACATCACCGCCATTAACGGGGTGGCGATGAGCCCGGCCCAGGTGCTGACCGAGCTGAACCGTCTGGGCGGCAAGCACGGCATCGGTCGGCTCGACATCGTGGAAAATCGTTACGTGGGCATGAAGTCCCGCGGCTGCTACGAAACCCCGGGCGGCAGCATCATGCTCAAGGCGCACCGCGCGATCGAATCCATTACTCTGGACCGCGAAGTGGCGCATCTGAAGGACGAACTGATGCCCAAATACGCCCAGCTGGTCTACACCGGCTACTGGTGGAGCCCGGAGCGTCTGATGCTGCAAGGCATGATCGATGCCTCCCAGGCCACGGTCAACGGCTGGGTGCGGCTGAAACTGTACAAGGGCAATGTGATCGTGGTGGGCCGCGAATCCAAGACCGATTCCTTGTTCGACCCCACCATCGCCACCTTCGACGAAGACGGCGGCGCCTACAACCACGCCGACGCGGCAGGCTTCATCCGCCTGAACGCATTGCGGATGCGGATTGCCGGCAACGCCAAACTGAAACGCGGCTAAAGCCCCGCGCTTGGCCTGAAGAGCCCCCGCTGGGGGCTTTTTTTAATGAAAACTCGATATGGAAACTAATCATCGATCCAACGCCTGGATTCCCTGGGCTTTTGTGCTGCTGTGGAGCACCGGTTTCATCGGCGCCAAGCTGGGCCTGCCTTTCATCGGCCCGTTCACCTTTTTGGCGATACGGATGGGTCTGACCCTGTTGTGCTTCGGCGCGCTGATCGCCTGCTTCCGGCCCGTCTGGCCCGGTCTGGCAGCGGCCAAGCACCAGTGGGCTTGCGGCGCCATGCTGCACGGTCTGTATCTGGGCGCCAGCTTCGCCGGCATCAAGCTGGCGGTGCCGGCCGGCATCACCGCGTTGATCGTCGGCCTGCAACCGATACTGACCGCGGTGTTGAGCTGGCTGATGGGTGAGCAGCGGCTGAGCCGGATGCAGTGGCTGGGCCTGGCGACAGGCTTTGGCGGCGCGCTGCTGGTGGTGCTGGGGGGCAAAGGCTTGCAGCTAGGCGCCAATCCCGGTCTGTGGCTGACCGCCTTGGCCTTGTGCGCCATCACCGCCGGCACCCTGTACCAGAAGCGTTTCGGCCAGGGCGTGAACCCGTTGACCGGCGCTTTTCATCAATACCTGGCGGCCTTCCTGATCACCGGCGCGTTGGCCCTGAGCTTGGAGCGCGGCGAGGCCATCCACTGGAACGCGCAGCTAGCGCTGGCCTTGGGCTGGAGTGTGTTGGCGTTGTCGGTGCTGGCCATCCTGCTGCTGATGCGTATGCTGAAAGATGGCGAGGTCAGCAAGGTGGCCAGCTACTTCTATCTGACGCCGGGCTTGGCGGCGGTGCAGGCATGGTGGCTGTTCGATGAACAGCTGAGCCTGCTGGCGGTGGGCGGCATGTTGTTGGCCGCGCTGGGCGTCGCCCTGGTGTTGCAGCGGCTGCGCTGGCGCCGATAGCCGCGTGCGGCCATTGAGCCGGAGGGCGATGGCGAGTATCTTACTACGCTGAGGCGGAGCTGAGATTCAAAGCCCCCGCCGGCTCGTTATCGGCTGTGGACGCAAAGGACAACAAGTGTCGGAAGAACAATTCACCAATATTTCCATGATCGTGTGCTTGGGCGGGCTGATCATTTTCATGGGCTTCATCATCTGGGACCTGGGCAAGAAGGCTCAGGCCGGCAAGATGGGCATGTTCATCCTGTTCCTGGTGCTGGGCTTTGGCGTATCCGGCTTCCTGTTCAAGAATGTGCTGGTGGAGTTCCTGATCCAGAAGTGAAGACCCGCGATACCGCGAACGGCCGGCAAGCTTGCTTGCCGGCTTTTTTATGGCCCCTGGAAAACTCGCTAGCCGCTAGTGACCGCGGTCCAGTATCAGCTTCAAGCCCAGCAAAATGAACACACAGCCGGCGGCGCGGTCCAGCCACTGGCCGGCGCGGCGGCTCTTGGCCTGCCATTGGCCGATGGAGCCGGAGAAATAGCCGAGGCAGCCAAAAATCAGCGCGCCTTGCAGCGTGAAGATCAAGCCGAGCACGGCGATCTGCAGCCCGGCAGGGCCTTGAGCCGGATTGACGAATTGCGGCAGGAAGGCGAGGAAGAACAGCACCACCTTGGGGTTGATCGCATTGGCGATCAGGCCTTTGCGGAAGGTGGCGGCCAGCGGCGCGGCGTCCCGCCCGGCGGCGCCGGCCTGGAAGCTGGCGCCGGGGCTGCGCGGCGCCTGCCAGCCCAGATAGATCAGATAGCCGCCGCCGGCGAACTTCAGCAGCGTGAAGGCCAGCGGGGAGGCGGCGATCAGCGCGCTGACGCCGAGCGCGGCCAGCACCGTGTGGTTCAGGCAGCCCAAGGCGCAGCCCAGGCCGAAGGCCATGCCCTGGCGGCGGCCGCGGGCGATGCCCTGGCTCAGCACCATCAGATTGTCCGGGCCGGGCGACAGCGTGATCAGCATCGCGGCGGCGGTGAAGGCGAGCAATTGTTCCGGGGTGACGAGCATGGGCTTCTCTGGCGGTGGTTCGTGTCCGGATGATTCCGCATTTGCCGCCGGGAGACAAGCGCTTTGTCCGGCCGCGCCGGTCTCCCTTTGGACTGCGCGTTCAGCCGGCCTCGTCCAGCGCGCTTTCGATTTCGCGGATATGCGCCTGATGGCCTTGGATGCGCTGGCCAGTGGGCGGTCCCTTGAATTGCTTGCGTACGCCCAGCGCGAACCAGAACAAGGCCAGCACCAGCAGCAGCGCGACGGTCAGGTACAAGACCTTCTCATTCGGCGGCTGGATGCCGACGAAGACCAGCACCGCGCCGCCCAGCGTGGCCAGCGCGGCGATGGGTTTGGACGCCCGGCCCAGATCGAACGGCCCCTTGTGGGTCCAGCTGCGGCCCTCGGCGAACAGGCCGGCGGCGGACGGCAAGATGTAGGAGATGTACAGGAACACCGCGGCGCCGGTGGACAGCACCAGGAAGGCGTCGCCGTACAAGGTGGCGGCGATGGCGAACACGGCGCTGACCCAGATCGCCGGGCCCGGGGTGCGGTGTTGCGGATGCACCTGGCGCAGCCAGCGCGAGGCCGGCAGGCCGCCGTCGCGGGCGAAGGCGTACATCATGCGCGAGGTGGAGGTCAGGCAGGCCAGGCCGCATAGATAGTTGACCAGAAAGATGCCTATGCCCAGCGCCGCCTTCAAGGCCGGCGGCAGCGCGCTCAGCAGCAGATCGAAAAAGCCCATGCCGGCCTTGACCCCGGCGCCCAGGTCCGGCAGCACCAGCACGAAGGCGCAGATCATCAGATAGCCGAACACGCCGGACCACAGCACCGAGCGCAAGATGCCCTTGGGCACGTTGCGCGCCGCTTCGCGGGTCTCCTCCGAGGTGTGGGCGGAGGCGTCGTAGCCGGTCAGGGTATAGACGGTGAGCAGCAGGCCGGCCAGGAAGACCATCACCGTGTTGTCCATCCGCGGCCAGGCGCCGCCGTCGGCGCCGCTGTAATTGTGGAAGGTCCACAAGCGGGAGAAATCCAGCGGCCCGGGCGCGTAGATCAGCAGCGACACCACCAAGGCCAGGGTGACGACGAAGATCAGATAGCCGGACAGATCGGTCAGCCGGGTGGTGAGCTTGATGCCCAGGTGGTTGAGCCAGGCCTGGCTCAGCGCCACCACGGCGAGGAACA
Organism: Chromobacterium fluminis; assembly: GCF_011602385.1. NCBI lineage: Bacteria > Pseudomonadati > Pseudomonadota > Betaproteobacteria > Neisseriales > Chromobacteriaceae > Chromobacterium > Chromobacterium fluminis. Next base: position 52,234 of record NZ_JAAOMA010000028.1, on the reverse strand, counting down.
AGGTCTGATGGCCCCAGCCCAGCTGTTCCGGATTCAGGCCCAGCAGCGGCGCGACCAGGGTTTTGAAGAAGGGGTCGTAAACGCCGAAATTGACCGCGGCGGTGACGAAGATCAGTCCCAGCAGATTGATCCAGGCGGTGGTCCAGCCCAGGCCCTTGCCGCCCAGAATGGACGCCCAGTGGTAAAGCCCGCCGGCGGTGGGGTAGGCGGAGGCGATCTGGGCCATTGCCGCGGCGACGATGGCGGCGAACAAGGTGCCCAGCGGCCAGCCTATGCCGATGGCCGCGCCGCCGCCGGCGCTGAGTCCGGCCGGGAAGGCGGTGATGCCGCCCGCCAGCACGCAGATGATGGAAAAGGAGATGGCGAAGTTGGAAAAGCCGCTCATGCGCCGGGACAACTCCTGAGCGTAACCCATGCTGTGCAACAGTTTCTCGTCCTCGCCGACGGGCGCGGACTCATGCCGAACTGGTTCCATGATGTTCCTCTCTCATTGTGTATGTCTGTTGTTTTCCGCCTAGGCGCGTACGCGCCGACGCCCGAACGGCGGCGGAGGCCGGCCGGATCCTGGCCCGGTGATCCGGGCTTCGTGCTATGTCTGGGGCGAGGTGCGGCTACGCTCAGCCGGGCGGCGGACTGCCGCTCATGGTGACCAGCGCGTCGAACAGTCTTTGCTGGCCGTCGTCGCGCTCGGCGGAGAGTTCGGGGTGCCATTGCACCGCGATCAACTGGGGAAAACCGGCGATTTCTATCGCCTCGATCACGCCGTCAGGCGCCCAGGCCACCGGCACCACCCCTTGGCCGGGGCGGTCTATCGCCTGGTGATGCCAGGATTGGGTGAGCACTTCGGCGCCTATCAGGCCCGCCAGGCAGGAGCCCGCGGCGATGCGCACCGGGTGCGGCGTGGGCGCGCGCGGCGGCGCGCGATGGGGCACGGCCTCGCCCACCACGTCAGGCAGGTGCAGGTGCAGGCTGCCGCCCAGCACGGTGTTGAGGATTTGCAGGCCGCGGCAGATTGCCAGCGTCGGCAGCTTGCGTTGCAGCAGCGCGCGCGCCAGCGCGATTTCGGTGGCGTCGCGCTCCGGGCTGAGGTTGTAAATGGTTGGGTGGCCGCCGGCGTCGAAGCGGGCAGGGTCGATGTCGCCGCCGCCGATCAGTACCACGCCGTCCAGCTTGTCCAGCCAGCTGTCCACCATGTCGGGGCCCAGTGCCGGCAATTGCACCGGCGCGCCGCCGGCGCGCACCACCGCCGCCACGTATTCCAGCGGCGTGTGGTAGCCGTGTTCGGGCGTGGCCGGGTAGGTGGTCAGGCCGATCAGCGGGCGCCTCATCACAGCCTGCCTTGCTGCGCGGCGAGGAAGATCGCGCGGTAGTCGTCGGTGGATAGGGGCAAGGGGTTGCCGCCGTCGCTGGGGTCGGCCTTGGCCATGCGGCCGATGTCGGCGGCGGCGTCCGCGCCGATGCCGATCTCCGCCAGGGTGTGCGGAATGCCCAGGCCGGCGCGCAATTGCAGCACCCAGGCCAGGAAACCGTCGAAGCCGGCGTCGGCCAGGCCCAGGTAGCGGGCGGCGGCGCTCAGCCTTTCGGCTATCGCCGGCCGGTTGCGCACCAGCACATAGGGCAGCAGCACGGCGTTGGCCAGGCCGTGGTGGGTGTCGAACACCGCGCCGATGGGATGCGCCAGCGCGTGCACGCCGCCCAGGCCTTTCTGGAAAGCCGTAGCGCCCATGATGGAACAGGACAACATCTGGGCGCGGGCTTCCAGATTGCCGCCGTCGGCGTGGGCCGCCGGCAGCCAGTCGTGCGCCAGCCGCATGCCTTCGAGCGCCACCCCTTGGGCGATGGGGTGGTAGAACGGCGAGCAGAAGGCTTCCAGATTGTGCACCAGCGCGTCGACGCCGGTGGCGGCGGTCAGCGCCGGCGGCAGGCCGACGGTCAGTTCCGGGTCCGCCAGCACCAGCTTGGGCAGCATGGCCGGATGGAAGATGATGACCTTGCGGTGCGCGGCCTCGTCGATGATCAGGGACGCACGGCCCACCTCGGAGCCGGTGCCGGCGGTGGTGGGCACCGCCAGCGTGGGCGCGACGCCGGCGGGATCGACGCGCAGCCAGTTGTCGCCCACGTCCTCGAAGTCCCACAGCGGGCGTTTTTGCCCGGACATCAACGCGATGGCCTTGCCCACGTCCAGCGCGCTGCCGCCGCCGACGGCGACCACCCCGTCATGGCGGCCGTCGCGGAAGGCGGCGACCCCGGCGTCGACGTCGCGGCCCACAGGATTGGGGCGCATATCGCTGAACAAGGCGGTCTCCAGACCGGCGTCGCTCAGCAAGCTCTGCAGCCGGGCCAGCATCGGCAGCCTGGCCAGGCCGGGGTCGGTGACCAGCAGCGGGCGGCGCATGCCCAGTTCGCGGCACAGCGCTGGCAGTTCGGTGGCGCGGCCGGCGCCGAAGCGGATGCTGGTCGGATAATTCCAGTTGCCTTGCAGTTGCATCGCCTTACCCCTTGAGATGGAAGGATTTGACCCGGGTCAGTTGCTGGTAGCCCAGCGTGGACAGGGAAATGCCGCGGCCGGTGTCTTTGACCCCGGTCCAGGCCAGCGCCGGGTCCAGGTAGTCGCAGCGGTTCATGAACACGGTGCCGGTTTCCAGTTGTTGACCGAGATGGACGGCGGCGTCGCGGTCCGCGGTCCAGATCGAGGCGGTCAGGCCGTAGGCGCTGTCGTTCATCAAGCGCAGCGCCTCCTCGTCGGAGTCCACCGCCATGATGCCGATGACCGGGCCGAAGCTTTCCTCGCGCATCACGCTCATGGCGTGGTTCACGTCCACCAGCACCTGCGGGGCCAGATAGGCGCTGCCCGGCGCGTCGGCGGCGAAATGGCCGGCCGGAATCAGCGCGCGCGCGCCGGCGGCCAGCGCCGCCTGGATCTGTCCGCGGACGAAGTCGGCGGCGCCGGCGCGCACCATCGGTCCCAGATTGGTGTCCGGGTCCAGCGGATGGCCGAAGCGATAGGTCCGGGTCAGTTCGACGAAGCCGTCGACGAAGTCGCGGTAACGCCCGCGCTGCACATAAATGCGCTCGATGCCGCAGCAGGACTGGCCGGAGTTGAAAAAGGCGCCGTCCACCAGGTTTTCTATCGCCGCCGGCAGGTCGGCGTCGGCGCGCACATAGGCCGGGTCCTTGCCGCCCAGTTCCAGGCCGACGCCGATGAAGCGCTCGGCGGCCGCCCTTTGCACCGCGCGGCCGCCGCTCACCGAGCCCGTGAAGGCGACGAAGTCGATCTCGGGCGCCGCCGTCAGTTTCAAGGTGGCGGCATGATCCAGCTCCAGGGTTTGGAACACGCCGATGGGCAGGCCGGCGGCGGCGCAGGCCTGGCGGAACAGGTCGGCGATCAGCGGGGTTTGCGAGGAATGCTTGAGCAGCACGCAGTTGCCGGCGGCCAGCGCCGGCGCGATGGTGTTGATGGCGGTGAGGAAGGGGTAGTTCCACGGCGCCAGCACCAGCACCGTGCCTAGCGGTTCGCGGCGCAGCCAGCGTTCGAAGCCGGGCTTGGGCGCGGGGTGGAGGTCGGCCAGCGCTTCCTCGGCGATGTCCAGCATATGGCGGGCGCGCTCGGCCAGGCCGCCGATTTCGCCGGGGGACTGGCGGATGGGCCGGCCAATCTGGCGAGTGACGGCGTCGGCGCAGTCGCCCTTGTGGGCGATCAGCCAGTCCACCGCCCGGCCGATCAAGGCCTTGCGTTCGGCCAGCGGGGTGGCGCGCCAGCCGGCTTGGGCGGCGCGGGCGGCGTCCAGCGCGGCCTGGGTCTGGACCGGGCTGGTATAGCTGCGCTGCAGCAGCGCGGAGCCGTCCAGCGGGGTGATGACGGAGTAGTTTTCGCTCATTTAGATGATCTCGAAGTAGCGTTTCAATTCCCAGTCGGTGACATGGCGCTGGAACTCGCGCTCCTCCCATTCGCGGGTGGCGGCGAAGTGATCGACGAAGTCGTCGCCGAACCAGTCGCGGGCGGCGGCGGAGCCGCGCAGCGCCTGAGCGGCCTCCCACAAGGTGCGGTGCAGTTTCAGATGGGGCGGCGCGTCCAGCAGATAGCCGTTGGCGCTGACCGGTTCTTCCGGCTCGATGCGGTGTTCGATGCCGTAGAGGCCGGCGGCCAGGCCGCTGGCCAGCGCCAGATAGGGGTTGCTGTCGGCGCCGGGCAGGCGGTATTCGACGCGTTGCGATTTGGCGCTGCCGGGAATCGCGCGGATGGCCACGGTGCGGTTGTCCACGCCCCACAGCGAGCTGGTGGGCGCCCAGTAACCGGGCACCAGCCGGCGGAAACTATTGACCGTGGGTGCGGCCAGGCTCATGAATTCCGGCATCAGTCGCTGGATGCCGCCGATGAAGTGGCGCATGGCGTCGCTGATCGCGTGTTCGCGGCCCGGCTGGTGGAAGGCGCTGTCGCCGCCGTCGCGGCGGCGCAGCGAGATGTGGATGTGGCCGCCCTGGCCGGATTGCTCCTGGTGCCACTTGGCCATATAGCAGAGCATGCGCCCCTGTTTCTCCGCCAGCACCTTGGAGAAGGTTTTGAAACAGACGGCGTTGTCGGCGGCGCGCAGGGCGTTGTCCACGCACAGCGCGGCCTCCAGCGCGCCGGGTCCGGTTTCCTCGTGCAGGCCCTCGATAGGCATTTGCATCCGCTCGCACAGGTCCAGCAGCGCGCGGTAGAAGTCGGTGTTCACCGAGCTGCGTAGGATGGAGTAGCCGAAGGCGCCGCTGCCCAGCGGCTTGGGGTGCTGGTAGAGACGCTGCTGCAGCGCGTCGTTGTCTTCGTCCACCGCCAGAAATTCGTATTCGAAGCCAGCCAGCACGTCAAAGCCCATGGCGCGCGCGCGCTCCAGCACCCGGCGCAGCAAGCCTCGCGGACAGAGGCTTTCCAGCCGGCCCACCACCTCGCCCTGGACGAAGATCATATCGCCTTCCAGCGGCAGGTCGCGGCAGGATTCGGGAATCAGCCGCACCTCGGCGTCGCCGTAGCCGCGGCCCCAGCCGGTGAGTAGGGTGTTGTCGTACAGCTTGTCGCCCACGTCCCAGCCGAACACCACGTCGCAAAAACCGAAGCCTCCTTCCAGCGCGCACAGGAATTTGTCGCGCGACATGTATTTGCCGCACATCACCCCGTCCATGTCCACCAGGCCCACCTTGATCTGGTTCAGGCGGCGTTCTTCGATCAAAACCTTAAAATCCGCGATTGTCTTTACGTCGCGTGCTTCCATCGCTGTCTCTCCCTGATTGCCGCGGTCTAACTTCCCCGATACCGGCCGAGCGTTCATCGTCTGGCTTGCAACTATCTGTTTTGATAGCGGTTTGTCGCTGCCTTTTGGGCCGCTTCCTTGTTGCCTGCATGTTGTTTGGATAGTATTATTCGTTAAAAAAAAATGAATCAAGCCAAATTTGTAATAAATATTAGAATCAGGACGGCAGTGTGGGCGCAATGACACAATGCCGTTTTTACGCCGGCGCTGTTATGCTGCGCGGCACGACGGCAGTCGTGCATCGCCAAAGGGGCAACAGAATGAGTCAAAGCCGCTCGATCGCGGAGCAAGTCCGCGCGCTGTTCGAAGCGCTGACCCCCACCGAACGCAAGGTGGGACGGGCGCTGCTGGCCAACTATCCGGTGGCTGGCTTGGAAACCATCGCGCAATGGGCGCAGCGCGCCGACGTCAGCGGCCCGACCGTATTGCGTCTGATTGGCAAGTTGGGCTTCGACAGTTACGCCGCGTTTCAGGGCGCCTTGCGCGACGAACTGGAATTGCGGCTGCAGTCGCCGTTAATGCGCCACGATCCGGGGCAACTGCAGGGCGATCACGATTTTCTGGCCAGCCACGCCGAGCGCATCGTCGATTTGATGCGGCAGACTGCGGCTCAGGTGCCGCGCGCGGAGTTCGACGGGGCGGTGGACCTACTGGGCGAGCGCAAGCACCGGATCTGGCTGCTGGGCGGGCGGCTGACCGATCCGCTGGCGGCTTATCTTTGCCATCATCTGAAAGTGGTGCGGCCGGACGTGGTGCATTTGCGCGGCGTGCCGGCGAGTTGGGCGGATTCGCTGGTGGATATGGGACGGCACGACGTACTGGTGATCTTCGACATCCGCCGTTACTGGGACGACGCGCTGCGCATCGCGGAAATGGCGGCGCAGCGCAAGACCAGCGTGCTGCTGTTCACCGACCAATGGCTGTCGCCGGTGGCGCGGGTGGCGCGCTACACCCTGGCGGCGCACACCGCCGGACCGGCCGGTTGGGACAGCAACACGCCGTTGATGATGTTGGTGGACGCGGTGATCGCCGCCTTGAACGCGCGGCATTGGGACCGCATCAGCGGCCGGCTCAAGGAGGTGGAAGCGATGCGGGCGCGGTTGGGCGAAGGCGAGGAGGGGGCGGCCGAGTGACAAGGGCGGGGCCAGCCTCTAAAATGGCGGCATCAAGCATTATTAGGAATATTTCATGCCGTCTTTCGATATCGTGTCCGAAGTGAACAAGGTGGAAGTGCGCAACGCCGTGGAGCAAGCCAATAAAGAGGTGTCCACCCGTTACGACTTCAAGGGCAGCGACGCCCGCATCGAAACCGGAGACAAGGAACTGACCTTATACGCCGACGCCGAGTTTCAACTGGACCAGGTCAACGACATTCTGGTGAACAAGCTGTCCAAGCGCGGCGTGGACGTGCGCTGCATGGAGTACGGCAAGCTGGAAAAAGTCAGCGGCAACAAGGTGAAGAAAGTGCTGACGGTGAAAGAAGGGCTGGAGTCCGACCTGGCCAAGAAAATCGTCAAGCTGATCAAGGACGCCAAGCTCAAGGTGCAGGCCAGCATTCAGGGCGAAGCGGTGCGCGTGTCCGGCGCCAAGCGCGACGTGCTGCAGGAATGCATTGCGCTGATGCGCAAGGAAATCGCCGACGACAAGGAAAACGGCTTCCCGCTGCAGTTCAACAACTTCCGCGACTGAACGCCGTTCTTTGACGAGAAAAAGGAGCCGGCCGGCTCCTTTTTTCATGGCTAGCGTTTAATAGGCAGCGGCGCGACGTAACTGCAACCGCTCCCATACCAGCCGCGCCTGATTCTCCTCGGCGGCGCCGGTGGGCGGCAGCGGCAGCCGGCATTGGCCCACCGGCAGACCCTGCACCCGCAGCATGGCTTTCACCGACATCGAAAACACCGAAGCGTCGGTGTTGGAGAAGGCGAAGGATTCCTGCAAGCCGGCGTTGACGCGCCGCGCCTGCGCCGTGTCGCCCTGTTCGAAGGCGGCGATCATGCGGGCGAATTCCGGACCGGTCCAGTGGGTGGAGGTGCCGACCACGCCCACCGCGCCCACCGCCAGCAAGGGCAGGGTCAGCGCGTCGTCGCCGGAATAGAGCGCGAAATGTTCGCCGGCGGCGGCTACCAGCGCGGCGGCCGCGGCCGGGTCGCCGGTGGCGTCCTTGAAGGCGACGATATTGTCCACTTCGCGGAACAGCCGCAGCAGCACGTTGGCGGCGATGCGGCGGCCGGTGCGGCCCGGCACGTCATACACCATCAGCGGCAGCCGGGTGGCTGCGGCCACCGCGCGGAAATGAGCCTCGATGCCGGCTTGCGGCGGGCGGTTGTAATAGGGACCGACCACGAAAACGCCGGCGGCGCCCAGGTCGGAGGCTTCGCGCGTCAGCGTGATCGCGTGTTCGGTATGGCTGCTGCCGGTGCCGGCCAGCACCGGGATGGTCACGGCTTCGCTGACCGCGCGTACCAGATCGCGCCGTTCCTCGTCGCTCAGCGTCGGCGCTTCGCCGGTAGTGGCCGCCACCACCAGGCCGTCGCTGCCGTTGGCCGCCAGGTGTTTGGCCAGTTGCCGCGCCGCGTCCAGGTTCAACCGGCCGGCCTCGTCGAAGGGCGTGACCATGGCGGTCAGCACCTTGCCCCAATGTTCTGTCATTTTGCTTCCTTTGTTCTTCTTGGCCGCCTTGACGGCGGCTGAGGCTGATTCTACTCCTTATCGCACAGCCTTTCCCTTGGTTTCAGCCCAGGCAGGCGCTGAGCGCCGCCTCCAGCTCCGGGCGCAGCGCGGGCAGATCGGCGGCGGAGCCCTGGCTCAGCAAGGCTTGGGAGATTGCGCCGTAACAGAGGCAGTGAGCCATGCGCGCGGCGGCCTCCAGCCGCGGCGGCGGCTCGACGGCGCCGGCCAGCGCGGCGCGCCAGATGTCCACGTATTGCTGGTAATGGCGGCGGTAGGCCTCCAGCGGGGACACTCTCCGCTCCAACTGGAACAAAGCGCTCCAGGCCGCGGCTTGGCGCTGCACTGTATCCAGTTGCAAGGCTAGCAGCGCGGCGGCGATCTCGCGGCGGTCCGCGCCGCGGCAGGCGGCGGCTTTACGACGCAAAGCGTCGGCCAGGGCATGCACATGCTGGTGGATGCTCAGCGCGGCCAGGCCGTCCATATTGCGCACGTAAAGGTAGAAGGTGCCGACCGCCACGCCGGCGACGGCGGCCACTTCGCGTACCGTGGTCTTGGCGTAGCCGCGTTCCAGCAAAACCTGAACAAAGGCCTGTTGCAGCGCAATAAGGCTGGCGCGCGAGCGCGATTGGCGCGGCCGCCGGCGCGTGGCCGGCGCGGCCTGCTCGGCTTGCTGCGCCGCGGTGGGGGAAACCCGAACATGTCGCATCGCCGCTTTCCTTATACTTTCGTCATGGCCGCTGCGCGGCGCGAGGGAGACGGAACGATGATCTGGCAAACCCATGAAGTGAGCAACCAGTACGAAGAACTGGCGGACTACTCGCTGTACGACAGCGACCCGGCCTTGCGCGAGGCGCTGCTGCGCGCCGACGCGGGCTGGGCCGAGGCCGGGCTGCGCGCTTACGGCGAGCATATGGGGAGGGCGGACAGCTTCGAATTGGCCGAGCAAGCCAACCGCCATGCGCCGGAGTTGCGCGCCTTCGACCGCCGCGGCCGCCGCCTAGACCAGGTGGACTACCATCCCGCCTGGCACCAGTTATTGGCCTTGTACCGCGAGCAGGGTCTGGTGAGCCTGCCTTTCGACAGCCAGCGGCCTGGCCGCTGGACCGCGACGATGGCCGGCCTCTATCTGCACGGTCAGGTGGAGGGCGGCAGTTTGTGCCCGGCGACAATGACCCAGGCCGCCATTCCCTTGTTGCGACGCGAGCCGGCGCTGTGGGCGCAACTGGGCGACAAGCTGTTCAGCCGCGTTCACGACAGCCGCGATTTGCCGCTGGAGCGCAAAGCGTCGGCCTGGATAGGCATGGGTATGACCGAGAAGCAGGGCGGCTCCGACGTGCGCGCCAACACCACGCAGGCGACGCCGCTGGGCGCCGGCGGCCGCGGCGGAGAATATCGGTTGCGCGGCCACAAATGGTTCTGGTCCGCGCCGATGTGCGATGCTCACCTGGTGGTAGCCAAAACCGCGGACGGCGCGCCGTGCTGCTTCTACCTGCCGCGCTGGCGGCCGGACGGCGAGCGCAACGCGGTGCGGATCCAGCGCCTGAAGGACAAGGTGGGCAACCGCAGCAACGCCGGCTGCGAGGTAGAGTTTCAAGATGCCTGGGGCGTGTTGATCGGCGAGGAGGGGCGCGGCATTCCCACCATCATCGAAATGGCCGGCTACACTCGGCTCAACTGCGTGATCGGCAGCGCCGCGCTGCTGCGCCAGGGCACGGTACAAGCCTTGGCCTACGCACGGCGGCGCATGGCCTTCGGCAAGCGCTTGGCCGAGCAGCCGCTGATGCGCGCGGTGCTGGCGGACTTGGCTTTGGAGAGCGAGGCGGCGCTGCAGTTGGCGGCGCGCCTGTCCGAAGCCTTCGAGCGCGATGACGCGCCGGCGCAGCGGGGCTGGAAACGCATCGTCACGCCGGCGGCCAAGTTTTGGGTGTGCAAGCGAGCGGTGGAGCTTAGCGGAGAGGCGATGGAGGTGTTTGGCGGCAACGGCTACGTTGATGGACCGATGGCGCGTCTGTATCGCGAAGCGCCGCTGAATTCGATTTGGGAGGGCTCCGGCAATGTGATGTGCCTGGATGTGATCCGCGCCTTGCAACGCGAGCCTGAAGCCTGGCAGGCGCTGTTGGAGGATTTGGCCGCCTTGTCCGGCGGCGAGCCGGCACTGGCCGCGGCGCTGGCGCAATTGCGAGAGCTGGCCGCCAGGCCGGCCGAACTGGAGCCCCTGGGACGGCGCTTCGCCCAATTGCTGGCGCTGACCGCGCAGGCCTGCCTGTTGACATGCCATGCGCCAGCGGCGCTGAGCCAGGGGTTCATCGCCAGCCGTTTGAGCGATGGGCAGTGGGGGCGGGTGGCCGGCGCGCTGGATGCTAATCGCTTGCAGATCGAAGCGATCCTGCAGCGCGCCTTGCCCGATTGAGATCGGCGGCGCGGATATGTTGACCCATTTCGACGAACTGGCCGCGGCGCGGCCGCAGCGGACCTTGTTGCGTTACCAGGGCTGCGCCTTCAGCTACGGCGCGGTGAGCGCGGCCAGCCGCCGCGCCGCCGCGGTATTGCGCGCGCACGGCGTGGCGCGAGGCGACCGGGTGGCTTTGATGTGTTTCAACACTCCGGCCTTCGTTGAGATGTTGCTCGGCGCCTGGCGGCTGGGCGCCGCCGTGGTGCCGGTGAACCACAAACTGCAGGCGGAGGAGGTGGATTACATTCTAGCGCATTGCGACGCGGCGCTGAGCGTGTTCGACGGCGAGCTCGCGCCGGTGTGGCGACGCGTGCGTCATCGGGCGCCGGCCTTGAGCACCGGCCTGGTCTTGGCCGGCTGGCCGGATTTCGACGCGGAAGCGGCGGCCGCGGACGGCTTTGAGGGCGAGACGCCGGCGCCGGAGGGCCTGGCGGAAGTGTTGTACACCTCCGGCACCACCGGCCGCCCCAAGGGCTGCATGCTCAGCCACCGCGGCGTGCGCCGCGCGGCGGAAGCCGCCCGCGCCGGGCTGGGCCTGGACGGCGACGAGGTCTTTTTGCTGGCGATGCCGATCTGGCACGCGTCGCCGCTGAACAACTGGCTTGCCGGCACCCTGTTGGCCGGCGGCACGGTCGCTTTGCTGCGCGAATACCGGCCGCTGGATTTCCTCGAAACGGTGGCGCGTGAGCGCGTCACGGCTTACTTCGGCGCGCCGGTGTCCTATCTGCTGCCCTTGCAGACGGTGCCGGATTTCGAGCGCTTCGATCTATCCAGCGTGCGGACCTGGATTTACGGCGGCGGGCCGATAGGCGCGGACACCGCGCGGCGGCTGATGACGGCCTATCGCTCCAACAATTTCTATCAAGTCTACGGCATGACCGAAACCGGGCCGGCGGGCAGCGTGCTGCGGCCGGACGAGCAATTGGCCAAGGCCGGGTCGATAGGCCGGTGCGGGTTGCCCGGGGTGGAGCTGCGGCTGGTGCGCGCTGGTCGTGACTGCCGCGCCGGCGAGGTGGGCGAAATCTGGCTGCGCGCCGACAGCCTGATGCAAGGCTATTTGAACGACGAGGCTGCCACGCGGCAAGCTTTGGCCGGCGACGGCTGGTATCGCAGCGGCGACCTGGCGCGGCGGGACGCCGACGGCTATTGCTTCATTGTCGACCGGATCAAGGACATGATCGTCAGCGGCGGCGAGAATGTTTATTCCAAAGAGGTGGAGGACGTCTTGCTAGGCCACCCGGCGGTGGCGGACGCGGCGGTCATCGGCGAGCCGCATCCGGACTGGGGCGAAACCGTCGTCGCCTATGTAGTGGCGCAGCCGGGCGAACCGCCCAGCGGCGAGGCGCTGGCCGATTACCTGGCCAGCCGCCTGGCGCGTTACAAGATTCCGCGCCGCTTCCATTTTGTGGAGCGGCTGCCGCGCACGCCCACCGGCAAGCTGCAGAAGTATCTGCTGCGGCGCGAGGCGCCAGGCGGGAAAGGCGCTTGAGTGTCGGCGCTTCAGAGATCGCCAGGCACACGCACCCAGCCTTCCATCAGCACCCGCGCGCTGCGGCTCATGACCGCCTTGCTCACGGCCCAGACACCGTTTTCCTGACGCGCTTCGGCGCCGACGCGCAAAGTGCCGGAAGGGTGGCCGAAGCGCACCATCCGGCGCTTGCCGCCGCCGGCGGCCAGATTGACCAGGGTGCCTGGAATCGCCGCCGCGGTGCCGATGGCCACCGCGGCGGTGCCCATCATCGCGTGGTGCAGCTTGCCCATGGACATCGCCCGCGCCAAGAGGTCGATGTCGGAGGCGCGCACCGGCTTGCCGCTGGAGGAAAGGTAGTCGGCCGGCGGCGCGACGAAGGCGATTTTGGGCGTGTGCTGGCGGTTGGCGATGTCGTCCAGCGTCTTGATCAGGCCCATCTTCAGCGCGCCGTGGGCGCGTATGGTTTCGAAGCGCGCCAGCGCCGCCGGATCGGCGTTGATCGCGTCCTGCAGTTCGGCGCCGCTGTAGCCGATGTCGGCGGCGTTGACGAAGATGGTGGGAATGCCGGCATTGATCAGCGTGGCTGGGAAGGCGCCGACGCCAGGCACTTCTAGCGTGTCTACCAACTGACCGGTGGGGAACATCGCGCCGCCGTCGCCGTCGCCTTCATCGGCCGGATCCAGGAATTCCAGCGCCACTTCGGCGGCGGGGAAGGTGACGCCGTCCAGCTCGAAATTGCCGGTCTCCTGTACCTGGCCTGCGCTGATGGGCACGTGGGCGATGATGGTCTTGCCGATATTGGCCTGCCAGATGCGCACCGTGCAGAAGCCGTCGACGGGAATGCGCGCCGGGTCGATCAGACCGCCGGCTATGGCGAAGGGGCCGACCGCGGCGGACAGATTGCCGCAGTTGCCGCTCCAGTCGACGAAGGCTTTGTCTATGCCGACTTGGCCAAACAGGTAGTCGACATCGTGACCCGGGCGAGAGGAGGGGGATACGATCACGGTCTTGCTGGTGCTGGAGCTGGCCCCGCCCATGCCGTCTATCTGTTTGCCGTAAGGGTCCGGGCTGCCGATCACGCGCAGCAGCAGCGCGTCGCGCGCCACGCCCGGCTGGCGCGCGGCCTCCGGCAGGTCCTGCAACCGGAAGAACACGCCCTTGCTGGTGCCGCCGCGCATATAGGTGGCGGGGATGCGGATCTGGGCTGCTGGAGTCATATGCTATTTTTCCTGTGCTTGCGGTGGTTCCGTTGCCGGGACGTCGTCGTGTTTATTGTGTCCTGGCACTAAGTTCTTTGTCATATTACTTCAAGAGCGGCATCCCGAGTTGTGCAGAATATCGTTGTTCCAGAAGCGTGTGATTCGGAAGCCTTGCGCCTGCAGCCAAGCGTCGCACGGCGTCACAAATCTTGCGGTATCGCCCCTCTCTCATTGCGGGAGAGGGGCCGGAGGAGAGGAGATTAGCCTTTCGCCCCCTCCAAAAAGTCCTGAGCGAAACGCTGCAACACGCCGCCAGCCTCGTAGATCGACACTTCTTCCGCGGTGTCCAGCCTACAGGTCACCGGTACTTGCGCAGTGTCGCCGTTCCGGCGGCGGACCAGCAGCGTCAGCTCAGCGCGCGGCTGGCGACGGCCGATCACGTCGTAGGTCTCGCTGCCGTCCAGCGCCAGCGTCTTGCGATTGACGCCGGGCTTGAACTCCAGCGGCAGCACGCCCATGCCGATCAGATTGGTCCGGTGGATGCGTTCGAAGCCTTCGGCGACGATGGCCTCGACGCCGGCCAGGCGCACGCCCTTGGCCGCCCAATCGCGCGAGCTACCCTGGCCGTAGTCGGCGCCGGCGACGATGATCAGCGGCTGCTTGCGCCGCATATAGGTTTCGATCGCCTCCCACATCCGCATCGTCTTGCCTTCCGGTTCCACGCGCGCCAGCGAGCCCTGGCGCACCGAGCCGTCTTCGTTCAACACCATTTCATTGAACAGCTTGGGGTTGGCGAAGGTGGCGCGCTGCGCGGTCAGGTGGTCGCCGCGGTGGGTGGCGTAGGAATTGAAGTCTTCCTCCGGCAGGCCCATCTTCGCCAGATATTCGCCGGCGGCCGAGTCCAGCAGGATGGCGTTGGAGGGCGACAAGTGGTCGGTGGTGATGTTGTCCGGCAGCAGGGCCAGAGGGCGCATGCCGCGCAGCGTGCGCTCGCCGGCCAGCGCGCCCTCCCAGTAAGGCGGGCGACGGATATAGGTGGACTGCGGCCGCCAGGCGTACAGCGGGCTGGCCTTGGCGGCGGTGTCGCGGCGGATGGCGAACATCGGTTCGTACACTTGACGGAAATGCTCGGGCTTGACCGCCTGGCGCAGCACCGCGTCTATCTCCGCGTCGTCCGGCCAGATGTCCTTGAGCCGGATCTCCTTGCCGTCGGCGACGCCGAGCACGTCTTTTTCGATGTCGAAGCGCATGGTGCCGGCAATGGCGTAGGCAATGACCAGCGGCGGCGAAGCCAGGAAGGCTTGCTTGGCGTAGGGGTGAATGCGGCCGTCGAAGTTGCGGTTGCCGGACAGCACCGCCGTCGTGTACAGGTCGCGCTCCACGATTTCCTGCTGGATTTTGGGTTCCAGCGCGCCGGACATGCCGTTGCATGTGGTGCAGGCGAAGGCGACGATGCCGAAGCCCAATTGCTCCAGCTCGGACAGCAGGCCGGCTTCCTTCAGATAGAGCTCAACCGCCTTGGAACCCGGCGCCAGCGAGGACTTCACCCACGGCTTGCGGGCGAGGCCCAGCCGGTTGGCGTTGCGCGCCAGCAGGCCGGCGGCGATCACATTGCGCGGGTTGGAGGTATTGGTGCAGCTGGTGATGGCGGCGATGATTACCGCGCCGTCCGGCATCAGGCCCTGGGCCTCCTGCGCGCGGGCCAGCGCCAGATTGACGGCGATGCCGCGTTCGGCCAGCGCCGACACCGGCAGCCGCTTGTGCGGATTGGACGGGCCGGCCAGGTTGCGGCTCACGCTGGACAGGTCGAAGCGCAGCACTCGCTCGTACACGACGTTTCGCAGCGTATCGGCCCACAGGCCGGCGGTCTTGGCGTAGGTTTCCACCAACTGGACTTGCTCGTCGCTGCGGCCAGTCAGCTTCAGGTAGGAGATGGTTTGTTCGTCGATGAAGAACAGCGCCGCGGTGGCGCCGTACTCCGGCGCCATATTGGAGATGGTGGCGCGGTCGCCCAAGGTCAGCGCCGCCGCGCCCGGGCCGTAGAATTCCAGATAGGCGCCGACCACTTTCTGCTGGCGCAGAAATTCGGTTAGCGCCAGCACCACGTCGGTGGCGGTGATGCCGGGACCGGGCTTGCCGGACAGCTCCACGCCGACGATGTCAGGCAGCCGCATCCACGAGGCGCGGCCCAGCATCACGTTTTCCGCTTCCAGGCCGCCGACGCCGACGGCGATCACGCCCAGCGCGTCCACGTGCGGGGTGTGGCTGTCGGTGCCGACGCAGGTGTCCGGGTAGGCCAGGCCGTTGTCGGCGTGGATCACCGGCGACATCTTCTCCAGATTGATCTGGTGCATGATGCCGTTGCCTGCCGGGATCACGTCGACATTGTCGAAGGCGCTCTTGGTCCACTCAATGAAATGGAAGCGGTCTTCGTTGCGCCGGTCCTCGATCGCGCGGTTCTTTTCGAAAGCTTGCGGGTCGAAGCCGCCGCACTCCACCGCCAGCGAGTGATCGACGATCAATTGCACCGGCACCACCGGGTTGACCTGGGCCGGGTCGCCGCCCTGGTCGGCGATGGCGTCGCGCAGGCCGGCCAGGTCCACCAGCGCGGTCTGGCCCAGGATGTCGTGACAGACCACGCGCGCCGGGAACCAGGGGAAGTCGCGCTCGCGCTTGCGATGGGCGATCTGCTCCAGGCATTCGCCCAGCAGCGCAGGATCGCAACGGCGCACCAGGTTTTCAGCATGCACGCGGCCGGTATAGGGCAGTTGTTCCCAGGCGCCGGGGCGGATGGCGTTAACGGCGGCGCGGGCGTCGAAGTAGTCGAGCCCGGTGCCGGGCAGGGGAATGCGGTAAGCGGAATTCATCATGTCTTGGCCAATTTGAAAATCAGGGGTGGGAGCGCGGGGGCTCCCGGTCCGGTCAGCGCTGTTCCAGCGGTACGAAGACCTGGTCTTCCGGGCCGATGTAATTGGCGCTGGGGCGGATGATCTTGCCGTCCTGACGTTGCTCGATCACGTGCGCGCTCCAGCCGCTGGTGCGGGCGATCACGAACAAGGGAGTAAACATGGCGGTGGGCACGCCCATCATGTGGTAACTGACCGCGGAAAACCAGTCCAGATTGGGGAACATCTTCTTGATGTCCCACATCACGGTTTCCAGGCGTTCGGCGATGTCGAACATCTTGCTGTTGCCGGCGGACTTGGACAGTTCGCGCGCCACCTCCTTGATCACCTTGTTGCGAGGATCGGAAATGGTGTAGACCGGGTGGCCGAAGCCGATGACCACTTCTTTGCGTTCCACGCGTTCGCGAATGTCCGCCTCGGCCTCGGCCGGGGTTTCGTAGCGCTGCTGGATGTCGAAGGCCACTTCATTGGCGCCGCCGTGCTTGGGGCCGCGCAGCGCGCCAATGGCGCCGGTGACGGCGCTGTACAGATCCGAGCCGGTGCCGGCGATGACGCGGGCGGCGAAGGTGGAGGCGTTGAATTCATGCTCGGCGTATAGATTGAGCGAGGTGTGCATTGCGCGCACCCATTCCTGCGACGGTTTTTCGCCGTGCAGCAGGTGCAGGATGTGACCGCCTATGCTGTCGTCGTCCGTTTCCACCTCGATGCGCTTGCCGTTATGGCTGAAATGATGCCAGTACAACAGCATGGAGCCCAGGCTGGCCATGAGTCGGTCGGCGATGTCGCGCGCGCCGGCTTGGTTGTGATCGTCCTTCTCTGGCAGCGCGCAACCCAGCGCGGACACGCCGCTGCGCATCACGTCCATCGGGTGGGCGCTGGCCGGAAGCGCCTCCAGCACTGCCTTCACCGCCGCCGGCAGGCCGCGCAGCGACTTCAGCTTTTTCTTATAGCCGACCAGCTCGGCCTTGTTCGGCAGCTTGCCGTGCACCAGCAGGTAGGCCACTTCCTCGAATTCGCAACGACCGGCGAGGTCGAGGATGTCGTAGCCGCGGTAGTGCAGATCATTGCCGCTGCGGCCCACGGTGCACAGCGCGGTATTGCCGGCGGCGACGCCGGACAGGGCTACGGATTTTTTGGGTTTGATGCCAACAACGGTTTCGCTCATGCTTTTCTCCTGATCGCAGACCTGCGGAATGATTATTTTTCGTAGAAAACGGCCAGCCAGACGCTGTCCTGCCCAGGCGCGGTCCAGGCCACGCGGTGGCGTTGGCGCGGCGCTATGGCCACGCAATCGCCCGGCTCCAATCTGAGGCGCCGCGGCGGGTCCTGGTATTCCAGCTCCGCCGCGCCGGACAGCAACAGCACCCATTCTTCTTCGTCCTGCTCATACCAGAATCCGTCCGGCGAAGCATGGCCGCGCGAGACGATGCGTTCGACGCGGAATCCTTTCGCGCCGCTGAATAAAGTCTGCAGCAACTCTTCCGGCAGCTCGCCCGGGATGTCTGCAAGCAGATTATTCGGCACCATGACCTTCCTGGCGGAACAGCGCGTCCAGTTTTTGTTCGTAGGCGTGGTAGTCCAGATGGCTATAAAGTTCTGCGCGCGTTTGCATCGTGTCCAGCACCGCTTGCTGACCGCCGTCGCGGCGGATCGCGCCGTAGACGCCGAGCGCGGCCTGGCTCATCGCGCGGAAAGCGGACAAGGGATAGAGCACCAGGCCGACGCCGTGTTCGCCCAGCTCGCGAGTGTTGAACAGCGGGGTGGCGCCGAACTCGGTGATATTGGCCAGCACCGGCACTTTCACCGCTTCGGCGAAGCGGCGGTACATCGCCAGCTCGGTCATCGCCTCCGGAAAAATCATGTCTGCGCCGGCCTCGACGCAGGCGACGGCGCGCTCGATGGCGGCGTCAAGCCCTTCGACCGCCAGCGCGTCGGTGCGCGCCATGATCACGAAGCCGTCGTCGCGACGCGCATCCACTGCCGCCTTGACGCGATCCACCATTTCGTCCTGGCTGACGATGGCCTTGTTGGGGCGGTGGCCGCAACGCTTCTGCTGTACCTGGTCCTCGATGTGCACCGCGGCGGCGCCGGCTTTCTCCAGGCTGCGGACCGCGCGGGCAATATTGAAGGCGCCTCCCCATCCGGTGTCGATGTCCACCAGAAGAGGCAGCTCGGTCACGTCGGTGATGCGGCGCACGTCGATCAGCACGTCTTCCAGCGTGGTGATGCCCAGGTCCGGAATGCCGCAGGAGCAGGCGGCTACGCCGCCGCCGGACAGATACAGGGCCTTGAAGCCGGAGTGTTCGGCCAGTCGGGCGGCGTAGGCGTTGACCGCGCCCACCACCTGCAAGGGCTGTTCTTGTGCTACCGCCTGACGGAAGCGTTGGCCGGGAGTGCTCATCGCGTTGGATTCCTTTATTGCAAGACAAAGCCATGGCCCGGAAGCGCGAAGGCGGTTCAAGGAACTATTGGCTTTGGTTGTTATCTCTATGTCATTCAAGCAAGTGCTTGGTAGGAGTGTAAGGGCTGGTTTGCGCGCTGGCAATACGGTTAAAACAAATGTTCAAGTTTTGTCCGAGGTCTGTTATGTTTCGCAGCTGAATCGCGTGGGGGAACTCATCGCAAGCGCGGTGGTCTAGTCACAGTCCACATAAACGACCACAAACACGACAGTGGGCAAATCAGGGAGCATAACAACGACATGAGTGATCGGGATCTCGATCAACAGTTGGTGGAGCGTGCCCAGCGAGGTGAAAAAAGAGCTTTCGATCTGCTTGTTGCCAAGTATCAGCGACGTCTCGCCAGGTTGTTGTCGCGGTTTATCCGCGACGGCGCTGACATCGAGGATGTGACGCAAGAAGCGTTTATCAAAGCGTATCGTGCCTTGCCGTCGTTTCGTGGCGAGAGCGCGTTTTACACATGGCTGTACAGAATCGGCATCAATACTGCCAAGAATTTCCTTAG
Organism: Chromobacterium fluminis; assembly: GCF_011602385.1. Lineage (NCBI taxonomy): Bacteria > Pseudomonadati > Pseudomonadota > Betaproteobacteria > Neisseriales > Chromobacteriaceae > Chromobacterium > Chromobacterium fluminis. The sequence continues at coordinate 33,284 of NZ_JAAOMA010000028.1, read as the reverse complement.
CGCCTCCGGACGTCGTCCGGTGGTCAACAGCGAGATAGAGGACGAGGACGGTGAAAGCTTCGACATGACGTCGCAGCTGCCTGACCTGAATACGCCCGAAACCGAGCTGATGAACAAGGAGATTCTGGCAACGGTCAATGCCGCCGTGGAGGCTTTGCCGGAGGAATTAAGAACCGCAATTTCGCTCAGGGAAATGGACGGTCTATCCTACGATGAAATCGCCAAGGTGATGGATTGCCCGATAGGCACCGTGCGCTCGCGGATTTTCCGGGCGCGCGAGGCGATTGCTGCCGAGCTCAGGCCTTTGCTGGATACGGCCAAGAACAGAAGGTGGTAGGTATGAAAGAAACGATATCCGCGATGATGGATGGCGAACTGGACGACACGGACATAGCCAGGGCCATCGCTTCTATTTCATCTGACAAGCAACTGGATGCCGCCTGGGGCGAGTATCACTTGATTGGCGACGCGATGCGCGCCAACCGCATGGTTGCGCTCAACGTGCGAGAGCAGGTCGCCAGCCGGCTGGCGGACGAGCCCACGGTGCTTGCGCCGCGGCGCTGGTTGCGTCCGGCTCGCGCCCGCACCGCCGGCGCGGTGGCGCTGGCCGCCAGCGTCAGCTTCGCCGCCGTGGTGGGCTGGCAGCAGCTGACGCATCGCGGCGAGCCGGCTTCGTTGGTGGCGGACAAGGGCGTTCCGGTGCAAGTGGCCCAGCCGGCGCAAGCCAGCCAACTCGAGCGCGACGACCCCTATCTGCTGGCTCATCAGGAAGTGACCTCCGAACAAGGCAATATGAAAGTATCCTACGGAAACGGAGCTCGCCGTTAAATGCGTGTAATTCCTCTGATCAGCTTGATGGTTGTGGCGGCGGCGCCTGCCGCCCATGCAGAGGATGACTGGCAGCTGCTGCGCAATGTGGCGGCTGCCGGACGCCAGCAGGCGCTGAACGGCACCTATCTGCACCAGATGAACGGCACGCTGGAAACCTTCCACATCGTTAGGGAAGGCCAAGGCGACGCCATGCGGGAGAAGCGGACGTCCTTGGACGGGCCTTCTCGCGAAATTGTCCGCAAAGGCAATGAGTTGGCCTGTTTCGCGCCGGACAAGAAAGCCTTGAACGCGGCCAAGATCAGCGCGATGCGCTTGTTTCCTGCCTTGTTGCCGGAAGACATGAGCGAGATCAATCAGTCGTATTCGCTCAAGCACGTCGGCAGCGACAGGGTGGCGCAGCGCGATTGCAATCTGCTGGAACTGCGGCCCAAGGACAGGCAGCGTTACAGCCTGCGCATGTGCGTGGAGCCGCTGACCTCCCTGCCTTTGAAAATGGTGACCTTGTCGCCCAAGGGCGAAGCGGTGGAACAGTTTACTTTCACCGACATCGACCTGACCGGCCCCAAAGACAAGCGCGCCTATCGGCCCAAGTTCGCGCAGAAGTTCTTGTTGCGTTCGGGCGCCGCCTCCATGCCGCAGGCCGGCGCGCAGGTGGACAACGATGTGTCCGGGCTGCCCAACGGCTTCCATTTGCTGCGTTCGGTACAGCGCAGCTTGCCGGGCCAGGCGGGCAAGTCGGTGCGCCACATGGTGTATTCCGACGGCCTGGTGATGCTGTCGTTGTTTGTCGAGACGCAGCCGGAAGGCGCGCGCCTGGAGCGCAGCAGCAACCTGCACGGCGCCATCAATATGGCTACTGGCCCGCAGGGCAGCTACCAGTTGACCGCGGTGGGCGACATGCCCGAGCCGGCGATGATGGGGCTGTTGAAAGGGTTGAAAGTCAGCCTTAAGCCATGATGGCCAAGCCCGCCGACGTTTCCGCAAGCCCGTCCGGAGGCCTGGTCTCCGGCGGTGCGCTTGCGCGGAGCGGGTCGGATAGGGCTCGAGCCGGCGCTTTGTCGCCGGCTCGCCTGTTTTTCTTGGCGGCGAACCTTACGGCTGGGCGCCTGGCGCGCGACCGATTCGACGCCGAAATCCGTCAGCCGGTTTTCGCCGGCACGTCTTAACCACAACATATCAAGATGGAGCGCTCATGCCGGTTAAAAAACTGATTGTTTCCGCCATGCTGGCGGCCTCTATTATGGCGGGCTCTGCGCCCGCTGCAATGGCCGCGGAACTGCCGGACTTCAGCCAGATCGTCTCTAACGAGGGCAAGGCGGTGGTCAATATCAGCACCAAGTCCACGGTGCGCGAGGTCAGCAACGATTTGCCCGAGGGCATGAGCGGCGACCCGTTCTTTGAATTCTTCCGTCGTTTCGCGCCGCCGCGCGCCCAGGAGCGGCAGGAGTCGTCGCTGGGTTCCGGCTTCATCATTTCCGCCGACGGCTATGTGTTGACCAACGCCCATGTGGTGGCCCGCGCCGATGAAATCACCGTCAAGCTGACGGACAAACGCGAGTACAAGGCCAAGGTGATAGGCTCCGACGCCCGCACCGACGTGGCGTTGTTGAAAATTGAAGCGGACAAGCTGCCGGTGGTGCGCCGCGGCGACGCCAATGCCTTGAAAGTGGGCGAAGGGGTGTTGGCCATCGGCTCGCCGTTCGGTTTCGAGAACACCGCCACTTCCGGCATCGTTTCCGGCAAGAACCGCATGCTGCCGGATGAGACCCTCGTGCCCTTTATTCAGACCGACGCCGCGATCAACCCCGGCAACTCCGGCGGCCCGCTGTTCAACGCCAGGGGCGAAGTGGTGGGCGTCAACTCCCAGATCTTTAGCCGTTCCGGCGGTTTCATGGGTATTTCCTTCGCCATCCCCATTGACGTGGCGATGGACGTGGTGGCTCAGCTGAAGGCCAAGGGCCATGTCAGCCGCGGCAAGATCGGCGTGGTGATCCAGGAGTTGAGCCAGGATCTGGCCGCCTCCTTCGGCCTGGCCAAGCCGGCCGGCGCGCTGATCACAGCGGTGGAGCCGGGTGGTCCGGCGGCCAAGGCCGGCGTCAAACCCGGCGACATCATCCAGCAAGTGGATGGCAAGCCGGTTGAATCCGGTTCCGATCTGCAGCGGCTGATCGGCAGCATTCCGCCCGGCAAGCCGGTGACCTTGGGCCTGTGGCGCGCTCGCGCCGCGGTGTCTGCCAAGGTGGTGCCGGTGGAGCAGCTGGATCAGAATCCGAGGCTGGCGCAGCGCGAATATCGCGGCTCGCAGCAGGAGCGTCCGGCCGAGCAGAGCTTCTCGCAGATCGGCTTGCGGCTGCAGGTGCTGAATCCGGCGCAGTTGCAGCGCGCCGGCATCAAGTACGGCCTGCTGGTGCGCGGCGCCAATAATGTGGCGATGCGCGCCGGCATTCAACCGGGCGACGTGATCGTGGGCATCGGCAGCGAGCCGCTGGCCAATGTCGAGCAACTGAAATCCGCGCTGTCCGCGGCCAAGAAGGGCTCGTCGATCGCGCTGCAAGTGCTGCGCCAGGGGGCTACCCAGTTCATTCCGTTGCCGGTGGGCGACGGCAAGTGAGGCTGACGCTGTATTTTCGCGAGTACTGCAGCTTGTGCCATCAGATGTTGGCCGAGCTGCAGCCTTGGCGCGAACGCTACGGCTTTGAGTTGGACGTCGTCGACGTCGACGCCGATCCGGAGCTGGAGCGGCGCTTCAACGAGCTGGTGCCGGTTCTGATGGAGGATGAGACCGAAATCTGCCATTGGCGTCTGGATCAAGCCGCATTGGCTGCACATTTGGGCGAAATCGGCTAAAATCCGCGCCAGTGTGAGTTTATGTCGGGGGCACTTGGGTGCCCCCGCTTGCTGGATGGGCTGTTAACGGCTTTAGAGGTCGCAATCCTGATGATGAGCCGCTTTCATCAGGCCCGCGGCTTCCATCGGCAGTTCCGGGCACGCTAGCGTGCCCTTATCTTTTGCTGGATATCATGAAAAACATTCGAAATTTCTCGATCATTGCCCATATCGACCATGGCAAATCGACCCTGGCCGACCGCTTCATTCAATTCTGTGGCGGCCTGGAAATGCGCGAAATGAGCGCCCAGGTGCTGGACTCGATGGACATCGAGAAAGAGCGTGGCATCACCATCAAGGCGCAGACCGCGGCCTTGAGCTACAAGGCGCGAGATGGTCAGGTTTACAACCTGAACCTGATCGACACCCCGGGACACGTGGACTTTTCCTACGAAGTGTCGCGCTCGCTGTCCGCTTGCGAAGGCGCGCTGCTGGTGGTGGACGCCTCGCAAGGCGTGGAAGCGCAGACCGTGGCCAACTGCTATACCGCCATTGATCTGGGCGTGGAAGTGGTGCCGGTGCTGAACAAGATCGACCTTCCGGCCGCCGAACCGGAGCGGGTCAGCCAGGAAATCGAAGACATTATCGGCATCGAGGCTGCGGATGCGGTGCGCGCCTCGGCCAAGTCCGGCATCGGGATTGAGGACATCCTGGAGGAAGTGGTCAGCAAGGTTCCGCCGCCAAAGGGCGATGAGGGCGGTCCTCTGAAGGCTTTGATCGTCGACTCCTGGTTCGACAACTACGTCGGCGTGGTGATGCTGGTGCGCGTGATCGACGGTTCGCTGAAGCCCAAGGACAAGATCAAGTTCATGGCCACTGGCGCCGAGCATCTGTGCGAGCAGGTGGGTGTGTTCACGCCTAAATCTGTCCAGCGTCAGAGTCTGAACGCGGGCGAGGTGGGCTTCGTCATCGCCGGCATCAAGGAGTTGAAATCGGCCAAGGTCGGCGACACCATCACCCTAGTGTCCAAGCCAGCCACCGAGGCGCTGCCGGGCTTCAAGGAAGTGCAGTCCCAGGTGTTCGCCGGTCTGTATCCAGTGGAAAGCCACGATTACGAAGCGCTGCGCGACGCGCTGGAAAAACTGCAGCTGAACGACGCTTCGCTGAAGTACGAGCCGGAAGTGTCGCAGGCGCTGGGCTTCGGTTTCCGCTGCGGCTTCCTCGGCCTCCTGCACTTGGAGATTGTGCAGGAGCGCCTGGAGCGCGAGTTCGACATGGACCTGATCACCACCGCGCCGACGGTGAACTACGAAGTGGTGATGAAGGATGGCACGATGGAAGTGGTGTCCAACCCGTCGCGGATGCCGGACGCTGGCAAGTACGAGGAGTTGCGCGAACCCATCATCACCTCCACCATTCTCGTGCCTCAAGACTATGTCGGCGCGGTGATGACGCTGTGCAACCAGAAGCGCGGCGTGCAGCGCAATATGCAGTACATGGGCCGCCAAGTGATGCTGACCTATGATCTGCCGATGAACGAAGTGGTGATGGACTTCTTCGACAAGCTGAAGTCCACCAGCCGCGGCTACGCCTCGCTGGATTACGAGTTCAAGGAATTCCAGAGCGCCGATCTGGTCAAGCTGGATGTGTTGGTCAATGGCGAGAAGGTCGACGCGTTGTCGCTGATCGTGCACCGCGCCTCCAGCGTCTACCGCGGCCGCGAACTGGTGTCCAAGATGCGTGAACTGATTCCGCGCCAGATGTTCGACATCGCGGTGCAGGCGGCCATCGGCGGCCACATCATCGCCCGCGAGACGGTCAAGGCTTTGCGCAAGAACGTGTTGGCCAAGTGCTACGGCGGCGACATCACCCGCAAGAAAAAGCTGCTGGAGAAGCAGAAAGCGGGCAAGAAGCGCATGAAGCAGGTGGGCAACGTGGAAATTCCGCAGGAAGCATTCCTGGCAATTCTTCAAGTAGGGGACAAATAAGTGGGCGGAAATCTGTTCTGGGTGTTTGTCGTGGCGGTGGCGATCGGCGGCATGCTGATCGCTTTTGGCGGCAAGAAGCAAGAGGGCGCCAAGGATTGGCCGCAGGCGGTGCAGTGGGGCTACCTGGCGGTGCTGATTGGCGGCTTTGGCCTGCTGTCCAACTACATGAGTTTCACCGCGGTGATGCTGGTCTTCGTGCTGATCACCGGCGCGGTATGGCTGGCGGACAAGCTGGTGTTGGCCAAGCGCCGCGCCGCCGAGACCCCAGCCGGCCATTTCGTCGATTATTCGCGCGGCTTCTTTCCGGTGATCTTGGTGGTGTTCCTGCTGCGCTCTTTCATTGCCGAGCCGTTCCAGATCCCCAGCAGTTCGATGCGTCCGGGCCTGGTGGTCGGCGATTTCATCCTGGTGAACAAATTCACCTACGGTCTGCGCGTGCCGGTGTTGAACACAGTGTTCGCATCGGTGGACAAAGTGGAGCGCGGCGACGTGGTGGTGTTCAATTTCCCGCCCAACCCCAAGGTCAACTACATCAAGCGCGCCATCGGTCTGCCGGGCGACGTGGTCGAGTATCGCGACAAGCGTCTGACCGTCAACGGCAAGCCGCTGCCGGACGCCGACGACGGCAACTACGAGTATCTGGAGCAGGGCCTGATGATGGTCAACGCCAAGCGCTACAAGGAAACCATGGGCCAGCGCACTTACTCCGTGCTGAACAACGAAGGTTCGCCTACCGTAGCCTTGAGCCAAGTGCAGGACTTCCCGTCCCGCGACAACTGCCGCTATGATGACAATGGTTTTGTCTGCAAGGTGCCGGCCGGCCATTACTTCATGCTGGGCGACAACCGCGACAACAGCCTGGACGGCCGCTACTGGGGCTTCGTCGATGACAAGCTGATGGTGGGCAAAGCCTTCATGATCTGGATGAACTTTGGCGACCTATCGCGCATTGGCAAAACCATTCACTGATAAACGCAAGATCGCAAGCTCGGAGCGCATTATGCATTTCAGCCGTCAGAAGGGCCTGTCGCTGTTTTCCGTGTTGCTGGTGATGATCGTGCTGGGCGCGATCCTCGTGCTGGGCATGAAGGTGATGCCGGTGTACTCGGAGTACGCCGAGGTGCGCCAGGCGATCACCGCCTTGTCCGCCCAGAGCAATGTCGGCGAGGCGTCGATTCGCCGGGATTTCAACCAGCGGGCCGGCGTGGCCGGCATCGCCTCGATCAAGGGTGAAAACCTGATGGTGGTGGCCGGCGGTAATTTCGTGTACATCCGCGCCGCTTATCAGCGCGAAGTGCCTTTATTCTCCAATATCAGTCTGCTGTTCAAATTCGATACCCAAGCGGGCAAGCCCCCGCAATAAGCCAAGTGATACCAACCGACAATAGATTCCGGCGCCTGTGTCAGGCGCTGGATTACGCATTTCAGAAGCCGGAGTTGTTGCGTCAAGCCTTGACGCACCGCAGCTACGGCGCCGGCAACAACGAGCGTTTTGAATTCGTGGGCGACAGCATCCTCAACTACACGGTCGCCCGCATGCTGTTCGATCAATTTCCCAAGCTGACCGAGGGCGAGCTGTCGCGGCTGCGCGCCAATCTGGTCAACCAGAACACCCTGGCCGAGATCGCCCACGAGCTTAAGTTGGGCGATTACCTTTACCTGGGCGAGGGCGAGCTGAAGAGCGGTGGTTTCAACCGGCCGTCCATTCTCGCCGACGCGCTGGAAGCCACCTTCGCCGCGGTCAGCTTCGATTCCGATTTCCTGCGCGCGGAGCAGGTGGTGCGCCGGCTCTATGATCAACGGGTGTCGTCCATCGACACCTCCCTCCAGGCCAAGGACGCCAAGACCCGCTTGCAGGAAGCGCTGCAGGCGCGCAAGCTGGCCCTGCCCAAATACCGGATACTGTTGCAAAGCGGCGAAGCTCATGAACAGTGGTTCCGTGTCGAGTGCGACCTGGGCGAGCTGGCGATAGGCTCCACCGGCGAAGGCGGCAGCCGCCGCGCCGCCGAACAGCAGGCCGCCGAAGCGGCGCTGATCCTGCTGGAACAAAAACTCGCTGCGAGTAAGAAACGTATATGACTGACATCCAATACCACTGCGGCTTTGTCGCCATCGTCGGCCGTCCCAACGTCGGCAAATCCACGCTGATGAACCATCTGATTGGTCAGAAGGTCAGCATCACCTCGAAAAAGGCGCAAACCACGCGCCACCGCGTCACCGGCATCCACACCGAGAACAACGCCCAGTTCATCTTCGTAGACACCCCGGGCTTCCAGACCTTTCACAAAGGCGCGCTCAACGAGACCTTGAACAAGAGCGTCAAGGATTCGCTGGGCAACGTCGATTGCGTGCTGTTCGTGCTGGAGGCGATGCGCTTCACCGGCGCCGACCGCGAAGTGATGGCTTTGCTGCCCAAGCGCAAACCGGTGATCCTGGTGGTGAACAAGTTGGACAAGGCCAAGGACCGAGACGCGTTGCAGGCTTTCATCGCCGAGGTGCAGGCGGAATTCGCCTTCGCCGGCGTTGAAGTGGTCAGCGCCAAACACGGTCAGCGTTTGAGCGAGCTGCTGGAGCAGGTGCGTCCGCATCTGCCGGAATCGATGCCGCTGTATCCGGAGGACATGGTTACCGACAAGAGCGAACGCTTCTTGGCCGCCGAGATCGTGCGCGAGAAGCTGTTCCGCTATCTGGGTGAAGAACTACCCTATGAAATGAACGTGGAAGTGGAGATGTTTGAGATGGACGGCGAATTGCGCCGCATCCATATCGGCGTGCTGGTGGACAAGGAAAACCAGAAGCCCATCGTTATCGGCCGCGGCGGAGAGAAACTGAAGAAGATCTCCACCGAAGCGCGGATAGATATGGAAAAGCTGTTCGACGGCAAGGTTTTCCTGCAAGTCTGGGTCAAGGTCAAGTCAGGCTGGGCCGACGACGTTCGCTTCCTGCGGGAATTCGGCCTGGACTGAAGCCCTCATGCACTATCATTTGGCGCCGTCCTGTTGGACGGTGATTTTTTCTCTGCAGCAAGGCCAGGAGATGCCGGGCAGCCGCGAGCTGCTGGAGCGCATCGCCCGACTGGCGGCTTGCCAGGCCGGTTTTCTCGGCTTGGAGCGCGGCGAGCCGGGGCGGGACACCGTGTCCTACTGGGACAGCGTCGAGGCCATCGCTGCCTGGCGCCAGTGCGCAGAGCGCCTGATCTCCCAACGTTACGGGCCGGAAGCCTGGTATCGGGTGTTCGCCTTCAACGTGAGCGCGGCCGCGGTATGTCCGCGGCCGTCGGCCGGGGGCACCGGATGAGCCAGCCGGGCAGGGTAGACCGTCAGCCGGCCTATGTGCTGCATGCGCAGCCCTACCGGGAAACCAGCTTGCTGGTGGAAGTTCTCAGCCGCGACCATGGCCGTTTCTCGGTGGTGGCGCGCGGCGCGCGGCGGCCGCGGGCCGATCTGCGCGGCCTGCTGCTTCCCTTCCAGCCGCTGACCCTGTCTTGGTTCGGCAAGGGCGAGTTGCGCACCTTGCACAGCGCGGACTGGGACGGCGGCGTGCCGCAGCTGTCCGGCCTGCCGCTGATCTGCGGTTTTTACCTGAACGAACTGATGATGAAGCTGACCGCGCGCGACGATCCCGAACCGCGCGCCTTCGCCGTCTACGACGCCGCGGTGCGCGGCTTGGCGCGTCAAAGCGGCCTGGCGGCGGTGTTGCGCCGCTATGAGCTGAGGCTGACCCAGGTGTTGGGCTACGCGCCCAGCCTGCTGCGCGACGGCGACGGCGCGGAAGTGGACGCGGGCGCCAGCTACTGGTGTCAGGGCAACGCCGCGCCGGAGCGGGACGCCGGCCAGAGCCTGGAGCGCGGGCTGCGGCTCAGCGGCGCCAGTCTGTTGGCGATAGAGGCCGACGACTACGCGGAGGCGGCCACCCGGCTTGAAGCGCGGGGGCTGATGCGCGTATGGTTGACCGCTTTATTGGGCGAGGAGCCGCTGGCTTCGCGCGAGCTATTGCAAGCCGTCAATTCCTTGTCGGATTGAGGCGAACCTAATCGGGAGTGAATATGATTCTGTTGGGCGTAAACATCGATCACGTCGCCACCTTGCGCCAGGCGCGCGGCACTCGTTATCCCAGCCCGGTGGAGGCTGCGCTGGTGGCGGAAACCGCCGGCGCCGACCTGATCACCCTGCATCTGCGCGAAGATCGCCGCCACATCCAGGACGCCGACGTAGTGGCGATGCGCCAGACGGTCAAGACCCGGGTCAACCTGGAAATGGCGATGACCGAGGAAATGCTGGCCAATGCGCTGGCGGTGAAGCCGGAGGACGTGTGCCTGGTGCCGGAAAAGCGCGAGGAAGTCACCACCGAAGGCGGCCTGGACGCCATCGGCCACTTCGCCGATGTGAGCCGCTACACCCGCAGCTTGCTGGACGCCGGCATCCGCGTGTCCATCTTCATCGACCCGGACCGCGCGCAGATCCAGCGCGCCTGGGACGCCGGCGCGCGCGTGGTGGAATTGCACACCGGCGCTTACGCCGACGCCCATGACGCCGCGGCGCGCGACGCCGAGTTGGCGCGCATCCGCGACGCCGCCGTTTTCGCCGCCGAGCTGGGCATGGTGGTCAACGCCGGCCACGGCCTCAACTACCACAATGTGCAGCCGATCGCCGCGATTCCGCAGATCGCGGAACTGAACATCGGCCACGCCATCGTCGCCCAGGCGCTGTTCGTCGGCTTCGCCGAGGCGGTGAAGGAGATGAAGGCGCTGATGGCGGCCGCGCGCGGCTAAGCGCAATGCCCACCGTCGTCACCCACGCCTTGGCCGGCGCCACGCTGGCCGGCCTGTGCGCGCTGCGGCCGCTGCGCGCGCCCGGCATGGCCGGGTGGCTGCTGCTGTGCGGCGCGGCGGCGATGCTGCCGGATCTGGACGTGATCACCTTCAAGCTGGGCATTCCCTACGCCAGTCCCTGGGGACATCGCGGCGTTTCTCATTCGCTGACGCTGGCCTTGATTGCCGGCGGCCTGCTTGCCGCCTTCGGGCGGCGTTGGTGGGAGCAACTGGGCCTGGGGCCGCTGCGCGCCTTTGTCGTGCTGAGCCTGGCGGTGGCGTCTCATGCGCTGTTGGACATGTGGACCGACGCCACCCATGGCCCGGCGTTGGCGATGCCCTGGCACCAGGGGCGTTTCTTGTTCGACTGGCGGCCCATCGAGGGCTCGCCGTTGACGCCGAGCCGCTGGTTGGGGCCCAAGGGCCTGCGGGTGTTGAGATCTGAGTTGCTTTACGTTTGGCTGCCTTGCCTGCTGCTGTGGATGGCCCGCGCGGCTTGGCTGCGCGGACGCGGGGAGGGTGGGCGATGATTTACGGCATCGGCACCGATCTGGTGGAAATCGAGCGCATGCGGTCGATGTTTCAGCGCTGGGGCTTCAAGCTGGGGCGGCGCATGCTGGCCCCGGCCGAGCGGCAGGCGTTTGCCGCCAGCGTCGATCCGGCGCGTTTCCTGGCCAAGCGTTTCGCGGTCAAGGAGGCCCTGGCCAAGGCGCTGGGCACCGGGGTGTGCGCGCCGGTGTTGCTGACGGCGATCTGGGTCGAGCATGATGAATGGGGCAAGCCGCTGTTGGCGCTAAGCCCGGAATTGGACGAATTTTTAAGCCAGCGCGGCGTGGGCGCGCGTCATCTGTCCATCAGCGACGAGCGCGGCTACGCGCTGGCTTTTGTGGTGCTGGAGCGCTCCGCGCCCGGCTAGAGAGAAAGCAAACCGATGCAGCAGACTCAACAGAGCGCGGCCTTGCCGCGCGGGCCGGTGATGGCGGGCGTGGCCGGCCTGCGGCTGACGAATGAGGAAAAGCGGCGCTTGTCGCATCCGCTGGTGGGCGGGGTGATCCTGTTCCGTCGCAATTTCCAGGACATCGAACAACTGAAGGTGTTGACCGCGGAAATCCGCGCGCTGCGCAGCCCGCATCTGCTGATTGCGGTGGACCACGAAGGCGGCCGGGTGCAGCGCTTCCTCGACGGCTTTACCCGCCTTCCGCCGATGCAAGTCTTGGGCCGGATGTGGGAGCAAGACCGTCCGGCAGCGCTGGCGCAGGCGGAGAACGTCGGCTACGTGTTGGCGGCGGAGTTGTCCGCCTGTGGCGTCGATCTGTCCTTCACTCCGGTGCTGGACCTGGATTGGGGACGCTGCGCGGTGATCGGTAACCGCAGCTTCCACCGTGACCCGGCCATCGTGGCCGAGTTGGCCGAAGCGCTGCAGCGCGGTCTGGCGCGCGGGGGCATGTCCACCTGCGGCAAGCATTTCCCCGGCCATGGCTTTGTCGAGGGCGACAGCCACCACTTGATGCCGGAAGACGGCCGCAGCCTGGCCGAACTGGAAGCGGACGACTTGGTGCCTTTTGGCCGCTTGGCGGCGGCGGGCATGGGCTCAGTGATGCCCGCCCATGTGTTGTACCCGGCGGTGGACGCGCAGCCGGCCGGTTTCTCGCGGGTCTGGCTGCAGGATGTGCTGCGCGGCCGGCTGGGTTTCGACGGCGTGATCTTCTCCGACGCCTTGGACATGGAGGGGGCTGCCGGCGCCGGCAGCTTCGTGCAGCGCGCCGACGCGGCGCTGGCCGCCGGTTGCGATATGGTGCTGGTTTGCAATGATCCCCGGCAGACCGACCTGATCCTGGCCCATCTGCGGCCGCCGGCGCAGCCGGACTTGGCGCGGAGGCTGGAGCGCATGGCCGGCAAGGCGGCGGATTGGGCGGCGGAACTGGCCGGCCCGGCTTTCGCCGCGGCGCGCGCCCAAGTGGAACGTTTGAACATGCCGGCGGACACGATGCGAGGGCCGGATGTGGGCGAGGCGAATTAGAGCCGCCGACAATTATCGGAGGAAAGACGGCCTGGGCGTATGGACGCCCGGGCCGTTGTCGTTTGGAAAGGGGCGCTTAAACAAACTGCACTGGCACGTAGAAGTCGCGCCCCGGGCGGCTGACCAGCACTTGCGGCTGGCCTTGGATCACCGCGCGGAAGGCGCGCGGCAGCCGGCGCCAGTCCATGAACTTCATCTTGATGCTGTCGTACTGCGCTTGACTGTGTTCCATGGTGTTCTCCCGAAGGTTCAGTCCACTTTGTGGATGACGTTGGTGACGACGCCCCAGATATGGAAGGCGGCGTCTTCCGGCACCGGAATCGGCTGAAATTCCGGGTTTTCCGGCAGCAGGCGGATGCCCTTGGCGGTTTTTTCCAGCCGCTTCACCGTGAGTTCGCCGTTGAGCGCCGCCACGACGACTTTGCCGCTGCGCGCTTCCGCCGCGCGGTCCACCACCAGCAGGTCGCCGTCGTGGATGCCGGCGCCCAGCATGGATTCGCCCTTGACTGTGACGAGGAAGGTGCTGCCCGGACGCGGCGCCAGGCGGGCGTTGAGGTCCACGTCGTCTTCCTTGAGGTCGTCCGCCGCCACCGGCGAGCCGGCCGGCACGCTGTTGGCGAACAGCGGCAGCGACAGTTCGCTGAGCTGGCGCGCCAGCGTGCGCACGTCGTCGGCCTGGGCGCTGTTGGCGGTGCGCCAGCTGCGGTAATCGTGCAGCCAGTCTTCCAGTACTGGTTTCAACGGTTCCGGTACGCGGAGGGCGACGGTCTTGTCGCCGCCGTAGCTGGACTTGCGGCCGGCGCCGCTGCGTTTGCCTCCGTGGCTCATGGCTAATCCTCTGTAATGCAAGTAGATTTGATTGTGTACATTATCAAACTGCAGGGCAAGTTTTTTTTGTGTGCGGCGGCGGCGGGCGCAAAAAAGCCCGCTGGAGCGGGCTGGTTTCGGCGGGAGGGTGGCGGCTTCAGCGCTGGTAGAAGCAACGGGCGCAAACCGCGCGGTAGCGGGCGTTGCCGCCGATTTCCACCTGGGGGCCTTCCTTGACGCGGTGGCCGTCGGCGTCGATGCGAATGTGCATGGTGGCTTTTTTGCCACATTCGCAAATCGTCTTGATCTCTTCGATTTCATCGGCCAGCGCCAGCAGCATGCCGGAGCCGACGAAGGGCTCGCCGCGGAAATCGGTGCGCAGGCCGAAGCAGATCACCGGGATGTTGCGGGTGTGAGCCAGTTCATGCAGCTGGTGCACCTGCTCCGGGGTGATGAACTGGGCTTCGTCTATCAGGATGCAGGCGGTTTGGCCGAAATCCTCGGCCAGGAAGTTCAGCTCCGGCGAGAAGGTGCGGGCGTCGCGCTGCAGATTGAGGCGCGAGGTGATTTTGCCGAAGCCGTAGCGGTCGTCCATCGCGCTGGTGAACAGCGCCACGGTCTTGCCCATGGATTCGTAGTTGTTGGCGATTTGCAGCAACTGGGTGCTTTTGCCGCTGTTCATCGCGGCGTAGCGGAAAAAGAGTTTTGCCATCGATAGATTCTCGGTGGGGCTTAAAGGTCGCCGCCGGTTTCCAGCACATAGCTGGCGCCGGCGTCTTGCGCCAGATGCTGGGCGAGGTAGGGCAGCACTTCGCGCAGCGTCTGCGGCAGCGTCCATGGCGCGTTGAGGATGAACATGCCGCTGCCGTGCATACCGAAGCCGTCGCTGGACGGCTTTTGCACATGCAGTTCGGCGCGCAGCCAGTTCTTGGCGCCCAGCTTCTTCAGGTCCTTGGGCAGTTCCTTCATCTCGGCGCGCTGCAGGCAGGGATACCAGACCGCGTAGACGCCGGTGGCGAAGCGCTTCAGGCTTTCCTTCAGCGCGGTGATCACGTGCTGGTAATCGCGCTTGTCTTCATAGGGCGGATCGATCAGGACCAGCGCGCGGCGCGGCGGTGGCGGCAGAATCGCCTTGATCGCCTCGAAGCCGTTGGCCTGCTGGATTTGCACGCGACGGCCGGCGTCGGCGAAGGTGTCGGCCAGCAACTGGTGATCGGTGGGGTGGAGCTCGAACAGGCGCAGCTTGTCGCTGGCCGGCATTACCTCCGCCGCGCACCAGGGCGAACCGGGGTAGAGCTTGAGTTCGCCGTCGGCGTTCAGGCTGCGTACCACCTCGACGTAGTTGGCGACGGCTTCCGGCAGATCGTCGCGACGCCACAGTCGGGCGATGCCGGATTCGAATTCGGCGTTTTTGGTGGCGTAGCCTTCCACCAGCGAGTAAGCGCCGGCGCCGGCATGGGTGTCGATATACCAATAGGGCTTGGCTTTCTGTCCCAGGTAATTCAGGAGTTCGATCTGGATCAGATGCTTGAGCACGTCGGCGTGATTGCCGGCGTGGAAGGCGTGGCGGTAACTGAGCATGGCTGCGGGGTATGGCGTTTATCAGCTTCGGATTGTACCGGATTCGGCGTGGCCGCGCAGCGCGTCCTCCAGCGCGGCGCGCCAGCCCAGTTGTTCCGCAAGCTGCATGAAATCGTCGGCCGGTGGCGCTTGCAGCAAGAGCGGCTGGCCGCTGTCCGGCAGGCTCAGCCGCATGGCGACGCAGGCCAGCAGCAGGCGCCGGCTGCCGAAATGCTCGGCGAACATGCGATTGTGGCGGCCCTTGCCGTGGGTGGCGTCGCCGATGATGGGGTGGGCGATGTGCTTGAGGTGGCGGCGCAGCTGGTGGCGGCGGCCGGTGTGCGGCGTCAGTTCCAGCAAGCTGTAACGGCTACTGGGGTAGCGTTCTACCTCTATCGGCAGTTCGATGCGCGCCAGCGTGCGGTAGTCGGTGACGGCGGCTTGCGGCGCGGTGTCCACCGTCTCGCCTATCCATTCCAGGTCGTCCGGGCGGCGGCTTAGCGGGTAGTCGATATGGCCGGCGTCGTCGGTGTGGCCGCGGACCACGGCGATATAGCGCTTGTCCACCTGCTGGCGTTCGAATTGCCAGCTCATCTCGCGGCACATATCCTTGTCCAGCGCGAACAGCAGCACGCCGGAGGTGCCCTTGTCCAGCCTATGCACCGGGTAGACGCGCTGGCCGATCTGGTCGCGCAGCAACTGCACGGCGAAGCGGGTTTCGTTGCGGTCCAGCGCGGTGCGGTGCACCAGCAGGCCGGAGGGCTTGTGAATGGCGATCAGCCGGTCGTCGCGGTAGAGAATGGGCAGCATGGAGCGGGTGGTAACGGGTGGGGAAGGCCGGCATTGTAGGCGCTGGCGGCCGGCTTTGGAAGGCGCGCGCGCGGTGGGTGATGCCGCTGTGCTGTAGTTTTATGTCTTACGCTTCGATTACGCGAAAACAACAAGGTTTTGGCATGCTATTGGCGTTTTTGTGCGCTGGCTCGGGCTTTGCCGGTTTTCGTTGCGACATGATATTTCAAAGTAGAGAGGAAGTTGTTTACAGGCCATGAGCGCGTCATTACAATTCGCCGCGCTCAAACAAGAATGACAGGGCGGCGTCTGTGCCGATTGCGATCCCGTTTGCCACGGGATGGCGGCAGGACCGCATCCGCGCAACCTGGCGTGTAGTTGCGACGCTACATGACAAGGGGTTGGCGGGCGCTTTGCTTCGCTGCACGGCACGGGAACCACAGGGGGTGATCGACGTGCGGGTTGACCAACAAACTCCATAGAGTCATAGAGATGAAAATCCAGCTGAAACGAATGAGCTTTGCCGTAGCGGCAGCGGTGCTGTCCACCTCCGCCTTCGCCAAAGAGTTCTCGCCCGCCGTGGTTTACGACATGGCAGGCAAGTTTGACAAGAGCTTCAACGAATCCGCGTACAACGGCGCCGAGCGTTTCAAGAAGGAATTCAAGATCAACTACCGCGACGGTCAGATCGCGTCCGAAGCCCAGAAAGAGCAGCTGCTGCGCAATATGGCGCGTCGCGACGCCGACATCGTGGTGGCCATCGGCTTCTCCTTCACCCAGGCGGTGGAAACCGTGGCCAAGGAGTTCCCCAAGGTCAAGTTCACTCTGATCGACGCCGTGGCAAAAGGTTCCAACGTTCAGAGCATCGTGTTCAAGGAACAAGAAGGCGCCTTCCTGACCGGCGTGGCCGCGGCGATGGCCTCCAAGAGCGGCAAGGTGGGCTTTGTAGGCGGCATGGACGTGCCGCTGATCCGCGCCTTCGGCTGTGGCTATGTGCAGGGCGTCAAGTTCACCAACAAGAACGCCAGCGTGATCCAGAACATGACCGGCACCACTCCGCAGGCCTTCAACGACCCGGCGCGCGGCACTGAGCTGGCCAAGAGCCAGTTCGACCGCGGCGTGGACGTGGTGTTCGCCGCCGCCGGCGGCACCGGCCTGGGCGTGCTGCAAGCCGCCAAGGCCGCCGGCAAGTACTCCATCGGCGTGGACAGCAACCAGAACCATCTGTACCCGGGTTCGGTGCTGACCTCCATGGTCAAGCGCGTGGACGTGGCGGTGTTCAACACCTTCAAGGACGCCAAGAACGGTTCCTGGAAGCCGGAAGTCAAGATTCTGGGCCTGAAGGAAGCCGGGGTGGATTGGGCGCTGGACGCCAACAACCGCAAAGTGATCACGCCGGCGATGGAGAAGAAGATCAACGCGGCCAAGGCGGACATCATCGGCGGCAAGATCAAGGTGGTGGATTACCGCGCCAACAACAGTTGCCCGATGCAATAAGCTGAGCTGAGTTTTCCCTGATCCGTTTCGGGGACGCAGGCACGATGCATTCCATCGTGCCTGTTTGTTCATGCCGGAGCGGAATCAGGTTGACCCTAACCAGGGAATATGAATAAGCATGACCGAGTTTGCCATTGAGCTGGCGGGCATCAACAAGAGTTTTGGTGCCGTCAAAGCCAACCGCGACGTCTCGATGAAAATCGCCAAGGGCACTGTCCATGGCGTCATCGGCGAAAACGGGGCCGGTAAATCCACGTTGATGAGCATTCTGTACGGCTATTACCAGGCCGACAGCGGCGCCATCCGGGTGAACGGCAAGGAAGCGCCGATCCGCAACAGCCAGGAAGCCATTGAGCTGGGAATCGGCATGGTGCATCAGCATTTCATGCTGGTGGATACCTTTACCGTGCTGGAGAACATCGTACTGGGCGCCGAAGGCGGCCTGGTGCTGAAAAAGGGGCTGGACGAGGCCCGCGAGCATCTGAAAGAGCTCAACCGCAATTACTCGCTGGAGGTGGATCCGGACGCGCTGGTGGGCGATCTGGGCGTGGGCCTGCAGCAAAGGGTGGAAATCCTCAAAGCCTTGTACCGCGGCGCCGACGTGCTGATTCTGGACGAGCCCACTGCGGTGTTGACGCCGCAGGAAGCGGACCATCTGTTTCACATCCTGCGTTCGCTGAAGGCGCAGGGCAAGACCGTGATCCTGATCACCCACAAACTGCGCGAGGTGATGGACATCACCGACGGCGTCAGCGTGATGCGCGCCGGCACCGTGGTGGCCAATGTCGCCACCTGCGACGTGGACAAGGAAAAGCTGGCGGATCTGATGGTGGGCCGCAAGGTTAGCCTGAAAGTGGACAAGGCCGAGCGCGAGCCGGGTGCGGCGGTGCTCAGCGTCAAGAATCTGTGTCTGACCGACGCGCGCGCGGTCAAGCTGCTGGACCAGCTGAATTTCGAAGTGCGCGCCGGCGAGATCGTCGGCATCGCCGGCGTGTCCGGCAACGGCCAGTCCGAACTGTTGGAAGTGCTGGCCGGCATGCTGGAGCCTAGCGCCGGCGAGATGGTCTACAAGGGCGAGGATTTGCTGCGCCGCCGTTGCGGCGCCCAGCCGCGCGCTGCGCTCTACCGCAAGCTGGGCATCGCCCACGTGCCGGAAGACCGCTCGCGCGAAGGCCTGGTCAAGGCTTTCTCCAGCTATGAAAACGCCATTCTCGGCTATCACGGCGAACCCGGCCTGGGCCGCGGCCCGTGGTATTCGCGCAAGCGGCTGTTGGCGCGCACTCGCGACTTCATCCAGCAATTCGACATCCGTCCGGGCAACCCGCTGCTGCGCGTGGGCCTGCTATCCGGCGGCAACCAGCAGAAAGTGGTGCTGGCGCGGGAAATCCACGCCAACCCGGATCTGCTGCTGATCGGCCAGCCGACGCGCGGCGTGGACATCGGCGCGATTGAATTCATTCACAAGCGGCTGGTGGAACTGCGCGACGAGGGCAAGGCCATTTTGCTGGTCTCGGTTGAACTAGAAGAAATCCTGGCGCTGGCCGACCGCATCCTGGTCATGGCCGGCGGACAGATCACCGGCGAAGTGGCGGCCAAGGACGCCGACACCATTTCGCTGGGCCTGCTGATGGGGGGGCACAAACATTGAAATTCGGACAAGCTTCCACCTTGCCGCGCTGGGCGCAGCTGACGGTGCTGCCAGCGCTTAATCTACTGGCTGCCTTGCTGGTGACCGGCCTGGTCACCTGGCTGATAGGCGAAGACCCTTGGGAATGCCTGAAGCTGCTGATCAACGGCGCCTTCGGCTACGGCGAGGGCATAGGCTATACGCTGTTCTACACCACCGGCTTCATCTTCACCGGCCTGGCGGTGGCCACCGCCTTCCACGCCGGCCTGTTCAATATCGGCGGAGAAGGGCAGACCTATCTGGCCGGCCTGGGCGTGACCCTGGTGGTGCTGGGCTTCGACCACAGCCTGCCGCCGGCGGTGCTGGTGCCGCTGGCCATCCTGGCGGCGATGGGCTTCGGCGCGGCCTGGGCTTTCGTGCCGGGCTGGCTGCAGGCCAAGCGGGGCAGCCACATCGTGGTGACCACCATCATGTTCAACTTCATCGCTTACTCCTTGATGTTGTACCTGATCAGCCATCACCTGATCGAAGCCGGCTCGCAGAACCCGACCACGCGCGAATTCGGCCAGGCGGCCTGGATTCCCGCCATTCATGAAATGGCGGCGCGCTTTGGCGTGGAGATTCCCACCTCGCCGCTGAACCTGACTTTTGTGATGGCCTTGCTGGCCGCCGCGCTGTTCTATCTGGTGGTGTGGCATAGCCGTTGGGGCTTCGAGCTGCGCACCGTGGGCACCAGCGAACCGGCCGCCCGCTATGCGGGCATGAGCGTCAGCCGCGTCATCATCGTCGCCATGTGCGTGTCCGGCGCGCTGTCCGGCCTGGCCGCGGTCAATGAGCTGATGGGCTCCGCCCACCGCATGAACGTGATGTTCACCAACGGCGTCGGCTTCGTCGGCATCGCCGTGGCGCTGATGGGCCGCAACCACCCGGTGGGCATCATCCTGTCCGCGTTGCTGTTCGGCGCGCTGACCCAGGGCGGTTCCGATCTGTCCTTCGAGAAGCCAATGATCACCCGCGAGATGATCATCTTCATTCAGGGCCTGATCATCCTGTTCTGCGGCGCGCTGGAAAACCTGTTCGAGCCGTTCATCGCCGGCCTGTTCAAGCGCAAGGACGACAAATAATGGAAATCTTCTTCAGTCTGCTCGATTCCACGCTGCGCGTGGCCACGCCGCTGATCCTGGCCGCGATGGCCGGCATGTTCTCCGAGCGCTCCGGCGTGGTGGACATCAGCCTGGAAGGCAAGATGCTGGTGGCGGCTTTCGCCGCCGCCGCGGCGGCCTTCGCCACCCAGAACCCGTGGATAGGCATGGCCTGCGGCATCGCCGCCTCGGTGGCGATGGCGATGATCCACGCTTTTGTGTCGGTCACGTATAACGGCAACCAGCTGATTTCCGGCATGGCGCTCAACACCGTTGCCTCCGGCATCACCCCGGTGTTGGGCCTGGCCTGGTTCCAGCAGGGCGGCAACACCCCGCAACTGCCGGACGAGGGGCGTTTCCATGAGATTGCGCTGCCGTTCGCCAATGAGCTGCGCGACGTGCCGCTGCTGGGTCAGCTGTACAGCAAGCTGCTGTCCGGCCACAGCATTCTGGTGTATCTGACCTTGTTCTTGATTGTCCCGCTGGTGACCTGGGTGCTGTACAAGAGCCGCTTTGGCCTGCGTCTGCGCGCAGTGGGGGAGAACCCGCACGCGGCGGACACCGCCGGCATCTCCGTGGCCAAGGTGCGCTACACCGCCTTGTTCTGGGGCGGCGTGCTGTGCGGCATCGCCGGCACCTATCTGTCCGTGTACCAGACCGGCAGCTTCATCAAGGAAATGACCGCGGGCAAGGGCTTCCTGGCGCTGGCCGCGCTAATCTTCGGCAAGTGGAAACCGCTGCCGGCGGTGCTGGGCTGCCTGGTGTTCGCTTTTGCCGACGCCATCCAGATCCGCCTGGAAGGCGTGGCGTTGCCGGGCATCGGCCAGATCCCGTCCCAGGCCATCGCGATCATCCCCTACGTGCTGACCGTATTGCTGCTGGCGGGTTTCGTTGGCCGCGCGGTGGCGCCCAAGGCGATAGGCATACCTTTCGTCAAGAGCCGTTAACCGGCTTTTGAGACAGGCTAGAAACCGCCAGCGGGCTTTGCCCCTGGCGGTTTTTTGTTTTATATCGCATACGGGAACCTTGCCGTCGTTTGCTATTCATAGTGATTCCCAATCTCAATTGCTATTGTATTGCCTGGTAGTTGTTCAGAAAATTTGAATCTTTTGCGCTAATAATTTCGCTATGACGGCAATGGGCGCGCTTTTATGATTAACCGGCATGACAGGTTTTAATTTGCCGCTCATTTGTAATAAGGAACTCGATGCAACGCTACAGTCCGACACAGATTGCTTTGCACTGGCTGATTGCGCTGTTGATCATTGCCGCCCTGATCATGGGCTGGTACTTCAACAGCATGCAGATCACATCGCCGGCCAGCTTCAAACTGAAAGCCTCTTTGATCGCCTGGCACAAATGGGTGGGCATCAGCGTGCTGGCGCTGGCCGTGCTGCGCCTGATCTGGCGCGCGCGCCGCGGCGCGCCGACGCCTTTGCCGGGTCAGCCGGCCTGGCAGCTTAAAGCCGCCAACCTGATTCACTTGCTGTTGTACGCCTTGATGCTGGCGATGCCGCTGGTGGGCTGGCTGATGAGCTCCGCCAAAGGCTACCCGGTGGTGTGGTTCAACCTGGTGCAACTGCCGGACCTGGTGGAAAAGAACGAGGCGTTGGGCCATGTGTTGGGCTGGAGCCACGCGCTGATGGCGTACGCCATCGTCGCCATCGTCGGCCTGCATGCGCTGGCGGCCTTGAAACATCACTTTATCGATCGCGACGCCACGCTGGCGCGGATGCTGCCGTCCTGTCGCAAAGGAGATCCTCAAGCATGAAATTTCTGACTTCTCTCGTCCTGAGCGCCGCCGTGGCGCTGGCCATGGCGCCGGCCCAGGCCGCGCAAACGCTGAATGCGGCCAAGAGCACGCTGGGCTTTACCTTCAAGCAAATGAACGTGCCGACCGAGGGCCGCTTCAAGAGCTTCGCCGCCAACGTCAGCTTCGACGCGGCCAAGCCGGAGGCCACCAAGGCGGTGTTCACCGTGGACCTGGGCAGCGTGGACGTGGGCAGCGCCGACGGCAACACCACGGTGCGCGGCGCGTCTTTCTTCAATATCGCCAGCCTGCCCAAAGCGACTTTCACCGCCAAATCGGTAAAGGCCTTGGGCGGCGGCAAGTTCGAAACTCACGGCACCTTGAGCCTGAAGGGCGTTAGCCGCGAG
The DNA here is from genome assembly GCF_011602385.1 of Chromobacterium fluminis. Taxonomy (NCBI): domain Bacteria; kingdom Pseudomonadati; phylum Pseudomonadota; class Betaproteobacteria; order Neisseriales; family Chromobacteriaceae; genus Chromobacterium; species Chromobacterium fluminis. The sequence goes on along the minus strand of NZ_JAAOMA010000028.1, from coordinate 11,230 downwards.
GTGGTGTCCACCTTCACCGCCGCCAGCGCGGGGAATGAGACCACGCTGCAGGGCAGCTTCCCGTTGAAGCGTCTGCAGTTCAAGGTGGGCGACGGCGCTTGGGACGACACCGAAGCGATCGCCGACCTGGTGACCGTCAAATACAAATTCGTTCTGACCGGCAAGTGATCTTGCCTTTCTTTACCCTGGAGAAAACCGACGTGACGACCAAAATGAAAACTCTGTTTGCCGCCGTGATGACGTTGGGTGTGCTGGGCAGCGCGCAAGCCGCCCCGGTCACTTACGAAGTGGACAGCTCGCACACCCATGCCGGCTACTCGTTGAGCCACCTGGGCTTCTCTACGCTAAGCGGCCGCTTCAACGACACCAAGGGCAGCGTGGTGCTGGATCAAGCCAAGAAAACCGGCTCGGTGGACATCGTGATCAAGACCGCCAGCCACGACAGCGGCTGGGCGGCGCGCGACAAGCACATCGCCAGCCCGGATTTCCTGGACGTTGAGAAGTATCCGACCATTACGTTCAAATCCGACAAGTTCACCTTCAACGGCGACAAGCTGGCGGCGGTGGACGGCCAACTGAGCCTGCATGGCGTGACCAAGCCGGTGACGCTGACCGTGACTAACTTCAAGTGCGTGGATTCCCACCCGATGGCCAAGAAGCCGTGGTGCGGCGCGGACGCCACCGCCACTATCAAGCGCAGCGAGTTCGGCGTGGGCGCTTACGCGCCGGCGGTGGGCGACGACCTGCAGTTGAGCATCACCATCGAAGCCGGCAAGAAGTAAGCGGATTCGATAAAGCGCCGGAGCCCTTGTCCGGCGTCAAAAAAACCCGAGTCGGAGGACTCGGGTTTTTTCATGCCGGCGAAGCCGTTCAGGTCAGGCTTAGCACGATGGGGGCCAGCCAGTCGGACAGCCACATTACCAGCAGGGGGCTGATCACGGTCATGCCGCCGAACACCGTCCAGGGCAGACGCGCTTCCGGCTGACGGCGCATCACGTACAAGAGCGCGCGGTAACAGGCGTAGCTGACGACCATGATCAGCGGCGGAGCCATCAGGTAGGACAGCAGCGGCCGCCAGTCCAGCAGGCGCGAGAAAGCGACGATGCCCAGATGCAGGCTGAGCTGGCTGGCCATCAGCGCCGCCAGCTGCGGCTGGCGTTCGGGGAAGGCCAGGCCAAGCCGGCTGACCCGCAAGCTGCTGGCGGACCACAGCACGGCGGCGATGCCCAGCCAGGCGTAGGCGTAACAGAAGGGCAGCAGCACCGGCGACAGCGCGGTGAGGAAGGGGTCCGCGCGGAAGATCAGCGCCAGGATGAAGAAGGACGCCGCGAAGCATAGCTGGGCGATGCCGTCGCGGCTGGCGATCAAGCGCCACAGAATGTGCAGGTAGAACAGCGCGACCAGAACGAGCAGGAACCAACCAGTGGGCGTCGCCGTCATTGAGCCTCCAGCACGCGAATCAGCGCGGCGGACACTTGCTCGCCTATCTGGGCCAGGTAGTGGGTGTGCATGTCGAAGGTGAAGCGTTGCGGATCGTCCGACGCCAGCGCCAGCAGGCCGAAGGCCTGGCCCTTGCCGTCGCGCAGCGCCAGTTGGGCGAAGGACTGCAGCACCGGCGCGGCGGGGAACCAGGCCAGCACGTCGTCGTTGACGTAGGGGCCGCAATAGGGCGCGGACAGATTGCGCGCCAGCGCGGCCACCTCGCTGCGGGCGTCGTAGGCCGGGCCGGCGGATTCCGCCGCCGGGTGCCACAGCCGCAAGGCCATGCGTTTCAGCTTGAAATGCTCGGCGAAGCAGGCGGGCAGCGCGCTCAGCATGTCTTGCAGACTCAGGCAGGCCTGCAGCGTCAGCCCCAGTTGATGAGCGCTGGCGATGATGCGGTCGTTGGCTTCGCTGTGGCGGATCAACTGCTGCAAACGCGATTCCAACTGGCGGTTGCGGTCCTTCAGGTCCAGCATTTGGCGTTCCGCCAGCGAGACCACCACGCGGTCTTGCGGCGCGCCGCCCGGCTTCAGGCCGAGTCTTTCGGCATGGTGGGCGAGAAAGTCCGGGTGTTGGTCCAAAAACGCCAGCACATCATCTGTCTGCATGATTCATAACCCCCTATACGGCTGTGTTGTTGTTGCGAGCCCGCCGCCGTTTGCCGGCGGCGGGCCGTTAAATCTCGATTTCGCCCTGGAACACGGTGACGGCGGGGCCGGTCATGGTGACCGCGGCGTCGTCGGCCGGCCATTCCACCGTCAGTTCGCCGCCGCGGGTGTGCACTCGCACGCGCCGGTCCAGCAGGCCGCGGCGGATGCCGGCCACCACCGCCGCGCAGGCGCCGGTGCCGCAGGCCAGCGTTTCGCCGGCGCCGCGTTCAAACACGCGCAGACGGATTTCATCGCGGGCGAGCACCTGCATGAAGCCGGCGTTGACCCGTTCCGGGAAGCGGGGATGGTTTTCGATGGCCGCGCCGACGCGCGTCACCGGAGCCAAGGCTACATCTGCGACTACCTGCACCGCGTGGGGGTTCCCCATCGACACCACGCTGACCGACAAGGTCGCATCCTCGACTTGCAAATCGTGGCATACCGCCTCGCGCTCGGCCTGGAACGGAATCTCGTCCGGAGCGAAGCGCGGCCGGCCCATGTCCACCCGGGCCTGGCCGTCGCCCAGATACTCCGGCGCGATCACGCCCTTGGCGGTTTCCACCTGGATTCGCGATTTGGCGGTCAGGCCGCGGTCGGACACGAATTTGGCGAAGCAGCGCGCGCCGTTGCCGCATTGCTCCACCTCGCCGCCGTCGTTATTGAAGATGCGGTAGCGGAAATCGTTGTCCGGAGAGCGCGGGGGCTCCACCAGCAGTAATTGATCGAAGCCGATGCCGAAGTGGCGATCCCCCAGCTGACGGATGCGCTCCGCGCTCAGGGGAATGGTTTGACTCACGCCGTCGACAACCATGAAGTCGTTGCCGAGGCCGTGCATTTTGGTGAAGTGCAATTTCATTGGCGCGCCAGATCCTGCGTAAACAAGCGGCCCGCTATCGGGCCGGCGGTCGGGCGGCGGGCCGCGCGCGCGGAAGCGCGGACGGGGCGTCGCCGCCAATAAGGCAGGTTAGCACAGTGGCGTAGATAGAGGTACAGGCGCGTGCTCAGGCGCTGCTCAGCGGCTTGCCGGGCGGGGCGCCCGCGCCGGCGTAGGCCTGTAGGGCGGCGCTGGACGTGGCCGTCTGCGGCATGGCTTCGCCGCCGGCTTGAACTGCGGCGGCTTGCGCGTCGGCGGCGGCGGCCTGGCCGGCGTCGTCTATCAGCGAGCCGGACGAAGACGCCGGCGCGTCTTGTCCGGTGGCCAGCTTGAGCGTGCCCTCGGCGGCGTCGCCGGGCTGGCTGAGCTTGAGCTGCATTTGCATCAGCAGCAGCCGCACCAGCGTGGCCATGTCCAGGCGGGGACGGTTGGCCTGCGCCGGCTGTTGCTCGGGCTCGGAAGTGGTCGGCGCGGTTGCGGAGGGAGAGAAGGCGGCGTCTTCTGTCGCGGTCGTCGCTTGAGCGCGGATGGAAGGCTGAAAGGGTACGGAGTGAACTTTCATATCAGTGTGCGCAAGAGTCAATGAAACAGGCCCGGCGCCGGGCCGGGCCTGGGCGATGGCGGGCTCAGCCTGTAGTGGTCTGGGCTTGGTTGATGGCGCCAGTTCCGGCGCTGCTATTGGCCTGGTAGGCGTTCAGCGCGGCCTGAACCTGGCCGCCGCCATGATGATGGTGACGGTGATGAGCTGGCTGGCTCTGTTGCGAGTTGGCCTGCAAATCCTGCTGCAGTTGCTGGTAATCCTGCTGCGCCTGCTTAAGGTTGCCGCTGCCCAGATCCTGGCCCAGGTTGTTGAACAGCGAGTTGGGCGATGAGGCCGAGGAAGCGCCGCTCAGCGCGCTTAAGGCGTCGTCGGCGTCGCTATTGCCCGAACCGCCGAAGCTGGCCGCCTGCAACTGGCTCAGCATCTGCTGGAACAGCACGGCCAGATCGCCGTTGCCGCCGGCATTGCTGGCTGACGCGTCGCCGGCGCTGGCGACGCTGCCGTCGGTCTGCATGGAATTGATCAGGCTGGCGAAATCCTGGGCGCTGCCGCTGCTCGCGCCGGTGCCGCTGGCCGCGGCCGCGTTGGGCTGCAGGCTGGACAGCGCTTGCTGCGCGCCGCTGAGATTGCCCTGCCGCACATCGTTGATCATGGTCTGGAAATCCTGACGGCGCTGCTGGTGAACGGCCCGGCGTTGTTGCCAGGCATGGCTGCCGCCGTCGATGCCGCTTGTGTTGCTGACTGACATGGATAATCTCCCGCTAAGTCTATGGTGGAGTGTCGGTCGTGAGCTTCACGGAGCAGCTCGACTCCCATTCGCCACCCCGGCTTCGACGTTTGCCGGCACGGGCGGCAATCCATGCCGCTGTGGCGGACAGGATTGCCGCAAGGCGGCGGGTTTAGCCTGTTATTGCGTCAAAACAAGGGTTTGGCCAGTGGGTAGATGCAAGCGGCGTGCCAGCGGGCAGGCGAGATTCTGTTAATTTCCATTAGGCGTTCTGCTGGGTATGGATGGTCTTGGTATAAACAAGTCAGCCCTCTGAATCGCCGGGATGCCGCCATGCGTTTTGCCATTACCTTGTCCGACCGCTTCAAGCCGGTGCTGGACGTTTTCCTGCACGCTGGCTGGCAGCCATTGAAGCTGTTCTGCACCCCGGTGGACCATCGCATGCATCACCACAAGGAATCGCTGGCGGCGGCGGAGCGCTTGGGCGTGCCGGTGCAGTTGTCGCGGATGCGCGAACGCGATTTGCTGGAGCTGGCGGAGCAGGACTGCGAAGTTTTGCTGGTGGCCAGCTACAACTGGCGGGTGCCGGACTGGGAGCCTTATCTGAATTACGCGGTCAACTTCCATCCATCGCCGCTGCCCATCGGCCGCGGGCCTTATCCCATGGTGAGGGCGATTCTGGACGGCCATCGACAATGGGGATGCAGCTGCCATCAATTGATCCGGGAAATGGACGCCGGCGATGTGCTGGCGCAGGAGCAGTTCGCGCTGAGGCCGGACGAAACCCATGAATCGCTGGACGCGAAACTGCAACTGGCGCTGTACCGGCTGGCGGGGCGGGTGGCCGGCGACTTCGCCTCCTTGTGGGAGCAGGCGCAGCCGCAAGGCGAAAACAGCAGCTACTGGCCGCTGTGGCGGGACGAAGAGCGGATGCTGGATTTCAGTCTGCCAGTGGAAGACATCATGCGCCGCGTCCGGGCCTTTGGCGATTTCGAATGCCTGGCCGCGGTTAACGGCGTCACCGTGCACGTGCACCGCGCGCAAGCCTGGCGCGAGAGCCATGCCTACCCGCCGGGCTCCTTGATTTTGTCCAACGCGCTGAGCCTCTTGGTGGCCGCCGCCGACGGCATGGTGCTGATCAGCGAATGGAGCTTGAACCCGCCCGGCGGCGTTAGCGGCCGGCTGCGGGGGTAGTGTGTGAATTGTACCGCCGTCTTAATATGAGTTTTTTTCATTCCGCCCTAAACTTTTCCCCAATTCTCTAGATAAGACTTCTCGAATAATCCGATTTTCGAGAGGTCGCATAATGGTTGCAGTGGTGTCGGGCGTGGGTTTGGGTTTGCAGAACAGTTCGCTGGCGGCCTTGGGCGGGCAGGGCCAATTGGGCGAGGCCGCCTTCGGTCGCGGCGGCGAACGGGTCTACGTCAACGCCGGCAACGGCAATCTGGTGCTGCAGCGCCGCGACGAATTCCTCGCCGGCAACGGCCTGCCGATCCAGCTGGTCCGCACCTACAACAGCCAGGGCCAGGGCGGCGACGCCGGCAACTGGCGCCTGGGCTACAGCCGCCAGCTGTTCGACTTCAGCGGCGCCCCGGGCAGCGCCGGCTCGCAACTGCGCCGTCAGGCCGAGGACGGCAGCGACACCCTGTACCGCTACGACGCGGCGAGGGGAGTGTATCTGGCGCAAGGCGGCGTCGGCGCCGAAGACACCGTGCGCTGGGACGGCCAGGCCTGGATCTGGACCGACGGCGACAGCCAGAGCCAGGAGCGCTACGACAGCGCCGGCCGGCTGCAGCAAGTGCAAAGCCGCGACGGCCAGACCGTCGCGCTGGGCTACGACGGCGCCGGCCGCATCGTCAGCCTGCGCAGCGCCGACGGCGAGACGCTGTTCATCGACTACGACGCCCAGGGCCATCTGAGCCAACTGCGCAGCGTGTACCGCGACGGCGAGCAGCACAAGACCCTGACCCGCACCCGCTACGGCTACGACGAGCAGAACCGGCTGAGCAGCGTCACCACCGACCTCAGCCCCGACGACAACAGCGTCGCCGACGGCCAGGTCTACACCACCCGCTATGTGTACGACGGCGCCAGCCAGCGGCTGGCCAGCTTGCAGCAGAGCGATGGCAGCCGGCTGGACTTCGCCTACGCGCAGGTGGATGGCGATTACCGCGTGCTCAGCGTCAGCGACGTGCGCGGCGAGCAGACGCTGACCACCACCTTCGACTACGACGCCGCGGGGCAGCGCACCGTGGTCCGCGACGCCGCCGGGCTGCGCACCGAACTGAACTACCGCGACGGCCTGCTGCAACGGGTGGCCGGCGGCGGCGTCGAGCAACGCTTCGACTACGACGGCCACGGCCGGGTCAGCGCGATCACCGACGGTCGCGGCCAAACCGCCCGTTTCGACTACGACGCCGCCGGCAACCGCGTCGGCGTGCGCGACGCGCAGAACCAGCAGACCCGACGCCGTTACAACGCCCAGAACCAGCTGCTGAGCGAAACCGTCGACGGCGCCGGCACCCGGCGCAACGTCTATGACGCCAGCGGCCTGCGGCTGCGCTTCAGCCTCAGCGCCGAAGGCCGGGTGGAAGAGCGCCGCTACGACGCCCAGGGCCGCGAAGTCAGCCGGCTGCTGTACCAGGGCGGCGTGTTCGCCGGCGCCGACGACGCCACCGGCGAAGCCGAACTGCAAGCCTGGGCGGCAAAGCAGGACCGGTCCCGCGTCGAACGCAGCGACACCGGCTACGACCTGCGCGGCCTGGTGGCCAGCACCACCCGCTACGCCACCCTGGACGCCGAGGGGAAGGGCGTGGCCGACGGCCGGCACAGCAGCGTGCGCTACGTCTACGACCCGGCGGGCAATCTGCTGCAGAAGCTGGACGGCGTCAGCGGCGCGGTGCTGGCCGACTACCTCTACGACGGCCTGAACCGCGTGGTGCGCAGCCGGGACGGCGCGGGCGTGGCCACCACCACCGTCTACCAGGACGCGCAGCGGCAGACCCGGGTCAGCCTGAGCAACGGCCTGAGCACGGTGAGCAGCTACGACGCGGCCGGCCAGCTCCTCTCCGTGGTGCAGCAAGACGCCGGCGGTCCGTTGGGCACCGCGCGCACCGAGTACAACGCGCGCCAGCTGCCGGTCAGGCTGACCGACGCCAACGGCGCCGCCAGCGTCCTGCTGTACGACGACAGGGGCCGTAAAGTCGGCCAGGTCGACCCGGCGGGGAGCGTCACCGAATGGCGCTACAACGGCAAGGACCAGATCATCGCCAGCCTGCGCTACGCGACCCGGATCGACGTCGCCCGGCTGAGCGGCGACCCGGCGGCGCTGTCGCTGGCCGCGCTGCGTCCGGCGGCGAATCCGGCGGAAGACCGCGTCGAACGCCGGCTATACGACAGCCTGGGCCGCCTGGTCCAGACCGTGGACGCCGAAGGCGGCGTCGAACGCCATCAATACGACGCCGCCGGCCGGCTGACGAGCAGCACTCGCTACGCCACGCGGCTGAGCGCCGAACAACTGGTGGCGCTGGCGAGCCAGCCCGGCGAACTGGACCCGTCCGACGCCCAACTGCAGCCGACGGCCGACCCGGCCGGTGACCGCGTCAGCCGCCGCTACTACGACCGCGACGGCCTGCTGCTGGCTAGCCTGGACGGCGAAGGCTATCTGAGCGAAACCCGCTACGACGGCGCCGGCCGCGCGATCGAAACCGTACGCTACGCACAGCGCGCCCGCGCCGGCGACAGCCTGGAAGCGCTGCGTCCGTCCCGCGACGATGCCGACCAACGCACGCGCAGCCTGTACGACGGCGCCGGCCGGCTGGTGGGGCGGATCGACGCCGAAGGCTACCTCGACGAAACCGTTTACGACGGCCAAGGCCGGATTGCGCAAACGATACGCTACGCCACCCGCGTCGGCGGCGGCGACAACCTGGCCGCGCTGCGCCCGGCGGCCGACCGCAACGACCGCCAAGTGCAGCGCCAATACGACGCCGCCGACCGGCTGCTGCGCGAAGAACACCGGCCGAGCGGCCTGATCGTCCGCTACCAATACGACGCCCAGGGCCAGGTGACCGCCGTCACCCGCCAGGCCGGCGACGACGCGCGCCGCCAGCTCAAGCGCTACGACAGCCAGGGCCGGGTGAGCCAGGAACTGAGCGGTGAAGGCGCCCAGGCGCTGGCCGCGCTCGGCGCCGACGCCGACGCCCCGCAAATCGACGCCGTCTGGTCGCGCTGGGGCACCCGTCATTACTACAACGCCGGCGGCCAACGCACCGCCAGCCTGGGCCCGGACGGCCAGGGCGGCGCCGGCGCGCGCACCCTGTACTACTACGACGCCGCCGGCCGCCTCAGCCACACCCTCAACAGCCTGGGCGAAATCAGCGAAGTGCGCTACAACGCCTTCGGCGACGTCGTCGCCACCCAACACTACGCCACCCGGCTGGGCGCCGGCGCGCTGGCCGCGCTGAACGGCGGCAGCCAAAGCGGCTTGCCCGGCGGGCTGCAAAGCGAGGCCGACCGCCTCGAAACCAGCCAATACAATCGCCTGGGCCAACGCCTCGCCGCCGGCGACCGCCTGAACGCCGAACGCGAACAATGGCGCTACAACGCCTTCGGCGAAGCCGTCGGCCACCAACTGCGGCTAGACGCCGCGCGCGGCAGCTGGCAGACCAGCGGCTACGACCGGCGCGGCCTGCTGCAAAGCCAGACCCGCGACGCCGAAGGGTTGGCGCTGCGGACGGAATCCCAGTACGACGCCTTCGGCCGGCCGATCGAAAGCGTGGACGCCAACGGCCACCGCCGCCGGCTCGACTACGACAAACTGGGTCGTCAGATCGTGACGCAAGACCCGCAAGGCGGCCGTCAAAGCCAGGCCTACGACGCCTTCGGTCGGGTACTGAGCCAGATCGACGCGCTGGGCCGCGTGACCACCACCGCCTATGACGACGCCAGCGGCCGCATCACCGTCACCCAGGCGGACGGCGTCCAGACCATCACCCAGAAGAACGCTCACGGCGACACCGTCAAACTGATCGACGGGCTGGGTCAGGCGACGACCTACCAATACAACCGCGACGGCCAAGTGCTGAGCACCACCACGCCGGCGGGGACGACGCGCAGCGGCTACGACAACGCCGGGCATCGGATCGAAAGCATCGACGCCAACGGCACCCGCACCGTCTACCACTACGACGCGGCGGGCCGGGTGCTGCAAAGCACGGTGGACCCGGACGGCCTGAAACTGAGCAGCCGCAGCGAATACGACGCCGAAGGGCGGGTGTTGCGGCAAACCGACCCCAACGGCCGGGTGACCGAAAGCCGCTACGACGCGGCGGGTCGGCTGCAAAGCCTGATCGTCGATCCGGCCGGCCTCAAGCTGACGACCACCTACGGCTACGACGGCCAGGGACGGCAGATTCGGGTGACGGAAGCGGCGGGGACGGCGCAGGCGAAGACCACCGACTACGAATACGACGGCGCCGGTCGTCGGGTGCGGGAGACGGTGGACCCGGAGGGGCTGAAGCAGAGCACGGTTTACCAATACGACGGCCAGGGCAATGTGGTGTCCAAGACGGATGCGGCGGGCAATGTCACCCGTTACGTGTACGACGGCAAGGACCAGCTGCGTTACAGCGTGGATCCGCTGGGCTATGTGAGCGAACGCGTCTACGACGCAGCCGGACGCTTGGTGGAGGACAAGCGTTACGAGCAAAGCGTATCGCTGCCGACCCCGCTGAGCGAATCGGCGCTGCAATCGATGCTGGGGGGGAGGCAAACACTCGAGTTGGTTGGCGGCACCGCGGGCGTGGTGGAGAACGGTCAGTTGAAGCTGATAGGCAAACCGGAAGCCGGGGGCTCCTGGGCGGGGGCGAGCGCGACGGCGATAGTAGCTGCCGGCAGTGCTTTCCAACTGGAACTGACGCCGACCCAATTGCAAGACACCCTGCATGTGATGGTGCAGAGCATAACGGGCAAGACCGGCCGCCTAGGCGTGCTGTTCCGGGCCGATGGCCTTGTTTACGCTCAAATCGCCAATGCCAAAGACCAATGGAGAGAAGTGGCGCTGGGGGCCTACCAGGCGGGCACGAGCTATGTGTTGGAATTTGTAAGCAATGCGACCGGCGGCACGTTGTACCTGTACGCGAAGGGAAGCAGCCGGGCGCAGGGCTACAGCTATACCGTTAGCGGAGAATATGAATGGACGCAGCTGCAACTACAGTTTGCGACGAGCCGTTCGCCGGGTCTGACGCGGGAGACGACGGCCTATGTCCGCGGCGCGTCGGTGAGCGGGCCGGGGGCGCAGAGCACGCGGTATAGCTACGACGTGGCGGGTCGGCAGACCTTCAGCATCGACGCACAGGGCTATGTGAGCGAGCGGCGTTACGACGCGGCGGGGCGGGTGACGGACACCATACGCTACGCCAAGAGCCTGGCGCAGATGGGCCTGTCGGCGGAGCGCCTGCAAGAGCGCGCCCAGGCCAACCTGCTGCGCAACAGCCTGTTCGAAACTTCGGCGCCGGGCAAGGTGGCGGGCTGGGGCTATGGCGCGTGGAACGCTGAGGCCGAAGTGGGCGGCAATCTGGACGCCGACTGGCGGATAGCGGAAGGCCTGGCCGGTGAGAACACCGTCTACTTGCACCAGACCGGTCGTCACCCGCAAGGTGCCTATCAGGAACTGGTGCAAAGCGTGCCGGTGCAAGCCGGACGCCGCTACGCCTTCTCGGTGTATACCGGTGCCCACCGCGCCTTGGTTACCCTACACATCGTGTGGTTCAACGCGGCGGGCCAGGCCTTGGGTTCCACCTCGGAACAAACGCTCGCCCATCGTAATACCCCGGCGGACAACTTGCCGGGCGGTCCGGCGCTGAAGGGTTACAAACGGACGGTGGCGGACGGCGTGGCGCCGGCCGGCGCGGTGCGAGGCGTGGCGACGCTGCGCAAGACCAATACCGCGGTGG
>NZ_JAAOMA010000027.1:0-68664 GCF_011602385.1 Chromobacterium fluminis | reverse complement strand
CGGTTGCGGTAATGCTGCTGGCCGGCCTCGTGGCTGACGCGGGTTATGACCCAGGCGATATTGCAGGCCGGGTCCGGGTGGCCGCTCAGGGTGAAGCAGTGGCCGGGAATCAGCCAGCGGCAGTCGCTGTCGCCCACTAGTTCCACCTCCTCGGCGCGCAGGCCGTCGCTGCGCTGCTTGGCCAGCGCGTCGCCGTCGGCCTTCTTGGCGTAGCCGCCCGGGTATTGGTAGAGATTGGGCAGATCGGATTTGGCCAGCGCCTGCGCGTACAGCGAGGCGCTGGCGGTGGTGAATTCGTAATCGCCGGCGCGGTAGCCGCCGGCCACCGCCTGGCGGCTGATGCCGGCGCTGCGCACGCCTTCCAGCTCGCGCCCGCCCAGGTCCTGGCCCAGATAGGGGATTTTGGCGTTATTGGGGCAGTCCGGGAAATGGCTGTTGCCGTCCGCCAGCACCAGGGTGTGCTTGCCGTCGGCGTGGGTGAAGAACCAGAAGATGCCGGCGTCTTCCAGCAGCCGCATCACAAAATTGAGATCGCTCTCGCCAAACTGCACGCAGTATTCGCGCTTGGGATAAGTCGCATCCAGCTTCAGCTGGTAGTCGCTGAAGCCGTGGCCGGCGAATACCGCTTTTACGATGTCCGGCACGCTCTGGTTCTGGAAGATGCGGTTGTTGCCGGCCAGGCTCAGCCACCACAGCCAGGGCCGCAGCGTCACGCTGTAACGGTCCGCGGTGGCGTCGCCCGGCAATTGGCGTATCGCCGCGCACAGGCCGTCTACGGGCCGGGTGTTGTCGTCGCGACGCAGGCTCAGCGTCAGGTGGGAAGCCACCGCCTTGTCCAGCGTCAGCGCGCTGTCGCTGAAGCCGGCCAGGGTGAAGCTGCCCAGCGCGTTCAGCGCCTCGTCGCCGGACAGGCTGTCCGGGTACAGCTCTTTCAGCGCGGAGGCGCTGAGCGACAGCGGGGTGGTTTTGTCGGAGGGGCGGGGCATGGCGGTTCTCGTGGTAGTGGGGATCAGCAGAGGACGTCGAAGACGATGGGACGATGGTCCGGGCCGCTCATATCGAACGCGTGCGCCCAGCCGCTGATGTCGAAAGGCGCGACTTTGACGTCGACCGAGGCCAGCACCCAATCCAGGATGCCGCCTTTGGCGTGGGTGGCCTGTCCTTGCCAGCATTCATAGGCCACGCCGGGGGTGTCCAGCTCCTCTACACGGGTGTAGTCCAGGTTCAGATCGCCGGTGGCCACCCAGTGTCCGTCCAGGCTGGTGCAGTCCCGCAACTGGCTCTTGGTCAGCCCGCCCTGGCCGGATTTGAAGTGAGCCAGAAACAGAAAGCCGGTGTAGCCGTTGACGCCTTGGGCCACGACCGCGATCAGGTCCCGGTTCAGGCCTTTCAAGTGCCCCTGGCTGACAACTTCGAGATGCTGCCCTTTCCTGGTCATCACGATATAGCCATTGGAATGGCCGCCGGCAAAGGCGTGGACATCATAATTTTGATACACGCTGCGTAAAGACTCGTAATAGTCGTCCAGCCTGGCGGAGTGCACTTCGCACAGGAACACCACGTCAACGTCCCAGCTGTCGTTGGAGCAGCATTGGTGAATGAAGGTATCGACCTGCGCTTTTTTATCCAGCGGCGAGGATTCGCCGTTTTTTTCCAGATTGAAGCTGGCTACGCGCATCGTTGCTCCTTGACCGTTTAAGTTAGTGCTGCTTGTCTTGGCCCCCGCCATGCGCTCTGGAGTAGGTGCTGAAGGTGCACATGGATAAAGTGTCCCAGATGATTTTAATCAGGGAGGTGCAGCAATTGTCATCGCTCTGGTAGTAAGACAGCTGGTCAAAGTCGATATCGAATAAGTCGAATTCGTCAAACTGGCTTTTTCCGGTTCTGGAGATTTTATTGGGGGCGTAGCCCAGCAAATCACCATTAAGCAGGCCTTGTTTGCTGAGTTGCGCCAGGGTGTTTTTCTGGATATTAAAGGCCAGCTTGCTCACCGAGGTAGGCGAATGGCAGCAGCAGATGCAAGCGCATAAGGGCAGGGTGCAGCCGGTGGTCAGCGGCCTATCCCGAGCGTCGGTGATGCCGGCTTCAAGCACCGCCGCCACCACCTCCGCGCAGTTGCCCAGGTTTTTTCCATTATTCTCTGTCATGAATTGGATCATTCTGTCTTGATCCAAGCCCTGCGCCGTCGGCGTTTTTTTTAATAGCGGCTTATGCGAGAAGGCCTTTTCATCGCCATGGCTGCCGCCAATGTCAATCAAGACATCATCGCCGCGGCGCATGGTCATGGTGGGCGGCTTCATCTCCACTACCGAACCCATGCTCTGATGGGCTGGCGGCGGCCTGCCGCTGGTGCTTGTTGGTGGGATGCCGATTTCCGGCGGCTTGCTTCTTAGAATGTGCGCCACTTCATTCTTGCTGGGGATGTAAATCACATGCCGGACCCGGATGTGCGCGGCTTTGGTGTTGGCCCAAAACTGGGTGATCTTATCCTTGGCGGTTCTGAGATGCATTGTTTGATGGCCGGCGGAGTATTGGAACTGATAGACCTCATGGTTTTGAGTGGTAATGGAAATGAGGCTGTGGTCTTGGCAGTCCCCATTCTTGCAACTGCAAAACATGGTGCCCGAGCCACCACTGAGGGTCATTACGGTAATCATGCGGCCTCCCTGTGTTTGCTTCCAATGAGTTGATGCTCTGCTGGGTGCTGCTTCAATCATCACATTGGTTCTAAATTTGTTCTGCCATCTTGCTAACTAGGGTGGAAGAACTTTTGTTCAGCGTTAGCGCACGTCGCTGAAGCCGGCCAAGGTGAAACTGCCCAGTGCGTTCAGCGCCTCGTCTGATGTCGATAAAAATATATCCCTTTGTATATGTCTTGGTAGCCCAGTTTGAAGGTGAGAAGAGTGTGATTGTTGAAAATGGTTGTAGCATCTTGCTTAGTCATTCATGCTTAATGTATATGGTGATGACTTGTTTTGTGATCGAGATTATTCTTTTCCCAGAAAAGTACAGACGTCGTTGGTAATGTCCTTTGCGTATAAGGATCCAGTGTGAGGAGGATAAATAATGGTTTGGGTGGCTGGTGAGAGTTGTGTTTTTAGACCAAAGAACTTTGACTTGTTTTTTTCATAATAACTCTTCATGTTTTTCCATATGAAATTTCCCGACCTGTCAATGTTTACGTGGGTAAAGTCAGCGATGCCATCCTGGGCGCTGTTGTACTTCGATGTCGGGATAAAGACAGCATGGACCTGTCCCCATTTTTTCCATTGTGTTTTTTCGAATGCGGAGCGTGCGCCATGATCATCAATGTTTTTATTTTTAAAGCTTCCGCAGTACAGGTTTCAAGCAGAGTCTTGAGCATAATCTAATGCTATTTCTACGCTATCTGTTATATAGATGCCAGCGCCAAGTTGAGATGCACCCATGGCATGGGCTGGCGGAGGCATGTATCTAATTGATTTGGTCTGATCAATAAAAAAGTGTTTCTTACTGACTCCTCGATAGCCTATAAAAACATGGCCAGAATGAGATGGTGTAGGAAAAGTCATAGTTCACTGTCCTGCATTTTTTTCATAAGATAGGGTGTGTTGGCTAACTGTTGAAGCGTGAAGAAGTCCTCTATAGGGACTGCATTTTTATAAATGCTAAAATCATCCAGGCAAAACGGAGTTCCGTGATCATTCACTACACCGTGAACGACTTCCGATTTTAGTATGGGCTTTCCCAGTCTAATTGGATGTTTGGTTGAAATGAACATAACATCTCGTCGCCACTCGCTAAGTTTTTGAGCGACAGGGTCTGATTGGCAGCACCCTAGAAAGCAATATTTCAATGCGGGGCTTTTTTCTTTTTTGAGATACGTCTCAAAAGTGCTCGTTCCCGTGCTGGTAATGGCATTGTTTTTTGTGTCCCATATCCATCCCTTTTCACCTAATAAGACCAAGTACTCACTTTGCGCTGCCTTGTAATTTGCTGGAGGGTGATCGTTGAAGTGCATCAGCATTTTTCTGATATTTTCCTCGCGTTCATCATCCATGGAGCTAAAGTTAGGACGCTCGAGTCTTTTCATCATTCTGTATTTTGCATAAAAAAATGGGATGTCTGTTAAGTTTAAAAACTGACTGCCATGGGTGTTCTTTAATCGACTGATATTTTTGAGTGTAGTCATATTGATGTCCTAAATAAACATACTGTAATCCTCACCCCACCACCCACTCCGCCAATTTTCCCACCACCTCCGCCAATAACACATTATCAATATCTCTAGCCCCTGCGCTGCGACAACGGTTCAGCACCGCCTGAATTAGCCCCGGATCAAAATCAAACATCTTGCCGGTGGCGCGTTGATAGCGCTGACGCAGCACTTCCAGCTTGCTGCGCACGATGTCGGCCAGCACTGTGTCGTCCAGCGCTCGGTAGGGCACCACCGTCATCCGCGCCAGCAACGCCGGGCGGAAGGCGGCGTTGAGCTGCGGCCGCAGTTGGTCGATGAAGCCGGGGTGGCCGATGGCGGCGGGCGCGGCGGCCAGGATGGCTTCCGCCCCCACATTGCTGGTGGCCAGGATGATGGTGTTGTTGAAGTCCACCGTCAGGCCGGTGCCGTCTTCCATGACGCCCTTGTCGAACACGTTGTAGAAGGATTCCAGCACGTCCGGGTGGGCTTTTTCGATTTCGTCCAGCAGCACCACGCTGTAGGGCTTGCGCCGCACCGCCTCGGTCAGCACGCCGCCCTGGCCGTAGCCGACATAGCCGGGCGGCGCGCCCTTGAGCTGGCTGACGCTGTGGGCTTCCTGGTATTCCGCCAGGTTGACCACGATCAGATTGCGTTCGCCGCCGTAGAGGGCGTCGGCCAGTGCGTAGGCGGTTTCGGTCTTGCCCACGCCAGTGGGGCCGAGCAGCAGGAACACGCCCACCGGTTTGCCGGGGTCGGTGAGGCCGGCGCGGTAGGCCTGGATGCGTTGGGCGATCTTGCCCAGCGCGGCTGGCTGGCCGATCACGCGCTGGCCCATGCGCTGGGCCAGGGTGCGGATGGCGTAGGCTTCGTCGGCCAGCATCTTGCCCACCGGGATGCCGGTCCAGCCGGCGATGACGGCGGCCACCGCCTTGGAGTCCACGTGTTCCGGCACCAGCGGGTCGTCCTGGCGCAGCGCGTCCAGGCCGGCTTCCAGCCGCGCCAGTTGTTCCGCCAGCCGCAGCGCCGGGTCCGCGGCTTCGTCCTCGTCGGCGGTCGCGGTCCCGTCTTCGGCTTCTTCCAGCAGCAGCGGCGGTTCGCCGGCCGGCAGCTCGGGCTCGCTGGCCAGGAAGTCCAGAAGTTGCTGGCGGGTGCGCAGGATTTCGCGCACCGCGCGCAATTCGTCCTGCCAGCGCACGGTCAGTTCGCGCATCGCTTGCAGTTGGCGCGCGCTGTCTTGGTGCAGCGTGGCGATGCGGGCGGCGTGGTCCAGGCCGGTGGCCTGTTCGTTCAGCAGCCGCTCCAGTTCCTCGTCCAGCATGGCCTGGCGGCGGCGCAGGTTTTCCAGCTGCGGAGGCTGATCGTGCTGGGCCAGCGCCACGCGGGCGCAGGCGGTGTCCAGCACGCTGATGGCCTTGTCCGGCAGCTGGCGGCCGGAGATGTAGCGGTGGGACAGCTTGACCGCGTCGTGGATGGCGGCGTCCAGGATGCGCACGCCGTGGTGTTGTTCCAGCCGGGCGGCGACGCCGCGCAGCATGGCCACGGCGCTGTCTTCGTCCGGTTCTTCCACTTGCACCGGCTGGAAGCGCCGCGCCAGGGCCGGGTCGCGTTCGAAGTATTTCTTGTATTCCTGCCAGGTGGTGGCGGCCACGGTGCGCAGTTCGCCGCGCGCCAGCGCCGGCTTGAGCAGGTTGGCGGCGTCGCTGTGGCCCTCGGCCGCGCCGGCGCCCACCAGGGTGTGGGCTTCGTCGATGAACAGGATGATGGGCCGGGCGGCGGCGCGGATGTCGTCCATCACGCTTTGCAGCCTTTGTTCGAATTCGCCCTTGAGCCCGGCGCCGGCTTGCAGCAGGCCCAGGTCCAGCGCCAGCAGGCCGACGCCGGCTAGCGCCGGCGGCACTTCCTCGTGGGCGATGCGCAGCGCCAGGCCTTCCGCCACCGCGGTTTTGCCCACGCCGGGCGCGCCCACCAGGATGGGGTTGTTCTGGCGGCGGCGCAGCAGGATGTCCAGGCATTGGCGGATTTCGCCGTCGCGGCCGACGATGGGGTCGATGCGGCCGGCGCGGGCGTCGGCCACCAGGTCGTGGGTGAAGCGAGCCAGCGCGCCGGCCGGTTCCGCCGCGGAGGCGGACGGGGCTTCGCGCGAGGCGGCGGCCCAGGCGTCCAGTTGTTCGCTCAGTGGCTGGCGCGGCGCGCGCAGCAGGCAGGGCGCGCCGATCAGCAGCAGATTGCGCAGCTCGTCGCGCTCCAGCAGGGTGAGCAGCAGCAGGCCGGAGCGGATGCTGGCCTGCTGGCGCAGCGTGGCCAGCAGCAGCGCTTCCTTGAGCCAGGCCACGGTGTGGCTGGAGAAGGCCGGGGCGCGGGTTTCGCCGCGCTTGAACTGGTCCAGGCTGCGGCGCAGCTCCGCGCTCAGTTGGTCTGTGCTCAGGCCCAGCTTGGGCAGCAGCAGCGGCAGGTCGCCGTTGGGCAGCTCCAGCAGCTCCAGCAGCACGTGTTCGATTTCCACGTAGTAGTGGCTTTGCTGCAGGCAGCGTTGGGCGGCCAGCTCCAGCGCCTTGCGGCAGCTGGGGTTGAGGCGGGCCACCAGTTCGGACAGTTCGGCGCTCATGCCGGCTCCTCGCCGGCCGGGGGCGGCCGTTGCAGCCGGGTGTCCAGCCGCCGCGCGCCGCCGGGGCCGCCCAGCCAGCTGTCCCAGCTCAGCCGCGGCGCGGCGCGGGCTTGCAGCTTGAGCGCGGCGGCCGGCGCTTGCCACAGCAGGCTGAGCTGGATGTCCAGGTCCGGGCCAAAGTAGAAGTCCGCCAGCGCGGCCAGCGCGCGGTGGCGTTCGCCGCCGGGCAGGAAGGCGCGGTAGCCGGCCGGGTCCAGCGGGCCCACGGTCAGGCGGATGCCGGCGTGTTCGTCCCAGGCGCGGCGGCCGGCCAGCGCTCCCTGGCCCAGTGCGGCGTTGAGGCCATTGGGGCCGATGCGGGTGCGGCTGGCCGGCGGGATCTCGCGCCAGCCGCCGGCGTAGGGGCTGGCTTGCACCGGCGCGGCCAGGTGGCGGCTGGCCAAGGCGGCGAAGCCGGCCAGCGAGCGGCGGTGGTCCGCCAGCAGGGCGGCGCGGGCCAGCAGTGCGGCGTCCGGCACCGCCTGGCGTTGTTGCAGGCCGGCGGGCAGCAGGCCGCACAGGCTGAGCAGCAGCGGCCGCGCCGGGCTGAGCCGCGGCGCGGCGAAGCTGGGCGCCAGCCGGTATTTGCGCTGGGCGCGGTAGAGCAGGGCCAGCAACCGGTGCTGGAACAGTTGCAGGAATTCCGCCGGCGCGTGGTCTTTGTCCTGGCGGCGTTGTTGCAGCCATTCCTGGTAGGCGTAGGGCAGCGGGCCGTCCGGGCCGCCCAGGCCGAAGGATTCGACATCGAGCGCCGGCTGGCCGTCCTGCGCGTCGCCGCCCAGCGCGCCCGGCTCCAGCGCGCTCAGTTCGCTGGCGGCGAAGGCGGGCAGCAGCGGGCCGCGCAGCCGCAGCGCTTCGCGCGCCGGGTCCGCGCCCTGGCCCAGCGGCGCGGCCTGCGGCGTCAGCCGTTCCAGCAGCATCACCGCCTGGGAGAATTCGAAGCCCTGCGGCCGCGTCAGCAGCCGCTCGGCTACAGAACCAGGCTGGGGCCGGGCGGCGGCTGCCATGTCTGGATCTCCTGTTGCTGGTGGACGAGTCGGGTGCGCACGAAGCGGTTGGCGTGGGCGTAGAGGGCGAAGAAGTGGGCGAGCACGGCGGCGAACAGCACGCGGCTGCCGCCGGCGAAGCAGGCCGGGTCCAGCTCCAGCGTCAGCAGCAGGCCGTTGCGCCAGCCGCGCCAGGCGTCGGCGCCGACGTGGTCGACGATGCGTTCGCTGCCGAGCGCGGCGATGCCTTCGATCTGGCGGCGCGCGGCCGGCTGTTCGCCCAGATTATGCAGCGCCAGCATTTCGCGCAGCGCGGCCAGCGCCTGCGGGCCTTCGCTCAGCGACAGGTGGTTGAGGCTGAGCTGGGACACCAGTTTCCAGCGCGAGGCGCCGTCCAGCGAGGCTTCGGTTTGCGGCCGCGGCGGGCGCAGCAGCCGCGCCTGGCCCACCGGGCCGGGCAGTTCGAACATCAGCGGCGCTCCGGCCGGCAGTTGCTCGGCCAGGTGGCGGTTGGTGCACAGCAGTTCGGCGGTGAGGCTGAGCTCGCTGGCGGCCAGCGGGTCGAAATCGGCGTCCACCAGGGTGAGCAGCATGTCGCTGCCGGGACGCAGGCGGTTGAGGCCGCGCACACGGCGCGCGTGCCAGTAGCGGCCGTCGCCGCCCTCGCCGTGGCTGCAGGCGAAGTAGGGGGCGATGCGGCGCGCGCCGTCCGGGCCGGCGGCGCGCAGCTGGCGGATGGAGTGGATTTCCACGCTGTGGTCGCGGTGGGCGTCGGCCACCAGCAGGTATTCGCTGCGGCTGCCGTCCGGGCGCAGCGGCTCCGAGGTGTGCGGAAACAGATTGATCACCGGCGCGCAGCCCAGCGCGATGTCGCCGTGCTGGATGCCCAGGCGGCCGGCCGGCGCGCGTTCGAAGGCGATGACGATTTCCAGCTGCCGCTCCGCTTGGCGCGGCAGGCTGAGCGGCAGGTCGAAGAAGGCGAATTTTTCCGGGCAGGCGAAGTATTCGGCCAGCAGCGCGTGCGCCGGGTGCACGCCGTCCTCGGCCGGCAGCAGCGCTTCGTCGGCGCCAAAGCCGCAGGCGCGCGGCAGCGCGCCGGGGCGGATGGAGGGCGCGAGGCCGGGCCGCTCCGGCAGCCGGCAGCTGATTTGCAGGCAGTGGGCGGACAGCAGGTCGTAGAGCGCGGCGGCGTTGAGCGGGGAGCCGGCCAGGTGGATGCGCAGGCTGTTCAGCGGCAGCGCGCCAAGCGGCTCCGGCCCCAGTTTCTCCAGCCGCAGCACCAGGGCGGCGCGCGCCTGGGCCAGGCCGCTGGCGGCCTGGGCTTCGTCCTCGGTCAGCAGGTTGGCGGCGGCGAGCCGCAATGGCCACAGGGTGACGGCGGCGCTGGTGCGAAAGCGCAGGCTGTCGCCGGCGGTGGTGGCCACGAACAGCGGGGTGCCGCGTTCGATGCGGTAGCCGGCGTCCAGCTTGCCCTTGTCCGGGTCCGGCTCGAAGCGGGCGATGGCGCAGGAGGGCATGGGCCGCAGCGCGTGCGGGTAGAGTTGTTCCAGCAGCGCGTCGGTGAGTTCGGAGTAGTCGTCGTCCAGCCGGCGTTGCAGCCGCGCGCACAGCAGGGCGAAGCCTTCCAGCAGCCGCTCCACTTGCGGGTCCGGGCATTCGCCGTCGCTCAGTTGCAGGCGGTGGGCCACCTTGGGGTAGCGTTGGGCGAATTCGCCGCCGGCGTGGCGCAGGTAGGCGAGTTCGCGTTGGTAGTAGTCCAGCAGGCGCGGGTCCAGCGATTCCATCAGCCGGCGTCCTCGCAGGCGGTGAGCCGCGCGCCGGACGGGTCCAGCTCGGCGACGAAGGCGGCCGGCCAGCGGCTGCCCTCGGCCTGGAGTTCTCCGTCTATGCGCACGCTGAGAAGCAGGCCGCGGCCCGGCACGGTGTCCACGCTGACGCGCGGCGCGGCCAGCCGGGGTTCGAAGCTGCGTATCGCCTGGCGGATCTCGCGCGCCAAGCGCTGGCGGTCTTCGGCGCGTTCAGGGTGCAGCGCGCTCCAGTCCGCCACGCCGTAGTCGATGACGCTGAGTTCGGCCAGGTAGGGCTGTTCGGCGCGGCGGCTGGACAGCAGCCGCGCCAGTTCCGCCCGCACCGATTCCTGCAGCCGGCGGCGGTCCACCCGCCGCAGCGGCTCGGCCTCCAGCCGCTGCCGCGGTTCGGCGTCGGCCAGGAGTTCGAACAGACCCGGGCGGAACTGGGCGGGCTGGCGCATGGTTTACTTGGAGTACTTGTTGGCGGCCAGGTCCCACACCGCGGCGGCGTTGCCGTCCTTGGCACCGGTGTCTTTCTGGGTGGTCAGCTCCCACTTGATCTTGGTGAAGTTGAGCGAGAGGTTTTCCACCGGCTTGCCGCCGGTGCCGCCGCTGACGCTGACATTGGACAGGATGGCGTTGGTCAGGGTGTAGACGATGTAGGGCAGCACCTTGCCGCTGCTGTCCGCCGCGTTGCGGCCTATGGTGATCTTGACCTCGGGGATGTTCTTGCCCTGGCAGCAGTAGGCGTTGAGTTCCGGCGTGGATTTGTCGGTGAACTTGGTCAGGCTGAATTCGCCGATATGCGGCTTGCCGGAGGTGCGTTCGGTGTTGCTGACGTCGTTGGTCACCTGCATGGCCACGTTGTGGCTGTAGGACAGCACTTCGATCTTGTCGGCGTAGCCTTCCAGCTTGCACTCGCCCTTGATGTCGCTGCCCAGGTCCAGAATGATGGCGTCCATTGCTATGTGTTCTCCGTGTTATCAGACGTATAGGGCCCGCCGCGCGGCGGGCCCTCGGTGTGGCGTCAGGCGGCGGCCGGCGGCGGCAGCTCCGCCACCAGGCGGATGGACGCGGTCAGTTCTTCCAGCTGGAAGTGCGGGCGCAGGAAGACGGTGGCGCGGTAGGCGCCGGGCTTGCCCGGCACTTCGGTCACGTCCACCCGCGCTTCGCGCAGCGGGTACTGGGCCTTCACTTCCTGCGGCGCGTTGTCGTTGACCAGCACGTAGTCCGCTATCCAGTTGTTCAGATAGGTTTCCACATTGTCGCGGGTCAGGAAGCTGCCGATCTTGTCGCGCATGATCACCTTGATGTAGTGGGCGAAGCGCGAGGCGGCCAGCACATAGGGCAGCATCGCGGAGATGCGGGCGTTGGCGTTGGCGGCGTTGGTGTTGTAGACCTTGGGTTGGTTGGCGCTCTGGCCGCCGAAGAACACCGCCAGATCGGTGTTTTTCTTGTGACACAGCGCGATGAAGCCCAGGCCGTCCAGTTCTTTCTCGCGGCGGTCGGTGATGGCGATTTCGGTGGGGCATTTGAGCGCGATGTCGCCGGAAACGGTGCCGAAGGTGTGGGCCGGCAGGCCTTCCACCGCGCCGCCGCCTTCCACGCCGCGGATGGCGGCGCACCAGCCGTATTTGGCGAAGGCGTCGGTGATGCGCTGGCCCAGCGCGTAGGCGGCGTTGCCCCACAGGTATTTGCCGTGGTCGGTGCCGTTGACGTCTTCCACGTAGTTCATGCCTTCGGTGGGCTTGGTGTCCGGGCCGTAGGGCAGGCGCAGCAGGATGTGCGGCAGCACCAGGCTGACGTAGCGGGAGTCCTCGCTGGCGCGGAAGGAGCGCCATTTGATCAGCTCGGCGCTTTCAAAAGCCTTGGACAGGTCGCGCGGCACCGCCAGTTCGGTGAAGCTGCTCATGTCGAACAGGCGCGGGCTGGCGGCGGAGATCAGCGGCGCGTGCGCGGCGGCGGCCACATTGGACAGCTTCTCCAGCAGCGCCACGTCCTGCGGATGGCGGCCAAACTCGTAATCGCCGATCAGCAGGCTGATGGGGTGGCCGCCGAAGGTGCCGTACTCTTCCTCGTAAATCTTCTTGAACAGCGCGCTCTGGTCGAATTCCACCGCCTTTTCCAGATCGTTCTGCAGCTCGTCCTTGGTGGCGTTGAGCAGGCGCAGCTTCAGGCGGCTGCTGGTTTCGGTGTTCATCACCAGGAAGTGCAGGCCGCGCCAGGAGGCTTCCATCTTCTGCACGTCCGGATGGTGCAGGATGTTGTTGAGCTGCTTGCTCAGCAATTGGTCGATGATGGCGATGCGGTGGTTGATCATGGCCACGGTGTCTTTGTCGATGGCCATGCCTTCGTCCAGCACCTGGGTAGCGAATTCGGACAGCAGGTCCTTGGCGTACTCCTGCTGGATGTCGTCGTGGGCCATGCGGCCTTCTTGGATGATGCGGTCCAGCAGCGACAGCGAGGCGGCGTCGCCGCTGGGCGCTTCGGCTTGGGTCTTGGCCATGAGGTGTCTCCGGTATCAGGTGGTCGAGCGGGGCGTCAGGCGGCCGGCGGCGCGTCCGGCGCCGGCGCGGCTTCCGCGGCGGCCGGGGCCTCCGGGCGGGCGCTCTTGATCTTTTGCAGTTCCTCGGTGTTGGCCACCACGTCCTGCAAGAGCTTGTCCAATTCGTCGTTGCCGTCCAGCTTGGTCAGCAGGTCGCGCAGTTTTTGGCGCGCCTCGTACAGCCGGCGCAGCGGGGTGACTTGCTTGACGATGTTGACCGGGTCGAAGTCGTCGAAGTGATTGAACTTCAGCTCCACGTTGAGCTTGCTGCCGTCGTCGGACAGCGCGTTGTCCACTTGGGCGGTGACGCGCGGCGTCAGCGAGGCCAGCACGGCGTTGAAGTTGTCGCGGTCTATCTCCACGAAGCGGCGCTCGCTCAGCTTGGGCAGCGGCTGCTCCTGCTTGCCGGCCAGGTCCGCCATGATGCCTACCACTAGCGGCAGCTCCCGTTTTTCCAGGGCGTTGCCGATTTCCACGTCATACGTGATTTGCACGCGCGGCGGACGAATCCGGTCCAGCTTGTGCTGTGTGCTCTCTGCCATAACAGACCTCGATCGGTTGGGAAGCTAACGACGCCGGCGGCGGGCCGCGTATCCGGTCCGCTTTGGCGTTATTGCATGATTGTCAGACCATTGTTGCCCGGCCGGGCCTGGTCGCTCTTTTCCATTGAAGCCGGCTAAAGCCGCTGCATGGAAGTCCTTTTTGCTGACAAATGCTTGCAAATTGCATTTTTCAATGACCATGGCTTAACAATTCCTATAGAACTGTCGGCGTTTTTTTGCCAATATTATTTGCAATGGATAACGGCGTTGGGGTGATGCGGATGCGCAACGGGTATCTGGCCGGGCTGTTCTGCTGTTTGGCGCTGGGCGTGGGCGGATGCTCGTCGCTGGGCTTCGGCCCTTCGGTCAAATTGCAGGCGGCCACGCTGGACGTGGTCAGCATGGCCAACGACGACACGCCGCTGGCGGTGGATTTCGTCGCCGCCAAGGACCCGGAGCTGTACAAGCTGTTGCTGGGCTTGCCGGCGGCCAAGTGGTTTGAACAGCGCGAGCAGTTGCTGCGCGACTACTCGGCGGATCTCAAGGTGTGGGAGCTGGAGCTGGTGCCGGGCCAGCACCTGGAAACCGAGGATGTGCCGATACGCGGCGAATCCGCGGCCGGCCTGCTGGTGTACGCCGGCTACGCCGGGCCGGGCATGCACCGGCTGAGCCTGGATACGCGCAAGAAGGTCTGGCTGCGTTTTGAAAGCAAGAATATGCGGCTGATGGAGCCGTAGCGGGGGGAGAGCGGTTTGAAAGCAGTGCCACAGGCAGTGTGTTGGTACGAGGGGATGCAGTTGCTGCCCCAGCATTTTCAATGGCAGGCGCTGAGGGCGGACGGAGTGTCCGCGGCGCTGGCGGCGGCGGCCCAGCCGCTGTATTGGGGCGTGTTGGAGCTGGAGCTGGACGAGGCGGCGCTGGCCGGCGGCGTGGCGCGGGTGTCCGCGCTGGAGGCGGTGTTGCCGGACGGCCTGCCGCTGCGCTTCGACGCCGGCGACGGCGCGGCGCTCAGCTGCGACGTGACCGCCGCCGCGGCGGAGGCGCCGGGCCGCACGGTGACGGTCTATCTGGCGCTGCCGCCCTTGTGGCGCGCCGGCCGGCTGGACCCCGCCGCCGGGCGTTTTCGCTCGGAAAACAGCGAGGGGGTGCCGGATTTGAGCAGCGGGGAGAACCCGGCCAGCCTGACGCTGTGGCGGCCGGACATCCGCCTGGTTACCGAGGCCGAACGCGCCGACATGATCTGCCTGCCCTTGCTGCGCATCGCCCAGCAGGGCGGCGGCTTTGCCCGCCGCGCTTACGCGCCGCCGTCGCCGCGGCTGCTGCCGGACAGCCTGCTGGGGCGCAAGGTGGCGGCGCTGTGCGCCAAGGCGCGCGAAAAATGCGTGTTCCTCAGCGGACGTCTGCGCCAGGCCAAGGAGGCCGGCAAGGACGACGATATCGACGAAATCCGCCGCCAGCTGGCGGCGCTGTGGGCGCGGCTGCCGGAAGTGGAAGCCGCGCTGGGCAGCCGCGTGGCCCATCCCGCCGCCCTGTTCGGCTTGCTGGCCGGCATGGCCGGCTCGCTGACCGCGCTGGACCCGGGCGCCGGCGCGCCGGTGTTCCCCGCCTTCAATTACCAGGAACTGCTGGCCAGCTACGAGCCGTTGCTGAACTGGCTGTCCGCCGCGCTGGACCGGGTGCGCGCTGGCTACCGCAGCCTGCCGTTCAACCGCGACGAAGAAGGTTTCTGGATTTCGTTGCCGGAGGCCGCGCGCGACAGCGGGCGCTTGATCGTTGGCCTGCGCATGCCCGGCGGCGCGCCGGATTCCGCCGCCCAGCAATGGCTGGGCCAGGCCATTATCGCCTCGGAGCCGCACGTGGCCACGCTGGCGCGCCAGCGCATGCGCGGCTTGTCCTTCCAGCCCTTGGACCGTGCGGAGCAAGTGGCTTATAGCGTGGGCGACGACACCCGGCTGTTCGCCTTGCTGGCCAGCGGCGATTGGTTGCAGCCGGAGCTGCCGCTGCGCATGTCGCTGCCGGCCGGCGGCGCGGCGCTGGAGCCGTGGGAGGCGCTGCTCTTCGTCGCCGATCCGCGCGAGGACGCCGATGGAGAACGCCATGCTGGATAGCGCGCTGTCCCAGCGGCTGGGGGCGCTGGCGCAAGCGCCGCTGAGCGCCACTTTCGAAGACGCTTACGCCGAATGGCTGCAAGTGTTCCGGGAACTGGCCGGCGGCGGCCACAAGGCCGAAACCGCCGCCGAACTGGCGGCCGAGCAGGGCGGGCTGCTGGCGCGGCGCTTGAGCCGCGCCGCCGGCGCGCGCGTGGGCGCGGCCGGGCAAAGCCAGATCGAGGCCTTGCAGTATCTGTTTGTCGCCCTGATAGACGAGCGCCTGCTGTTCGACGACTGGCCGGGGCAGAGCCTGTGGCAGGCCACGCCGCTGGAGCAGCGGCTGTTCGGCAGCCGCGCCGCCGGCGACAAGGTGCCGGCGCTGATAGAGCGGGTCTTGCGCGAGCGAGATCCGGCCGGGCGCGATCTGGCCAATGTCTGCCTGCAAACGCTGACCCTGGGCTTCTACGGCCGGCTGCGCGGGTCGGGCGGGCTGGCCCAGCACGAGGAATGGCGGCGCGAGCTATTCGCCTTCGCCTACCAGCGCGACGCCGACATCCGCAGCCTGGCGCCGGCGCTGGAGCGCAGCAGCAATGTGCCGCCGCTGCGGCTGACGGTGCGGCGCATGCTGCCGGACGGCTTCCGGCTGGCGCTGGGCGTGGCGGCCATCCTGGTGGGCATGTCGGTGGTGGGACATGCGTTTTGGCATGACATCGTATCGAGAGTGGAGCCCATGCTGTACCGCGGGGCGGACGGGGACGGGCAAAGCAAATGACGATACAGACCATAGTGGGCATTGTATTGCTGACCCTGTTGATCCTGCTGGCCTTGGCGGCGTTGATCTGGTGGTTGCGGCGCGAGGCCGATCCGGCGCGGCGCAGCTTCCGCGGCTCGGTGCGCCGTTTCGAGCGCGAGATCGGCGCGGAAGACCGCTACCAGACCCCCTGGGTGCTGGCGGTGGGAGACCGGGTGCGCAATGTGGAGGCCTTGTGCGCCTCGCTGCAGCTGAAAAGCGAGGGCGAGGCCAATTGGTTCGGCCGTTGGTGGTACGGCGGGGACGGCGCGGTGCTGGTGATTCCGGACGATATGTTCAGCCATCCGGAAGGCGCGTTGGCGCCGCTGTCCGCCTGGCGGAGGCTCTTGGGCGTGCTCTTGCGCAGCCGCGCCGCGCGGCCGCTGGACGCGCTGATCTGGACCGTGTCCGCCAGCCAGCTGTGGAGCGAGCACCTGGCGGTGAGCGCCGGCCTGGCCGCCGCCAAGAAGTTTGCCGATCTGCAAAGACGGCTGGGCCTGAGCCTGCCCATCTATCTGGTGGTGACCGAAACCGAGCAGGCGCCGGGTTTCCTGGAGCTGGCGCAGGCGCTGCCGCGCGAAGCGCGCGACGCGATGCTGGGCTGGTCCTCGCCCTACGCCGCCAGCGCCGCCTATCAATCCGACTGGATAGAACAGGCCTTGACGCGGCTGCGGCTGACCCTGAGCGAAACCATCGCCGAATTCGGCGCCCTGCAAGGCGGGGTGTCCACGGATTTGTACCTGCTGCCGCGCAGCTTCGAGGCGGTGCGGGCCAATTTGCAAGCCTTGTGCGACCCGGTGTTCCGCGGCAACGCGCTGGGCGAGGCGCCGCAATTGCGCGGCATCTATTTCACCGGCGCCCAGGCCGCGCCGGAAGGCGATCTGGAAGACACCGCCGCGCCGCCGGCGCTGCCTCTGTTCGCCGGCAGGCTGCTGCGTCAGCGCGTGCTGGCGGAGCAGGGCCTGGCCCAGCCGGTGCCGCGCATCTTGCGGCTGCGCCAGCGCTGGCATCGCTGGACCCTGCTCGGCATGGGCTTGTTCGCCGCCCTGTGGCTGGCCGGCATCAGTTGGTACTGGCACGCGGCCACCGACGACGCCGACGCCCTGGGCCGCCAACTACGCATTCTGCAGTTGGACCGCGGCGGGCCGCGGCCGGAGCTGGGCAACGACGCCGCGGCGCGGCAAAGCGTCGCCGCCTTCTGGCGCGCGCTCAAGGACGCGCCGTCGCGCCGTTTCGGCACCTTGCTGCTGCCCACCTCCCTGATGTCCCCGGTGGACGGCCGCATCGACGAAACCATCGAATACGCGTTGCGCCGCTCGGTGATGCTGCCCTTGCAACAGCGGCTGCTGCGCGACGCCGAACAACTGCGGCGGCTGGGCGAAGCCGGCGCGGACAGCGTCAGCGACGACACCGCCGCGCCGGAAAAATGGCCGGCCTACTTGCTGGCGCGGCAATTGACCGGCGACGCGGTCAAGCTGGAACAGCGCGTCAACCAGTTCAACCACGCGGTGAACGACGGCAACACCACGCTGGACGAGGCGGCGGAGCTGGCCAACGGCCTGTTCGGCCTCAGCCTGCGCGCGCCGCAGAACGCCCAGCGCGACAATCTGCGCCGCATCCTGCTGTCCAGCGATCAACTGGTGGCCGCGCCCATCGACCTTGCCAAGATCCGCCCGCAAGTAGGCGATCACTTCAGCGCGCTAATGCAAGCCTGGCTCGGCCAGCTCTACACCAACCAGACCTTCGACCTCACCGCACAGCAATTGCAGAAACAGCTGCTGATGCTGGAGTCTGGTCAGGGCAACTCCTTGCCGGAACTGGACAGCGTGGCCGGTCACATCGGCCTGCTGCAAAGCTTGGTCAACGCCACCAACAGCGCCTGGAGCCGCGCCGCCGGCCAGGACCTGGTGCCCGGCTACAGCGCGATGCTGGACGGCGCGCGCCGATCCAGCCTGATAGGCCGCGACGCGGTGGCGCGGGTGGCGGACTACTCCGCGGTGGCGCGCCAGGAGTTCCGCAAGCGCTGGCTGGGCGGCGTGGGGGCGACTTCGGCGCTGCTGGCGCAAGGGCCGTCCGGCGGACTGGAGCTGCAGGACCAGGTGCTCAAGCTGAACGTGACCCTGGCCTCGCTCTTGAAACAGGACTTCGTCGCCAGCGCGCGGGCGCAAGGCGAGAGCGGCCCGACGGCGGGCGGGCTGGCGAATATGGACGCGGAGGCGATGGCGGCGTCGCTACGCCATTACGACGGCTACCAGAAATACGTGGCCGGCAGCGCCGGCCAGATGCCGCCGGCCTACCGCAAGGGCCTGGAGCGCGCCTTGCAGGACAGCGCGGCGCGGGCGATGTGGGCCGCCCTGAGCGGCCGCCGCGCCGAGCCGTCGGTTGGCCTGAACGGCGGCTCCATCGACGAGGGCAACGCCTTCGACGCCCAGGCCAAGGCGGCCACGCCAGTGCTGGCGGCGTTGGACGAGCTGGCCCAGCCCGCTTTCCGCGACAGCGTGCTGCGCGAGATGGACCGGCGCGCGTTGCAATCTTTGCGCCACGCGGAACGCAGCCTGCAAGGGCTAGGGGTGTATCAGCCGCTGCAGGGCAGCTTCCGCTGGTGGGACGGTTCGCGCAACGCCGGCGCCCGCGCCTTCCGCGCCGGCGGCGCGCGCGAGCTGCAGCAATACCTGGGCGCTCAGCTGGAGCTGGTGGGCAATCTGACCCAGGCCCAGGCGCCGGCGCTGAGCTGGCTGGCCTCGCACAAGTCCTCGATGTCGGTCAGCGATCAGCAGTTGCAGCAACGTTGGCAAAACGCCGCGATCGAACTGCGCCACTACAAGGAAAAAGCCGCAAACAGCGCGCCGGCAGTGCTGGAAACCATGATCGTCAAGGATTTCAACGAGATGGACGTGGCTAATTGCCGCGCGGTGCTGGACCAGGTGGAACTGCCGGCCGCCGGCAACGTCTTCTCCGACCGCGCCCAGACCCTGGTCAGCCTGGCCAGCGACCGCTGCGGCGCGTTGCGGACCCAGGCGGGGGCGGCCGCCTACCAGAAGCTGAGCGCCTTCTTCAATCAATATCTGGCCAACCGCTTTCCCTTCGCCGCCAAGCTGGGCGCGCCGGACGCCGCGCCGGAGCGGGTGGCGGAATTCATGCGGCTGATGGACGACAGCGGCGGATTGGCCGCCGCGGGCCTGCAGGACCTCAAATCCGGTCAGGCCCAGGCGGCGCGGCGCTTCCTGGACGCGGCCAAGGCGGCGCGAGGCTGGCTGGGCCCGATGTTCGCCCGCGAGGGCGGCGGGCCGTGGCAGGGCGTGGACGTGGAAGTGCGCTGGCGCACCGACCGCGAGCACGAGCAGGCGGCGGACCAGGTGATCGAATGGACGCTGGCCAGCGGCGGCCAGCGCCTGCGCTACCCCGGCGGCGATGGCCAGCGCCTGCACTGGAACATCGGTCAGCCGGTGACGGCGACCCTGCGCTGGGCCAAGGAGTCGCAGCAGGCGCCGGAGGAGGATTCAACGCAAAGCGGGTTGACCGTGTTCGACCGGCTGGCCAGCTGGAACTACGGTGGTCAATGGGGTTTGCTGCGTTTGCTGCGCGAGAACAACTCACCGCTGCGGGTTAACAACGCGGACGGTTTCAACGACGTGGGCCTGATGCTGGCGCTGCCGGTGCGCAACCCGGCGCTGCAAGGCAGCGGCAACGCGCAGATGTTTTTGCGGCTGACGCTGCAAGCGCCGGGCGGCAAGAGCGGCCTGTCCGTAGCCAGCCTGCCTTACACCGCGCCGCCGTCGCCGTTCCGCATGGCAGCCAACCCGCGGCTGGCCGCGATAGAGGGCAGTTGATGCGTGCTTTGAACTCCATGAGGAAACGGCCATGAGCGCCACGTCGCGTCTGGATACCCTGTTGCAACCCATCGCCGCGGACAGCCCCGGCGGCGAATCGCTGCGCTACGCGCCGGAATACGACCAACTGCGCGAACTGCGGCGCGAGGACGACCCCAGCCTGCCCGCCGGCATCTGGGAAAGCGATTTGAAGCGGGCGGACTGGCCCGGCGTGGAACGCGTCGCCTCCGCGCTCTTGGCCGAGCGCAGCAAGGATTTGATGGTGGCCGGCTGGCTGGGCGAATCCTGGCTGCACCTGTTGGGCTTGCCCGGCCTGGAAGCGGCGCTGGCGCTGAGCGCGCAGTGTTGCGAACAGTTTTGGGACACCCTGCACCCCTTGCCGCAGCAAGACGATCTGAGCTTTCGCACCGGCCCGCTGGAATGGATGGCCAAGACCTATGCCGCCACGCTGGCGGCCCAAGTGCCGCTGCTGGACGCGCCGCCTCCGCAGGAGCGGCAGCCGCTGACCCTGCGGCAGTGGCAGGACCTCAACCGCCGGCTGCTGGCCGGCGGCGACGAGGGCAAGCTGGAGCGCGAGCAGGCGCGCCACGAGCAGCAGAAGCTGAACGACTGGGTGCGCGCGCTGCCGCCGGCTGTGCTGGAGGATAGCCGCGGCGCGCTGGCGAGCAGCCGGCAATGGCTGGCGCGGCTGCAGGCCTGGTGCGACGAGCGCATGGGCGCGGACGCGCCGTCCTACGCGCCGCTGAACCAGGCGCTGGAGCAGGCGACGCAGGCCTTGCAGGAGCTGGCCGTCCTGCATCCCGGCCCGCCGCCGGAGCCGGAGAGCGCGGCCGTCGACCAGGCCGAGACCGCCGCGACGCCGGCCGCCGTGGAAGCTGGCAACAGCGCGTCGCCGCCGGCGTCCGCGCCCGTTTTCGCCCAGCGCGAGCCGCAGGGGCGGGAGGACGCTTACCGCCAGCTGCGCGGCATCGCCGATTATCTGGCGCGCACCGAGCCGCACAGCCCGGTGCCCTATCTGATCTACCGCGCGGTGGAGTGGGGGGAGAAGCCTTTGCGGGAGCTGCTGGCGGAGCTGATAGACAGCGACGCCGAGGCGCGGCGGTTGTGGTCCCTGCTGGGGGTGTTGCCTTAGAACCTGTTTACGATCTGCTGCGCGTCGTGAAGCGTTGCACGGTGAGTACCAGCTCAAAATGCTCATGTACCACGTGTACATTCCGCTTTTTCACTCGTTTTCGCCTTGTCTCGCCTTAGCTCGCGAGATCGTAAACACGTTCTCAGAGCCTGTGCAAAGTCTGCTGCGCGTCGGCGATACGGCGTTGAGAACAAGCTCAACTTGCTCATATGTCTCTTGTACACTTCGCTTTTTCGCTTGTTTTCGCCTTGTCTCGCCCTTGTGCGCGAGACTCTGAGCAGGCGTTTAAAAACGGGACTTGAGTCGGAGAAGCCGCCTCCCGCTTGACGAGCATTCAGTGAAGGACGGCCATATGGCGAATGTGGAGTGGAACGGGCTGGTCATCCGCCGCGCGAGCGCGGCCGACGCGCCCGCGGTATTGAAAATTTTCGATGAAATCATTGCCTGGTTCGTCGCCATGGGCAACTCGGAGCAATGGGGAAGCAAGCCGTGGTCAGGCCAGCCGCGACAAGTGGAGCGGGTGGTCGAGGCGTGCTCGCTGCCGGGAGCGTGGGTGGCGGAGGATGAAGGCGGCGCCGTATTGGCCGCCTTGGTGCTGGGAGAGGCCATGCCCTATGCGCCGGCCGCGACGGAGCCCGAAATCTACGTGCGCTTGCTGGTCGCTTCCCGCCGCTCCGGCGCGCGGGGCGTCGGCCGGCGTTTGATGGCTTTCGCGGACGAACAGGCGAGGCTGGCCGGCGTCAAGCGCTTGCGCGTGGATTGCTATGGCGGGGGCTCGGGGGCCTTGGCGCGTTTTTACGAGTCCTGCGGTTATGAGCGCATCGCCGCATTCGACGTGGACGGCTGGCCCTGCCAGTTGTTGGGGCGCGTTCACGCTTCTGCCTAGGGCGAGGCCGCTTGGGAAAGCGGCTTGCTCGCATGGCGCGCTGCGCCGCGCGCAGCGGCCCACGAACGGACTCCAAGGCCAGGATGCCTGGCCCGGAAGGACGGCGCGGGCAATGGCTCAGTCCAGCGTGTCCATATAGTCCTTGCCGCGCAGCCGCCCGGTTTGCGCCCAAGGCAGCGGCTGGCCGGCGGCCAGCGGGCGGATGTCCACGCGCATGCTTTCGCGATGGCGGCCGTCCTGCGAGCGGGACTCCACCCGCAGCGGCAGCGCCCAGCGCGCGCTCCACTGCAATTGCTTGCTGTGGCCCTTGGCTGTTTTGCGATACCAGCGGCTGCCGTCCGCGCCGGGGCCGACGGTAAAGCCTTTCAGTTTTTCAATGTCCACCAGCTGGCTGGCCAGGGTCCAGGAGCCGTCGAAACCCACGTCGCTCCATTCGCGCTGGCCCACCTGTATCAGCAGCCGCTGTTGCGGCACGGCGAATTCCAGCCGCGGCTGGCCTTTGGCGTCCAACCACACGTGGCGGCTGGCGGCGGCGTAGTCGATATGATCGTGGCCGTCTTCCGAGCCATGATCGTGGTCATGGCCACCGGCGCTCGCGTTCAGCCGTTCGCGCCAAACGTGTTTGCCCTGGCGGGTCAGCTTTTCCCGATAGCGTATGGTTTTCTCCACGCCGTCGTTGCCGATGGTGACGGTTTCGTAGCTGATGGTGGCCACCAGGTCCGGCGCGGCGGCGCGCAGCGCCGGGGACAGGGTCAGCAGGGCCAGCGGCAGCAGGATTTTCATCGCGGTCTTTCTTCGTGCGTAAAAGTAGGCTTGCCCGTGGGCAAGCCGAATGGGTGCCTCCGGGACGGCCGCGCCGGGCTTGGAGCGGCGCCGGCGCGGAGCTCGTCGCGGGGGCGGGGGCTTAGAGCCTGTTTACGATTTCGCGAGCTAGAGCGAGACAAGGCGAAAACGAGTGAAAAAGCGGAATGTACACGTGGTACATGAGCATTTTGAGCTGGTACTCACCGTGCAACGCTTCACGACGCGCAGCAGATCGTAAACAGGTTCTTACAGGCCCAGCGCGCTTTTCACCAGGCCGAACACCTTGGTGTTGTCCATCACGCCCTTGAAGCCCTTGGAGCCGGCGCCGCCGGACATCAGCATCACGTCGCCGCCGCCGTGGGTTTCGCTGGACAGGCGGATGCCGGTTTCCTGCTGGTAGTCGTCGCCCATCGCGGTGGCGGAGTCCACCGACACGCGGCTGGCCTTGCGGTTGGGGCCGTTGCCGAAGACCAGCGCGGTGTAGGTGGCGCCGTCCGCGTCCTTGGATTCCTTGCCGTCGGCGTAGCCGCGCACGATGTCGTGGATGGGGTTGCCGCGCTTGGCGTAGCCGTTGATGGTCATGGTGTGGTCATGGTCCGCGGTGACCACGATCAGGGTGTTGTTCAGGTCCACCTTGGCCAGCGCGGTCTTGATGGCGTTGTCGAAGGCGATGGTGTCTTCCAGCGCGCGTTTGGCGTTGGTGCCGTGCAGCGCGTGGTCGATGCGGCCGCCTTCCACCATCAGCACATAGCCGTTGCCGTTGCGGGCCAGGGTGTCGATGGCCTTGGCGGTCATGTCGGCCAGGCTGGGCTGGTTCAGATTGTTCTTCACCCGGTCCAGCTCGTAGTCCATGTGGTCTTTGTTGAAGATGCCCAGCAGCTTGCCGCCGGACTGCGGGTTGAAGGCGGCCAGCTCGCTGCCGCTGCTCACCAGGGTGTAGCCCTTGGCTTGCATCTCGGTCAGCAGGTTGCGGCCGTCCGGGCGCTTGCCGCCGGAGGCGGTGGGCAGGAAGAATTTGCTGCCGCCGCCCATCAGTACGTCCAGGCCGGCGCCCAGCTTGGCGTTGTAGCCGACGCCGCCCGGCGCCGCCTGGGCGGCGATGTCGGATTCGGCGTCGCGGTGGCAGACGTGAGAGTAAGTGGCGGCCGGGGTGGCGTGGGTGACGCGGGTGGTGGTCACCGCGCCGATGGCCTTGCCCTTGGCCTTGGCCAGTTCCAGCAGGGTGGTCGCCGGCTGGCCGTTGCCGCTGCCGCAGTTGCCGGTGCCGTTGCTGTTGGGGTCGATGGCGCGGGTGTCGGCGGACATGGAGATGACTTCGTTGTTCATCTTCACGCCGGTCATATAGGCGGACATGGACGGCGCGCTGTCGGTGGTTTGCGCGTCGTTGGAGAAGGTTTTGACGCGGGCGGTGCGGGACAGCTGCTCCATGTTCAGCTTGCCGGCTTCGCCGTATTTGTAGATGCGGGCGGCGGTGACGGTGGTGGGGCCCATGCCGTCGCCCAGGAAGAAGATCACGTTCTTGGCTTCGCCCGCGGCCTGGGCCGGGAGCGCGTGCAGGGCGGCGGCCAGCGCGGCGGCGCTGAGCAGCGGTTTCATCATCGGTTTCATTGCGGTTCTCTTGTATGGGTTTGTGTAGCGTTTGGGGGCGGCGGCTCAGAACCTATTTACGGTCTGCTACGCGTCAGCGATACGGCGTTGAAAATGTCTTCAAAATGCTCGTGTACCGTGTGTACACTCCGCCTTTTCAGCCATTTTCGCCTTGTCTCGCCCTTGCTCGCGAGATCGTAAACAGGTTCTCAGAGCGCGGCCGCTTTCTTCACCAGGCCAAACACGTCGATGTTCTCCAGGAAGCCCTGGAAGACGTCCGAACCCTGGCCGATGGCGCCGATGAAGACATCGGTGCCGCCGTGGGTTTCGCCGCCGGCCGGCATGCGCACCGCGGCTTCCTGGTGGTAATCGTTGGCGGAGACCGCGGCGTCGGTCAGCGCGGTGGCGGCGTTGCGGTTGCCGTTGACGCGGTTCTCACCGTTGCCGAAGCCGATGATGGAGTAGGGCATGCCGTCGGCGTCGGTGGCCACGCTGCCGTTGCTGTAGTTTTTCACCAGGCCCAGCACGCCGGGGTTGCTGGGCGTGGTCTTGCCGGTGCGCTGGGCGTAGCCGTTGAGCACCAGGGTGTGGTCGTGGTCCGCGGTGACCACGATCAGGGTGTTTTTCAGGTCCGGATCGCGCTGTTTCATCGCGTCGATGGCGGTCTTGATCGCCTGGTCGAAGGCCACGGTGTCCTGCAGCGCTTTCTTGGCGGTGGTTTCATGCAGCGCGTGGTCGATGCGGCCGCCTTCCACCATCAGGAAGAAGCCCTGCTTGTCCTTGCGGTCCGCCAGCATGGAGATGGCCTTGGCGGTCATCTCGGCCAGGCTGGGTTCCTTGGCGGCGTCGCGGTCCAGGTCGTAGCTCATATGGCTGCTGGTGAACAGGCCCACGGCGCGGGTGGTCTTGGCCGGGTCCAGCGCGTTGAAGCCGGTTTTGTCCGCGGCGTAGCCGTAGCCCTTGGCTTTCAGCTCCGCCACCAGGTCGCGGCCGTCGGCGCGCTTGCCGCCGGCGGCCTTGGGCAGGAAGAACTGGCGGCCGCCGCCGAAGACCACGTCCACGCCGTCTTGCAGCTTGGCGTTGAAGAGCGCGCCGCCCGGCACCAATTGGGCGGCGATGTCGGATTCGGCGTCGCGGTGGCAGACGTGGGCGTAAGTGGCGGCCGGGGTGGCGTGGGTGACGCGGGTGGTGGTGACCACGCCGGTGGCCTTGCCGCCGGCCTTGGCCAGCTCCAGCAGGGTGCTGACCGGCTGGCCGTTGCCGCTGCCGCAGTTGGAGGTGAAGTCCGCGGTGGGGGATTTGGCCTGGGTGTTGGTGGACATGGAGATGACTTCGTTGTTCATCTTCACGCCGGTCATGTAGGCGGACATGGACGGCGCGCTGTCGGTGACCTGGGCGTCGTTGGAGAAGGTTTTGACGAAGCCGCTTTCCGGCAGCGTGTCCATGGTCAGTTCGCCGTCTTCGCCCACGGAGTAGATGCGGGCGGCGGTGGTGGTGTTGATGCCCATGCCATCGCCCAGGAAGAAGATCACGTTCTTGGCGACGGGACGTAGGCCCTGGTTGTTGTTGGCGGAGCCGCTGGCGGGGCCGCCGTTGCTGCCGCAGGCGGCCAGGCCGATGGCGGCCGTCACGGCCAGGGTCAGGCTGAGGGTGCGCATGATGATATGTTCCGGGCATGAAAAAAACCGGCCCAGCATAGTGGGCGCATGTTTCGGCCAGGAGAGGTTTTGATGAAGATTTTGTTGCGGGGTCAACCGGAAGGACGGCTTGAGCGTTGGAGAGCCGCGCTCAGCGTCGCTTGGCGCACAAGGGCAGCAGCCGTTGATAGGCGGCGTTGATTTCCTTGCTTTTGCGTTCCGCCAGTTCGCGCAGCTCCAGGCCCAGAGCGCTGACCTTGTCCGGATGGTATTCCGCCATCCGCGCCCGGTAAGCGGCTTTCAGCTCCTCCGTGGAGCAGGGCCAGGCGATTTGCAGCACCTGGCAGGCGCGTTCGGTATCGGAGACGGGGTTGGTCGGCGGCGCCTCCGGCCGAGAAGCACTCAACGCCCGGCGGATCAGCCAGTAGGCCAACAGGGCAAACAACAGCAGCGCAATCAATCGCATCAACACGGCTCCTTGGTAGGGGGCCGCCCGCGCTTGCGGACGGCATAGCAATATGGAGCGGCGGGCCGGCCGCGGGTTCCCGGCGCGGGGCCACGGTGGGTGAACTATGCCGCCGGCGGGCGGTCCCACCCAGCCCGGTTATGTTCTTTAATTTAGAGCCGCCTGCCGATCCGGGGGGCCGCGGCTCGCAAGGAAAAGCATGCGTTCCACCATCCGTCCGGCCGTTCGCGCCGACATCGCCGCGCTGTTCGACATCCGCACCAGCGTCCGGCAAAACCACCTTTCCATTGAGCAACTGGCCGGTCTGGGCATCACGCCGGAGACGATAGCCGAAACCATCGCCGACGCGCCCTGCGCCTGGATCGCGGAACAGGACGGCCAGCCGGCCGGCTTCGCCATGGCGGACCTGGACGCCGGCGAAGTGTTCGCCTTGTTCATCAAGCCGGAGTTCGAGGGCTTGGGCCTGGGCCGGCAACTGCTGAGCCAGGCCGAGGCCGCGCTGTTTCAACGCCATCCGGTGATCCGGCTGACCACCGACGGCGACGCGGCCATCCGCGCCAACGGTTTTTATCGGCGCCAGGGCTGGCGGCAGGCCGGCCCGGCCGAGGGCGGGGACCTGTTGTACGAGAAGCGGCGCGAGGGCTGAGCGAGGCGCGCCTCCGGCGACGAGACTGAAGAGCCGGGGGCGTGCCGGATACGCGTGACTGGCAGGTAAAGAGGGAGCGCTTCTTCTTTAAGCGCATAAGCATAAGCCAATATGCCACTACAGCCGCGCCGGCTTTTATATTATGATGCCGGCTCTGCGTTGTTTGCCGCCCCTGTCCGCAACACCCCGTTCCCTGTTTCATGCCAAGACGCCGCGTTTCGCGCGCGCCTTCGTCGTCGACTGTTTTCGGGTGGCCGCGCCAAGTCATAGATGATAGCCGTCCTGGAGTTTTGAATGAGTTTCGCCACCTTATTGCTGTACATCGTCGCCGTCAGCGCCGTGATGATCACCCCCGGTCCGTCCATGTTGCTGGCGCTCAACAACGGCGCCAGTCACGGCATGCGCATCGCCAGCTACGGCTTTGCCGGCGCGGTGCTGTCCGATCTGCTGCTGATCGCGGCCGTGGGCTGCGGCCTGGGCGCGTTGTTGCAAGCGTCGGAACAATTGTTTTCCATCGTCAAATGGGGCGGCGCCGCCTATCTGGTCTACCTGGCCTGGATGATGTGGCGCGCGCCCACCCAGGCGCTGGCGGCCAGCGAGCAGGGCGGCGAGGCTAGCGGGCGCGGCACGTTTTTGCGTTCGCTGGTGGTGGGCTTGTCCAATCCCAAGGGCCTGCTGTTTTTCACGGCCTTCCTGCCGCAGTTCATCCGCCAGGACCAGCCGGCGGTGCCGCAATACCTGATTCTGGCCGTGGTCACCGCCAGCGTGGATTGCGTGATGATGTTCATCTACGCCTACGGCGGTCGTCACGCGATGCGCACCTTCTCCGCCCGCGTGATGGGCTGGATCAACCGCAGCTGCGCCGGCATGTTGGCGGTGTTGGCCATCGGCCTCAGCCTCTACCGCCGTAGCGATATGAGCTGAGCGCGTCGCCGTTGCGCGAGAACAAGCCCGCCGGAATCGGCGGGTTTTTTTATTCAGGCGTGTCGCCGGAGGCGACAAAAAGCCGCCCCTGGGGGCGGCAAGAGGACATCGATAGATACAAAGGAGGGGAGGACTGGTTCCTGAACCCTGCGGCCAATCTACCCGCCGCCTGTGACAGGGGGATGACGGCTCAGCGCAGCGGCGATGCCGCCGATGCCGGCGCGCGGCGCGTTGGGCTTGTCGCCGCGTCCCGGTACACCCGCACATAGTCCACCACCATCTCCTGCGGCCAGCGCGTGGACGCGTCCGGCGCGCCGGCCCAATCCCCGCCCACCGCCAGATTCAGCACGATGAAGGCCGGTTCTTGCAAGGCGCTCCAGCCGTCGCCGCCGTCGGTTTTCATCGTCACCGTCTGATAGAGCCGGCCGTCGACGAAGTAGCGGATCGCCGCCGGCGACCACTCCACGGCGAAATCGTGGAAACGGTCGTTGAACCAGCCCAGATCCGGCGTGACATAGGAGGCCGACGCCGTTTGCACCGTCCCGGCCGGCGCGCCGGGCTTGGGCCGGTGCGCGCTGCCCCAGACGGTGGCGTTTTCCGCGCCGGCCTCGCTGCCCACCATTTCCAGGATGTCGATCTCGCCGTAATGCGCGGGCTGATCCCAGCGCTGGTTCAGCATCCAGAACGCCGGAAACATGCCCTGGCCGTAAGGCAGCTTGATGCGCGCCTCAATCCGGCCGTAGCGCCAGGCGGCCTGGCTGCGCAGGCGCGCCGAGGTATAGTCGCGGCCGCCGTAAGCCTGCCGCCGCGCGGCAATATGCAAGGCGCCGTCGCGCACCGTGACATTGTCCCCGGTGGTGTAATACTGCAGTTCGTGCAGGCCCCAGGGGCCGGGGCCGGATTCCAGCCGCCACTTGGCGCTGTCCAGCGCCGCGCCGTTGAACTCGTCCTGCCATGCCAACTGCCAATTGGCCGCCGCGGCGCCGCCGCTCAGCAGCGCCGTGATCGCGGCGGCTGCCGCCATCTTGCTTTTCATCGCTCATCTCGCGCAAGTTTGTCGAGCGTCCAGCATAGCCGGAAGCGAGAGCGGCGCAGCGCGGCCGCGCTTGGCAGTTTTACCAAGCGCCGCGGAAACAGACGCGCTGTCGGAGAGTAGGGGCCTTTATCGGCCCGGCTTGAAGTTTTAAAAGCGGGCGGCTGTAAGTTATTGCGCCAACAGGGCTGGGCGCGATTTATCGTTGAAGATTAATGCATTGGTCATGGGGCGTGCCTGCGCTTTGGGACAGGCGGCCCGGCGATGCGTTGGAGGGCGTTTTCCGCGTGGGCGCGGCTTGCTACGGCCGGCTCCGCTCCCAGGAGGCCTGGGTTTCCAGGAACAAGTCGTGCAGCCGGTATTTGTCCCAGATGAAGGCGGTTTCCTTGGCGAACAGGCCGGCGCGCAAGGCTTGCCTGAGCTTGGCCAGGATGGCCGGCGGCGTGTCCGGATGGCAAATCAACCAGCGTTCGGCCGGCGTCAGCGCCAAGGCCTTGCGCGGCGGCGGGCCGTCTTCCGCCGCGGGCGGGGTGTCACTGACGAAGACCTCCAGCCGCTTGGCCGCCAGCATTTTGAAACCCAGCGCCGGCTTGGCGATGGGGATGTAGCTCAGTTGGGCGGAACTGAGCAGATCGCGCGCTTCCGCGATGTCCACTGTGCCCAGGGTCATGCCCTGCATATCGCGCAGATTCTTGAACGGCGCCGCGTTGCCGCGGGCCACGTAGGCCTGCAAGACCACCGGCGAGATGGCGGCCACATAGCTGACGGTTTCCGCCTTGCCCTGGTCGAAGTTCACATCCAGCGCGCAAGTGTTCTTCTCCGCCGCGGCCAGGAAATACGCGCGCTTGGCCGGTACGCTTTTTAGCGCCACCTCCAGTCCGGCCTTGGTCGTCAGGTAGCGGAAGGCGTCGGCGTAGGGGCCGCCGAGGCCGTCTCGGGCCGGCGTCAGATAGGGCGGATGCGCGTCCGCCACCACGGTCAGCAGCGGCTGGGCCTGGGTCAGGCAGGCGGCGCCGGCCAGCGCCGCCGCCAGCCGTCTGAACGCGGGCGGCGGGCTCAAGACTTCACCAGATCCACCGGCGTGCGCACAATGCTCTGCATCTCGCTTTGCGTCAGCCGCTTGTTGAAGGATTCCAGCCCCAGGCGGATGGCGTACTCCGCCTGCAAGGCCGGGTGCTGGTCCGCGGTGGCGTAAATGCGCTTGGACGCCAGCAGCGCGGCCATCTCCGGGATGTTGTCGTAGCCGCCTATCAAGACCTTGCCGTCCCGCTTCAATTCCGTCACCGCCTGCGCCGCGCCAATCGCCATATTGTCGTTGCCGCACAAGAGCGCGGCCAGGTCCGGCGTCTGTTTCATCAGCTTCAGCGCCGCCGCTCGTCCGGGCTCCCGTTCCCAGTCGCCCCAGGCGAGGGCGGTCAGCGTCATATTGGCGCTGGCTATCGCTTCGCGGTAGCCGTCGCTACGCGCCTTGGCGTTGATGGAGCCGGGCAGGCCCTCGATGATGGCCACCTTGCTGCGCGGCTTCAAGGCGCGCAGCACATAGTCCCCCACCGCGCGCGCGCCGCTGAAATTACTGGGGCCGACAAAGGGAATGTTGACGCCGTGGCTGGCCAGCGCCCGGTCGTCCAGTTTGTTGTCCAGGTTGATCACCAGCAGGCCGCTTCGCACCGCCTTGATCAGCGCCGGGATGATGGCGCGGGAGTCCGCCGGCGTGATTAGCAGGATCTGCTCGCGGAGGGCAATGCAGGCTTCAACGATTTTGATTTGCCCGGCCAGGTCGGTCTCCCCCTGCACCCCGTCTATCGTCAGCTGATAGTCGCCGCTGTGCTGGGAGTGGTGCCTGCGCGCGCCGGCCGTCATCACGCTGAAGAAGGGGTTTTTCAGCGATTTGAGCACCAGGGTCACCGCGGGTTTCGTCGCGGCCGCCGCCAGCCGGGGCCAGGCCAGCAGGCCCAGAGATGCCAGTAAAAACGCGCGCCGCCGCATGGAGCTCCCCCGCCTGTCGAATGAATGCGCCGGCAAGCCGCCGGCCAGGCCCGGCCGCGCGGCCAGGCTCAAGGATATGGCTTCTTTATAGAGCACAGCGGGGAGGGCGGCAGGAGCGGCCGATCCATGCGTTTGAGGGGTTTGGCCTCACCCTAGTCATCGATGGGCGTCGTCATGATGGGGGCAGGCCAAGCTCTGCCGCAGCGGCGGCTGTTATGGAAACATGGCCGTAAAGGACGCTTGGCGCGGGCGTGTGGAGTGACGCTTGAGTGTTTACCCTAATCCCTGCAAAATCTAGCACCTACTCTCTAACAATTAATACATTCCGCCGATGAACATTTCTCTCCCCCTTGCGCTGCGCGCCTGCGCCGCGTTGTGCTTGTCATGGCCCGCCGTCGCGCCGGCCAAGTCCTTGCCGGTTCAACCCGCCTCCACCGTGGTCGCCGACTATCTGCAACAGGCCAAGGCCAGCCAGCAGCCGGCCGAACTGCTCAGCTCGGTGGTGGAGGACGGGGTGGAGGTGCGCATGTACCGGATGGTGTCTCAGCAATGGCCGGGGGCCGGCAGCGGCATTAGCAGCAACGCGCCGCTGTGGGAACAGCAGTACAAGCTGGCCCTGCCTTTGAATCGCAAGCCGGGCACCCCGGTGTTGCTGTACGTCAACGGCGGCAGCAATCACGCGCAGCCGCCCAAGCTGCCGGACCGCTTGCCGGCGGAGGCGCTGGCGCGCGATCTGGGCGTGCCGGTGGCCGAGCTGTATTTCGTGCCCAATCAGGAGCTGCAGCTGGACGAGCAGCCCACCGGCCGCGAGGACGCGCTGGTGGCCTATACCTGGCGCAAGACGGTGGATCAGCCGCAGGCGGAGCGCTTTAGCTCCCTGCATCTGCCGATGACGCAGGCGGTGAGCGCGACGATGGACGCCTTGCAGCGCAGCCTGCCGGGCAGCGAGCGTTTTGTGGTGGCCGGCGCGTCCAAGCGCGGCTGGGCCACTTGGTTGGCCGGCTTGAACGACAAGCGGGTGAGCGCCATCGTGCCGGTGGTGGCGGATTTCTGGAATGTGCGAGACAACTTCACCCATGTTTACAACAGCTACGGTCAGCAGTGGCCGGCGGCGTTGCGCGATTATCAGCGCAACGGCATCACCGAGGACGTATTGCAGGGCGGGGCCGGCCTGGACGCCTTGTTGCGCTTCGAGGACGTGGTCAATTACCGCGCCGACATGGCGCGTTTGAGCAAGTACATGATTTCCGCCTCCGGCGACGATTTCGCGGTGCCGGATTCCGCCTGGAGCTATTTGCCGGCCTTTACCGGTCCCACCCAGCTGCGCTATCTGCCTAATCAGTCGCACTATGTGAAGGGCGATCAGATCGGCAAGGCCTTGCGGCAGTTCATGCGCCGCTGGCTGGCCGGCAAGCCCATGCCACGGGCGCAGGTGGACGCGGACCCGGCCAGCGGCAGGCTGCGCGTTAGCGTGGCAGAGCGCGAGGCGGGCAAGGCGACGCTGTGGCTGGCGCATAACCCCGCGAGCCGGGATTTCCGCTTTAACTCCGGCATTCGTTATCAGCCCAAGGGGATAGAGGGCCAGTGCCGCCGCGGCAGCTGCCGCTTCGAGTTCAAGCCGGACGCCTCGCAGCCGGGCTGGCAGGCTTATTTCATTGAGTTCGAGGGCCAGGACTTCGCCTGGAGCACGCCGCCGCTGGTGTGGCCGCACGCCTATCCCAACGGCGAGCCGGTGCCGTTTGGCGCGCCGCGTTTGCAATTGGGGCGCTGATCGCGCTTGGGGCGGGCGATTTGACCGCCTGCGCCTGATCCCGAAGCCGGCTGAGCCGGCTTTTATTTTTACGATTATTTGTATTTTTTAGTCCAATATGGACTTTTTTGTTTACATTTTGGATTGTTAAGTCTACGATGGATTCATCGATCCAATGCGAGTGCCGCCATGCTGTCCCGTTACCAGTCCATCGCCGACGCCATCGCCACCTTGTTCTATCCCTATGCCGAGGTGGTGTTGCACGACCTGGCCACCCAGTCCGTGGCTTATATCGCCAACAATTTCTCCAAGCGCGAGCTGGGCGACGATTCCGGCCTGGACGAGCTGGAAAACACGCCGGACGCGACGGTGATCGGCCCTTACGAAAAGCTGAACTGGGACGGCCGCAAACTGCGCTCCATCAGCGTGGTGCTGCGCGACGACGCCGGGGCCGCGCTCGGAATGATGTGCGTGAACCTGGACATCTCGGTGTTCGAGGGCGCGCGGGCGGCGCTGGATCTATTCCTGTCCGGCAGCAAGCTGGTGGCGCAGCCGGCTTTGTTGTTCGAGGACGACTGGCAGGAACGCATCAACCGCTTCATCCACGGCTGGCTGCAACAGCGCCAGCTCAGCCTGTCCATCCTCAACCGCGAGCATAAGCGCGAGCTGGTGGAGGCGTTGCTGCACGAGGGCGCGTTTCGCGGCAAGAACGCCGCCAACTACGTGGCTAATGTGTTGGGCATGGGCCGCGCCACGGTTTTCAAGCATTTGAAAGAGCTGAAGGAGCAAGCATGAAACTGGATTCCCTGTTTGACGACATCGCCGCCGCCCACCTGGCCATCCGCCCGCAGGTGTCGGTCACGCCGTT
Source organism: Chromobacterium fluminis (assembly GCF_011602385.1). Classification (NCBI taxonomy): domain Bacteria; kingdom Pseudomonadati; phylum Pseudomonadota; class Betaproteobacteria; order Neisseriales; family Chromobacteriaceae; genus Chromobacterium; species Chromobacterium fluminis. Next base: position 35,551 of record NZ_JAAOMA010000027.1, on the reverse strand, counting down.
GGAGCACAGCTTGGCCTTGTCCGCCTTGACCGGTTGCGAGGTGTATCTGAAGTGCGAGCATCTGCAGCGCACCGGCTCGTTCAAGTTCCGCGGCGCCAGCAATAAGCTGCGGCTGCTGGACCCGGTGGCGCGGCGGGACGGGGTGATCGCCGCGTCCACCGGCAATCACGGCCAGGCGGTGGCGCTGGCCGGCCGCTTGTTGGGTGTGCCGGTAACGGTGTACGCGCCGGCGTCCGCCGCCGCGGTGAAGCTGGACGCCATCCGCGCTTTGGGCGCGGAGCTGAAGCTGGTGGACGGCGACGCGCTGGCGGCGGAACTGAGCGCCGGCGAGGCGGCGCGGCGGGCGGGTCTGCCCTTTGTGTCGCCCTACAACGATCTGGAGGTGGTGGCCGGCCAGGGCACGGTGGGCATGGAGCTGGCGGAGCAATGCCCGGAGCTGGACGCGGTTTTCGTCTCCGTGGGCGGCGGCGGTCTGATTTCCGGCATCGGCGCGGCCATGCGGCGTTTGGCGCCGGGCGCGGAAATGGTGGGTTGCTGGCCGGAGACGGCGGCCACCATGCACGCCAGCCTGCAAGCCGGCCGCATCGTCGAGGTGGACGAGGGCGACACCCTGTCCGACGGCACCGCCGGCGGGGTGGAGCCGGGCGCGGTGACCTTCGAGCTGTGCCGGGACTTGATCCGTCATGGCGCGCTGGTGAGCGAGGCGGACATCCGCGCGGCGCTGCGGCTGCTGGCGCAAACCGAACGCTGGATGGTGGAGGGCGCGGCCGGGGTGGCGTTGGCGGGTTTGCTGCAACTGGCGCCGAGCTATGAAGGCAAGAAGGTGGCGGTGGTGCTGTGCGGCCGCAACATCGTACTGGATAAGTTCCTGAGCGCGGTGGCGGCATGAGGACGCTGGACAAGGACGAGATTCTGGCGCGGCTGGATCTGGAGCGGGCGGAGGCGCTGCTGCGGCAGGGCTTCATCGCCTATTCCGCCGGGCGTACACAACTGCCGCCGGTGCAGCATTTCGCCTTTGCCGCAGCCAACGGCGATTGCTGCGTGAAATCCGGCTATGTGGAGGGCGAGAGCCTGTTCGCGGTCAAGGTGTCGTCCGGTTTTTACGATAATTCCAAGCGAGGCCTGCCCAGCAATCAGGGCCTGGTGCTGTGCTTCTGCGCCCATACCGGCGCGCCGCTGGCGCTGCTGCGGGACGAGGGCTGGCTCACCGCCTGGCGCACCGCGCTGGCCGGCAGGCTGGCGGCGCGGGTCTTGGCCCCGCGCCGGGTGGAGGCGATAGGCATTGTCGGCACCGGCTTGCAGGCGCGCTTGCAATTGCGCGCCTTGCAGGCGGTCACGCCGTGCCGGGAGACGTGGGTGTGGGGGCGTTCCGAGACCGAGCTGGCGGCTTTCGCCGCCGAGTTCGAGCCGCTGGGCTACCGTGTGCGGACCACGCTGGACGCGGAGCCGCTGGCGCGCGCCTGCCGGCTGATCGTCACCTGCACGCCGTCCACTCGCCCCATTCTGCAAGCAGGCTGGTTGAAGCCCGGCACCCATGTCACCACGGTGGGCGCGGACGCTGCCGGCAAGCAGGAATTAGCTGTGGAACTGGTGGCCGGAGCGGACCGCGTGGTGGTGGATTCCATCGCGCAGTGCGCGGCTTACGGCGAGGCGTCGCACGCGCTGGCCGCCGGCCTGCTGGACCGTGAATGCTTGGCGGAGCTGGGCCAGGTGCTGGCCGGAGAGCGGCCGGGCCGGCAAAGCGAGGACGAGATCACGCTGGCGGACCTGACCGGACTGGCGGTGCAGGACGCGCAGATCGCCAAATGCGTGCTGGAGGCCCAGGCCTGAGACGCCGTATCGCCGACGCGCGGCAGACTATGAACAGGTTCTCAGGCCGCGTGCGGGAAACCGTGCACCGGCCGCAAGGGCGGCCGGGCGTGGCCGGCCTGTTTTTGCGCCGCCATCAGAAAGCGGGTGTAGTTTTCCTTGCCTATCTGGCGGAAGTTGAATTTGACGGTGTCGGCAGAGAGCGCGACGCCGTCTTTGGCTTGCAGCTGGGCGACGATGTCGGCAATCACATTGTCCGCCTGCTGGCGCAGCGCTGAGCCCGCTTCTTTTTTCAGCATCTCGTTGAGGGTGACGATGGCGGGCGCGTCCGCCAGCCCCATGGCGGACAGGGCGGCGGCGTGCTGGCCGAAGTGCCGCCAGACGATGGCCTGGGAGCCCAGCCTCAGCACGAATTTGAACGGAAAGCCGGTGCGGATGGAGAGCAGCACCGGGTCTAGGCACACCAATTGTTCTATGGAATTGACGCCCTCGGCCGCCAGCGTGGCGGAGATATTGGCGGTGACGCCTTCCAGCTGGATCAACTGGTCGTTTTCCTGCGGTTGTTCCTTGGCGTTCAGGTTCAGCGTCGCCAGCCGGCGCAAGAGCTTGAACAGGGTGTCCATCGGAAAGGCGCCGACGGCGAAGGCGGACACGGTCTGCGCGGCGGAAGCGGCCTCGGCGGACCCGGCGGCGCTGACGGCCGCGCCGATGGGAATGGCCAGCATCATGCGCAGCGCGTACCAGTACACGTCCGCCACATTGAGGCTGCGCTTGCGCACGCTCAGCACCATATCGCTGACCACGAACAGATAGGCGCCGGCGATGGCGGCGCAGACGATCTGCGTGCTGAAGGGCATGACCAGCTGTCCGTTGGCGGCGAGCAGGTAGAGCATGCTCATGCACAGGGTGGCGATCAGCATCAGCGCCATCGGTGTGAGAAAGGCGGCGCGGCCGTAGTGCTCGCGGTAGATCTGCTCGAACAGTTGCTCGGCGGCGGCCTCCACTTCTCCATTTTCCGGCAGAGGCCAGGCGTTCAGCTGCGGGTGCTTGTCGGTTCGCGGCTGCCAGAATTGGCGCAGGTAATAGATCAGCGCGCCGTTGTTGAGGCGGTTGCGGAATTCCTCGTAACGGGCGCCCCAGCCTATGACCAGAAAGCGGATCATCGGCGCGGCCGCCAGCGCGGTGGTTAGCAGGCCCAGCGCGAAATGGCTGGCGCGCTGCGGGCGGGAAAAGGGCGGCGTCATCAGCAGCGACAGCCCGTACAGCGTGGCGACGTCCAGCAGCAACAGGCCTATCCACAAGCCGTGATATTTCAGGTTTCTCATGATGGCCTCGCTGATTGACGGCGTGGCTACCATGTTAGTTCTCCAGCATAAAATCGCACTCCGTACGAATAACTAGCCGCTTGGGCAGCGTCAACCTTATCGAAAGTCGTGTTGAATCATTGATGTCCGGCCCCTAGCATCGGCTTCGCATTTCATTGGCACGCCAAGGCGCAAGCATGTCCTCGCCGCCGCTCGCCGGACGCCTCCCTTGCCGCCTCCTCCAACCTCTCTTCAGGAACGGGACCAGACATGCCGGACATCATCGATTTGAGAAGCGACACCCTGACGCGGGTCAGCAAGAGCGACGTGGAGACGCTGGATTTCGCCAAGATCGGCGACGATTGCTACGGCGAAGACCGCTATGTGCGCGAGCTGGAAGCCTACTGCGCGGACTTGTTCGGCAAGGAAGCGGCCTTGTTCATGCCCTCAGGCACCATGAGCAATCAAGTGGGGCTGCGCTGCCTGGCCGGGCCCGGCGACGAGATCGTCACCGAGGTGGGCTACCACATCAATTTCTTCGAATCCTCCGCCGTCAGCGCCAATAGCGGCCTGGTGCTGAACCCCTACCATAGCGCGGACGGCATTCTCACCGCCGCCGACGCGCGCATCGCCATCCAGGCCAAGGCGCGCTGGTCCAATCTCTACGCGGCGCCCAAGGTGGTGGCGATAGAAAGCAGCATCAACACCTACGGCGGCATCGTCTATCCGGCGGCGGAAATGCTGCGCATGCGCGCGCTGTGCGACGAAATGGGGCTGAGCCTGTACCTGGACGGCGCGCGGGTGCTCAACGCTTGCAGCCATCTGGACCTGTCGCCGGCGCGTTACTTGGGGCCGGCGGACATGCTGAATTTCTGCTTCTCCAAGGGCGTGGGCGCGCCCTTCGGCTCCATCCTGGCCGGCCCGGCCCGCAAGATAGAGGCGGCCAAGGTCTTCCGCAAATGGTACGGCGGCTGCCTGCACCAATCCGGCCTGATGGCCGGCATCGCGCTGGACAAGATGCGGCGCTGGCAGCAGGTGACGCAGGAAGACAATGAAAAGGCCCGCATCCTGGGCGACAAATTGAGCGCGGCGGCGCGGCTGAAGTACCCGGTGGAGACCAATATGGTGTTCATCGAAGCGGCGGACGCCAAGGCCATGGTGGCCAGGCTGGCGGAGCGGGGCGTGCTGGCGCTGGCCTGGAAGCCGGATCTGGTGCGCTTCATCAGCAGCAGCCTGGTGACGCGCGGGCAGGTGGAGCGGGCGGCGGACATCATACGCGCCAGCCTCTGAAGCGCCGGTCTCCCATTCCGGACAATTTCTCACGATAGCGCGGAGCGCCGCCCGCTTTTTCCCGGCGCGGCCGTCGCTTATCGTGGTGGCTGTTTTGAAGCCAAAGGAAGCGATATGTCGAATGTGGAATGCGGCGTGCGGCCCAGCTGTCTGGAAGCGGGCCTGGACGCGCGGGTGGACGCGGTGCTGGAACAGGCGCTGAGCGAGCGGCGGCTGGTGGGGGCGGTGGTGTTGGTGGCCAAGGACGGCGCGCCGGCTTACCGCCGCGCGGCCGGCTGGGCGGACCGGGAGGCCGGCTTGCCGATGCGGGAGGACGCGTTGTTCCGGCTCGCCTCCGTCAGCAAGCCCATTGTTTCCACGGCGGCGATGGCGCTGGCGGCGCGGCGGCGGCTGGACCTGGACGAGGACATCGCCCGCTGGCTGCCGGCATTCCGGCCGCGGCTGGCGGACGGCGCGCCGGCGCGGATCACGCCGCGGCAGCTGCTCAGCCATACCGCCGGCCTGGGCTATCGCTTTTTCGAGGAAGACGGCGACGGACCCTACGCCCGCGCCGGAGTGTCCGACGGCATGGACGCCGACGGGCTCACCTTGACGGAGAACCTGAGCCGCATCGCCAGCGTGCCGCTGCTGTATACGCCGGGCCAGTCCTGGGGCTATTCGCTGGCCACCGACGTGCTGGGCGCACTGGTGGAGCGGGTGGCGGACCAGCCGCTGCCGCAGGCGGTGCGCCGCTGGGTCACTGCGCCGCTGGGCATGGACGACACCGATTTTCACGCGCTGGAGCCGGGCCGCTTGGCCGCGGTCTACGTCAACGGCGAGGCCGAACCGTGGCGGATGGAGCAGCCGGCGATCGTGGCGCCGTTCGAAGGCACGGTGGGCATACGCTTTGCGCCGCAGCGGGCGCTGAACGCCGGCGCCTACCCGTCCGGCGGCGCGGGCATGGTGGGCAGCGCCGACGATTTCCTGCGCCTGCTGGAGGCGCTGCGCCAGGGCGGCGCGCCCTTGCTGCCGCCGGAGTGGGTGGAGGAGATGGCGCGCAATCACACCGGAACGCTGGAACTGCCGGAAATCCCCGGCTTCGGTTTCGGCCTGGGCTTCTCGGTGCTGCGCGATCCCGCCGCCGCCGCCTCGCCGGAATCGCCCGGCACCTGGCGCTGGGGCGGCGCTTACGGCCACTCCTGGTTTGTGGACCGCGCGCGCGGCCTGAGCGTGGTGGCCTTCACCAATACCTTGTACGAAGGCATGTCCGGGCGCTTCGTCGCCGATTTGCGCGACGCGGTGTACGGCGTGGAGCCGCGCTTGCAATAATTCAACCAAAAATGTAAATTTCAACATATTGTTGAATTTAAGCGGCCCAAGCCCGGAGAGATTCGCGCTTGGGCCGCTGGCATGAAGGGGAAACGATGTTGCCATTGGAACGGCTGACGCTGCGAGAATTTCGCGCCGAGGATTTGCCCAATGTGTTTTACGGGCTGTCACACCCGGAGGTGATCAAGCATTACGGCATCCAATACGCCAGCGAGGAGGACTGCCGCGCGCAGATGCGCTGGTTCGACGACATCCGCGCCGACGGCAGCGGCTTGTGGCTGGCGCTGGAAACGCTGGAGGACCGGCACTTCCTGGGCGCGGTGGGCATCAGTTCCCGGTCGGAGCAGCACCATTGCGCCGAACTGGGCTATTGGCTGCTGCCGGAACACTGGGGCCGCGGCTATATGCAGGAAGCCTTGCGTGGTTTCCTGAGGCTGGCCTATCGTCGCTTCCCGCTCAACCGCGTCTACGCGCAAGTTGAGGTGGACAATCTGGGTTCCGGCAAACTGTTGCGGAGCGTCGGCTTTACCCTGGAAGGCGTCAGCCGCGAGTGCGAATGGAAAGACGGCCGCTATCTGTCGCTGGCCAATTACGCCTTGTTGCGCGCCGAGCATGAGGCGGAGGGCGGCGGCGATGAGTGAGACGGCACGCAAATACGTGGCGGTGATTCACAAGCGGCTGGAGCCGGGCCGGGCGATGAATGTGCTGGGCCATCTGGCGTTGGCTCTGGCCTGCCGGCTGCGGCGCGCGGACGCGGCGACAAGCCACGTGGACTATGTGGACGCCGACGGCGGCGTGCACCCGGCGATCTCGGCGGATCCCTTCATCGTGCTGCGCGCCGACAACTCCGCCAAATTGGCCCAGCTGCGCCAGGCCGCGGCCGAGGCCGGCGTGGCCTGCGTGGATTTCACCGACACCATGGAGGAGGGCGGCAGCGCAGAACAACTGCGGCGCACCGCGGCCACTCCGGCCACCGCGCTGGAATACTGGGGCGTGGCCTTGTGCGGCTCCGAGGCGGAGCTGGGCGCGCTGACGCGCAAGTTCAGCCTTTATCGTTGAAGGGCGGCGAAATGGCAGAAGAGCAAGCGCGGACGGCGGATCCGTCCCTGGCGGAAAAACAAGCGGTGCTGCGCGCGCTGAGCGCCGTGGTCAAGCTGGCGGGCGGCATGGTGGACGCGCACACCGAGGTGGTGTTGCATGATCTGAGCCGGCCGGAATGTTCCATCGTCGCCATCGAGAACGGCCATGTATCCGGCCGCCGGCTAGGCGATGCCATCCTGGGGGGGCCGGCAGGGGATCGGGGCTTCGCCGCCATCGAACAGGCCATGCGTCAGGGCGGTGCCGAGCCGGCGCTGGTGTCCGGCTACCACACGCTGAGCCGCGACGGCCGGAGGCTGCTGTCCGCCAGCGCCGTTTTCAAGACCGCCGCCGGCGAACCCTTCGCCGCGCTGTGCCTGAACAGCGACCGCAGTCAGCTGGAAGCGGCGCTGGCCTGCCTGCAGGCGCTGGTGGGCCGCGCGCCGCCGCCGCAACGGGCGGCGCCGGAGCCGCCGGCCATGGACGAGGCGATGCAGGACATCATCGCCCAGGCGCTGGAACGCGGCGGCAAGCCGCTGGCGCGGATGAAGAAGGCGGACAAGAAGCGGGCGGTGGCGCAGATGCTGGAGCAGGGCCTGTTCATCGTCAAAGGCGGGGTGGAGCGCGCGGCCGAGGCCTTGGGCGTCAGCCGTTACACCATCTACAACTATCTGGACGAAATTCGCGGCGCGGCGGAGGGGGACGAAACATGAGGATTCCAATCTATCAGGTGGACGCGTTCTGCGACGCGGTGTTCCACGGCAACCCGGCTGCGGTGTGCCCCTTGCCGGCTTGGTTGCCGGACGCCACGCTGCAAGCCATCGCCATGGAAAACAATCTGTCCGAAACCGCCTTCCTGGTGGCGGAGGGCGGACGCATGGCGCTGCGCTGGTTCACGCCCACCACCGAGGTGGACCTGTGCGGCCACGCCACGCTGGCCAGCGCCTGGGTCTTGTTCCATGAGCTGGACTGGAGCGGCGAACGCATCGTCTTCCAGACCCGCAGCGGCGAATTGACGGCGCGGCGCGATGGTGAGCGCATCGAACTGCGCTTCCCCGCGGTGACGCCGCGCCCCTGCGCCGAGCCGCCCGGCCTGCTGGCGGCGCTGGGCCTGGACGCCGGCCAGGTGTTGGCCGCCGACGACTACATCGTGGTGCTGGACGACGCGGCGGGGCTGGCGGCGCTGCGTCCGGATTTTCAGCGACTGCGCGGTTTTCCCAAGCGCGGGGTGGCGGTGACCGCGCGTGGCGCGGACTGCGATTTTGTCAGCCGATGGTTCGGCCCCGGCGTGGGCGTGGACGAAGATCCGGTCACCGGCTCGGCGCACTGCTGGCTGGCGCCGTACTGGGCCGGCGTGCTGGGAAAGACCCGGCTGCTGGCGCGCCAGGGCGGTGCCCGTCGCGGCAGCCTGGAATGCCGGCTGGAAGGCGCGGAAGTGGCTTTGCTGGGGCAGGCGAGCTTGTATCTGAGGGGCGAGATTTACGTTTAGGCACGGCGTGTTTCACACGGCGGTCTCCGCCGCCAATTGTTCATCGCATACCGCCTTGACGCAGGCGCGCAGCCATTGCTGCGCCGGGTCCGCGTCCAAGCGCGGATGCCAAATCATGGAAATGGTGATCTCCGCCACCGTCAGCGGCAGCGCGAAGCTGTGCAGGCCGGTGCGCAGATGGCCGGTGTGGCGTTCCGGCACGGTGGCGATCAAATCGCTGGCGCGCGCCAGCGCCAGCGCGGCGGCGAAGCCGCCCACGGTGACCGCGACATCGCGGCTCAAGCCTTGCATGCTCAGCGCCTGGTCCACCGGTCCAAGCAGTCCGCCGCGGCGGGCCACCAACACATGACGGCCGGCGGCATAGCGGGTGGCGTCTATGGCGTCGGCCGTCAGCGGATGGCCGGCGCGCACCACGCCGACGAAGCGGTCGCGGAACAGCATGCGCACCCGCAACTCCGGCCCGGCTTCGTGGCCCACCACCCCGGTGTCCAGATCCACCGCGCCGTCGCGCAGCGGCGCGTTGTCCTTGTCGCGCTTGGGCAGAAAGTGCAGCCGCACGCCCGGCGCCTCGCCTTGCAGCCGCTCTAATAGCCGCGGGCCGAAGTTCTCGGCGAAACCGTCGCTGCAGCGCAGGGTGAAGCTGCGTTGCAAATTGTCCAGCCGCAGCGTCCCGGCCGGGCGCAGCGCGCTTTCGGCGTCCAGCACCAGCGCGTGCACCCGCTCGCGCAGCTCCAGCGCGCGCGGCGTCGGCGTCAGGCCGCGGCCGGCGCGCACCAGCAGCGGGTCGCCGGTGACCTCGCGCAGCCGCGCCAGCGCCCGGCTCATCGCCGAGGGGCTGAGCCGCAGGCGCCGCGCGGCGCGGGCCACGCTGCCTTCGTTCAGTAGCGCGTCCAGGGTGATCAGCAGATTGAGGTCGGGCGTGGACATGGCCTTACCTTAGCACAGCAATACATGGCGTCAAACGCAACTATTCAGTGCAAACCATGCGTCTTCCGCCCGCTATGGCGGCGGCGTAGCCTGTGTCGAGTCCGTGTCGACGGCCCCGGCGTTTCGGGGCCGGACGCGGTGGGGAGTCGCCGTCATGCCTGTTTCTCCATCCTCTTCTTCCGTCGCCGCGCTGGCCGGCCTGGCGCTGGCGATTCTGCTGGCCTCGCTGGGCGCCAGCGTGGCCAACGTCGGCCTGCCGGCCTTGGCCGCGGCCTTTCGGATCAGCTTCCAGCAGGCGCAATGGGTGGTGCTGGCTTATCTGCTGCTGATCACGCTGGCCAGCGTCAACGTCGGCCGGCTGGGCGATCAGTTTGGCCGCCGGCGCGCCTTGCAGGGCTTCGGCGCGGCCTTGATGCTGGCCCTGGGCATGGCTTTTGTCGCGGACATCGCGCCTAGCGACAAAGTGGGGCGGGCGATGGGGCTGTTGGGGGCCATGTCCGCCGTCGGCACCGCGTTGGGGCCGTCGCTGGGCGGCGCGCTGATCGCGGGCTTTGGCTGGCGCGCGATGTTCTGGCCGATGTTGCCACTGGGCGCGCTGGCTTTCGGCCTGGTCTGGCGCAGCGTGCCGGCGCCAAGCGGCCCCGCCGCCGAGCGCCCGGGTTTCGACGTCGCCGGCAGCGGCTGGCTGGCGCTGGTCCTGGCCGCCTACGCGCTGGCCTTGACCCTGAAGCTCGACCACGCCCAGGGGGGCTTCGGCGCGCTCAACGCCGCCTTGTTGCTGGTGGCCGCCATCGGTTGCGGGGCCTTTGTCCGGGCCGAGTCCAAGGCCGCCGCGCCCTTGCTGAACCTGGCCCTGCTAAGAGATCCGGCGTTGGCCGCCGGGCTGTTTTGCAACGCCTTGGTGTCCACGGTGATGATGGCCACCTTGGTGGTGGGCCCGTTCTATCTGGCGCGCGGTCTGGGGTTGGACGCCGCCGGCGTCGGCCTGGCGATGTCCGCGGGGCCGTTGGTGGCGGCTTTGAGCGGCGTGCCGGCCGGGCGGATGGTGGACCGCTGCGGTGCGGACGCTTCGGCGCGCTCCGGTCTGGCGGGCATAGGCGTCGGCGCGTTGGCGCTGGCCCTGCTGCCGTCCAGCCTGGGCCTGGCCGGCTATCTGTTGCCGTTGACCCTGATGACCGCGGCCTACGCCTTGTTCCAGGCCGCCAACAACACTCAGGCGCTGACCGGCGCAGCGGCGCGGCAGCGCGGCCTGGTGTCGGGCTTGCTCAATCTGTCGCGCAATCTGGGTTTGATCACCGGCGCGTCCTTGATGGGCGCGGTGTTCGCCGCGGCCAGCGGAGCCGCGGACATCGCCGCCGCCGCGCCGCAGCAAGTGGCCGCCGGCGCGCGCGCCGCTTTTGGGCTGGCGGCGGTGCTGATGCTGCTGGCGCTGTTGGCGTCGGCGCATGGGCGCAGAAAAGCGGCGCTCTGCTGACGCCACGCTGTCAGCAGGGGGTAGGCAGACTGTTGCTTATTCGCGGCGCAAGCCGCATCTCAGCGAAAAGGAAAAAACCATGACCTTGGCCCCCCAACCCAATCTGCAATTGCTGTATGTGACGGATATCCCGCGCTCCACCGCGCTGTACCGCCGTTTGTTCGCCGCCGATCCGGTATTCGTCAGCCCGCGTTACGTCGCCTTCAGCGCCGGCGGCGAGGCGCTGTTCGCCCTGTGGAGCGGCGGGGACGCGCCGCATGCCGATGTCCCGAGATTCGTCGAAGCCGGTATCATGCTGCCCTCCGGCGAGGCGGTGGACCAGCTTTATCAGGTCTGGCGCGACAATCCCGATCTGAGCATCGCGCAGCCGCCGCGCAGCGAAGTCTTTGGCCGTACCTTTGTGGCGCTGGACCCGGACGGGCATCAGATCCGGGTGTGCCAACGGGATTGAAGGCTGCGGGGAACGGCCCCGCCGCCGCTTAGCTTGAACTGGATACCGTGGAGGAGGCCTCGGGCTGATGCAAGCCAAAGCTCAGGCCGCCCGGCGCATGGCATTGGGCGAATTTGCCGAAGCCCGGCTCCTCCGCGATGCCGCCGTCGACTTGGCCGCCCAAGGCCCGCACGCGCTCCACGGCGGCCGTGAGGTCCGGTACCTGGAAGAAGAGATCAATTCGGGGCGCGGTATCTCCCCCGTGCAGGCCGGCTTTAATCGATCCGGCCTGAAACCAGCCGCCGCCGTCCGTGCCCATAGGATGGAAGCTCCAGCCGAACAGTTCGGCGAAGAAGGCTCCGACAGGGGCCGCGTCTTCGGCGCCGATCTCGATATAGGAAACAGGTGATGCCATGGGAATCTCCTTGGGAGTTAAAAAGCCTATCGGCCTATTTCAACGGCCTAAATGATTATAGATCGCATCAGCTTGGGTCGATGGCTTCCAATTCCACTCGCAACAGCGCGAGCGGGCGCGCGGTGCGCAGTCGCAGCGTTTCGCCGCGTCGGGCGACGGCGGCGTCCCAGGCCGCCAGCGGCAGCGGATGGCCGTTTTGCAGTAGTTGCGCGCCGTCCTCCAGCGCCAGCAGCAAGCTCAGCTCGGCATCGGCGCGCAGTTCCAGCGTGTCGTCCACTGTCAGATAGTCCAGTCGCGATTGGTAGCGACCGCGCCGCGTCATCACGTTGAAATCGGTTAGCGGGCCGTCCAGCAGCCGGCTTTGCGCCGGAGTTTCCCCTGCGAAGGCCAGCGGCGCGCCGCCCGGCATCAGCCGCAGGCTGTCCCGGCCGTCCAGTTCCAGTTCCAGCCCAGCGCCTTGCAGGATCAACAGCTGCCGGTCCACCCCGTCGAAACGCGAGAACGGGCCGTCGCTGGCCACGCTGGCCAGGCTGAGGCGGTAGTCGAAATCGTCCAGGCCGGCCCCGGCCGGGGAGATCAGCAATTGCCGAGTGCTGCCGCCGCCGTTTTTCCAAGGGCTGGGCGGGCAGTCTTGCAGGCGGATGAGCGTCATGGCGGGCCTCAATGCAGGTAGTTGATGATCCAGGCGTGGAAGGGAATCGCCACCAAGTCTATCAGCACCGCGCCGCACAGCGGGATGATCAGGAAGGCCTTGTACGAGGTGGCGCCGTGCTTCTGGCACACCGCGCTCATATTGGCCACCGCGTTGGGCGTGGCGCCCAGGCCGTGCCCCATCAGGCCGGCGCACATCACCGCCGCGTCGTAGTTCTTGCCCAGCAGGCGGAAGGCGATGAAGACGCTGATCGCCATCAGCGCGATCACCTGCAAGGACAGCACGCCCAAGAGCGGCAGCGCCAGATCGTACAGCTCCCAGATTTTCAAACTCATCATCGCCATGGTCAGGAAGACGCCCAGAGAAATGTCCGCAATGGCGTCGATGGCCGGGCTATTGAGCCGGACCAGCCGCGCGCGGTCGTTCAGATTGCGGAACACGATGGCGGCGAACATGGCGCCGACATAGGCGGGCAGCACGAAGTCCCAGCGTTGTTGCACTTGATTGGCGAGCAAGGTGCCGGCGGTCATCAAAACCAATATCAGGCCCATGGAGGAGATCAGGGAGTCGCTGTTGACGGTAATGTTGGCTTCGTGGTCGTGATAAGCCGGTGCTTGCATGGCGCTGGCCTCGGCCTGGATCGGCAATTGGTGGCGGCGGATCAGCCAGCTGGCCAGCGGTCCGCCCAGCACGCCGCCGGCGATCAGGCCGAAGGTGGCGGAGGCCAGCGCCACCGCGGTGGCGCCCTGGGTGCCGAGTTGCTCCGCCATCGGGCCGAAGGCCGCCGCCGCGCCGTGGCCGCCCTCCAACGACACCCCGCCCGCCATCACGCCCAGCGTCGGATCCAGGCCGAACATGGCCGCCGCGCTGGCGCCGAATACGTTCTGGAACACCGCCAGCGCCCAGCAGATGCCCAGATAGATCAGCAGAGTGCTGCCGCCGGTGCGCAGCAGCGCCAGGCTGCCGCCTATGCCCACCGTGGTGAAGAAAGCCACCATGAAGGGGGTTTGCAAGGTGGTGTCGAAGCTGACGGCGGCGATGCCGCTCTCGCGCAGCAGCAAGACGGCGATGGAGACGGCGAATCCGCCTATCACCGGGGCCGGGATGCAGAAGCGTTCGAAGAAGCGCACGTGGCGCTTTAGCCGGTAGCCGGCCAGCAGGGCCGTCACCGCCAGCGCGGTGGTGGCGATCAAATCCAGTTTCCATTGCTGCATGGGTTTCTCCTTTGCAAAAGTGCGGCTTGCCGCTGTGTCGCGGCTTGTTGCGCCAAGCCTTGGGCCTGGCGGGTATTTAGATTGGCTTCGTCAGCCGGTGTATCAGCCGCGCGGCCGTCCGCGCGGTCAGTTGGTCCTGATCCAGTTCCGGGTTCAGTTCGGCGATATCGGCCAGCCGCAATTTGCCGCTGGCGCGGATGACGTCGATCAGCGTTTCCAGCGTGGCCAAGGGCACGCCCAGCGCCGCCGGCGCGCTGACGCCGGGCGCTTGCGACGCCGGCAGCGCGTCCAGGTCTATGGTCAGGTACAGGCAGTCGCAGGGCGCGATGAAGTCCCGCAGCTTTTGCAGCGGCTGTTCCAGCCGCCACGGCTGCAACTCCTCGTCGAACAGCAGTTGGGCGTCCAATTGTTGGGCGGTGGCGAACAGCGCGGCGGTATTGGCGGTTTCCGCCACGCCGGCGCACAAGTAATGAAAGGGCCAGCCGCGTTGCTCGCAGTCGGCGGCGATCTGGGCGAAGGGGGTGCCGGAGGAGGCGAGCGGGCTTTGGCGCAGGTCCAGGTGGGCGTCGATGTTGACGATGCCGACGCGCGGCGCGCGCCCGGCGGTTTCTAGGTGCCGGGCCAGCCCAAGGAAGCTGCCGTAAGCCACCTCGTGGCCGCCGCCGAGCACGATGGGGAACTGTCCGGCGTCCAAGAGGCCGGCCACCTGCCGGCCCAGTTCGACCTGAGCGGCCTCCAGCTCGTCGTCCAAGCAATGGACGTCGCCGGCGTCGTAGGCGGTTTGCGGCTGATGCCAAGCCAGGTTGGCCAGCGCCCGGCGGATGGCGCTCGGCGCTCCGGCCGCGCCCGGGCGGCCCTGGTTGCGGCGCACGCCGGCGTCGCAGGCAAAGCCCAGCAGGGCGAAGCCGGCGGCGGCGCCGGGCTGCCATGGGCGCACGCGTTGATGCCAGCGGCGCGCCAGTTCGCCTTCGGCGTCGATGCGGCCGCTCCAGGCCGCGGGAGGAGTGTATTGCGTCATGCTCGGTCTTTCGGTTTGGGGCCGCTCAGTCGCAGCCCAGATAAGCGCTGATGTTGCGCGCGGCCTGCCGGGTTTGCTCCACCAATTGGGCGCGGCGTTGGGCGCGGCCGGAGGGCGCCATCAGCGTCAGGGCGCCCAGCAATTTGCGCCGGCCCTGCAGCAAGGGGGCGCTGACGCCCCAGATGCCGGGGTCGATGGCGCTGTCGCTGGTGGCGTAGCCTTGGCGGCGCACCTCGGCCAGGGCCTGGCGCAAGGTTTCGTGTTCCTCCGGCGGCAGCATGCTGTCCAGGGAGGCCTGGCTTTGCGTTGCCGGCATGAAGGCCAACAAGGCCAGCGCCGACGCCCCGCGCGCCAGCGGCTGCCCCTTGCCGGCGGCGAAGGCGCAGCGCAGCGTCTGCTGGCTCTCCATCATTTCAATGCAAATCACCTGTTGGCGGGTGGCCACCATCAAGGCCACGGTTTCATTGCTCAGCCGCGCCAGACGCTGCATTTCCGGACGCGCTTGCGCCGCCAGCGTGTTGTGTTGCTGAAACCCCATCGCCAACTGCAGGCCCAGCGGGCCGGCGTGGTAGGCGCCGTCCTCGCCGGGCTGCAGCAGGCCCCACTGGCTCAGATGGGTGAGCTGGCGGTATAGCGTGGACGGCGGCAAGGCCAGCCGCCGCGCCATTTCCTTGGCGCTCAGCGGCTGGGGCGAGGCCGCCACCAGCTGCAGGGTTTGCAACAGACGATCGGAGGAAGAGCTGAGGGTGGGCATGTCCAGTCCTTATTAGGATTTTCTAACCTTATCTATTGCGACTGTCGCGAAGAAGCCTGGTTTCTCATCTGGCGGTAATTGTCAGGAGATTTTTGTTTTTCATTCCCGTATTGCGGGAAATGCGGCTTTGGACGGAGAGCGGGGGCGGCTGGCGCGGACCGGCGGGCATGGTTTACACTGCCGGCCTGTATCCGCTATGGATGAAAGAGAAGCCGTTTCCTCTAGGCGAAGCGGCGGCGATGCGGAACGCGCCGACTTTGGAACGGTTCCGCGCCATCATTAAAGAAAGGAGGTTGTATGGTTCAGTTTGCGCGCCCAGAAATGTTGGCTCGCTTGTATGGCACATTTGCCGGCTCTTGCCCGAGTTCCATCGCGCTGCGATAACCGGGTCGGAGCAAAGCCACTCTTCATTTCGAGTTTCACTCACCGAGTCTTTTCCGACTCCCACGTTGTCGCCAGCGCTCCTGTTGACAGGGACTGTCACGTCCCGAAAAAACGAGAGCAAGAGCATGACAACCCTGATTTCCGCGCAATCTTTGCAACTGGACGCCGGTCACGGCCCGCTGTTCCAGGACCTTTCCTTTACCGTAAAACTGGGCGACCGCATCGGCCTGTTGGGCCATAACGGCTGCGGCAAGAGCAGCTTGCTCGGCGTGTTGGCCGGCCAGCGAGAAGCCAATGCCGGCATGGTGCAATACGCCGGTCTATGTCGGTTGCAATATGTGGAGCAACACCTGCCGGCGCGGCTGGCGGCCTTAAGCGCGCGCGCCGCGCTGCTGGAGGCGGTGGATCGCCAGCCGGAGCAGCGCTGGCGGGTGGACAGCCTGCTGGACGAGCTGGAGTTGTCGGCCGAGGCGGATACCCCGGCGGCCAGCCTCAGCGGGGGTCAGCACACCCGGTTGCTGCTGGGGCGCGCGGTGCTGCGCCAGCCCAATCTATTGCTGCTGGACGAGCCCAGCAACCACTTGGACCTGCCGTCGCTGCTGTGGCTGGAAGACTTTCTGCGCCGCTGGCAGGGCGGCTTCATCCTGGTGTCCCACGACGCGCGGCTGCTGGACGCGGTGACTTCGCACAGCTGGATTCTGCGCGACCAGCGCTTGTACCGCTTTGAGCTGCCGTGCAGCCAGGCGCGGGCCGCGCTGACGGAAGCCGACGACGCCGCTCGCGCGCGCCGCGCCGGCGAGCAGAAAGAGATCGACCGCCTGAACGTCAGCAGTAAGCGCCTGGCGATCTGGGGCCGCGAGCACGACAATGAAAAACTGGTACGCAAGGCCAAGTCCATGCAGAAGCGGGTGGAGAGGCTGAAGGAGGAGCAAGCCTTCGTCAGCCGCGGCAGCCCATGGCGCTTGCGGCTGCAAGGCCAACCCTTGGCGGCGGACCGCTTGCAGGCCTTCGAAGGCCTGCAGGTGCGCGCCGCGCCCGGCCTGCCGACGCTGTTCGAGGTCGATGAGTTGAGCTTGCGCAGCGGCGACAAAGTCGCTCTGCTCGGCGCCAACGGCGCGGGCAAGTCCTCCTTGTTGCGCCAGTGCTGGCGGGACTGGCTGCAAGGCGAGGCCGGCGCCGGTTGGCGGCCGCATCCGGCGGCGAGCATCGCTTATTACGACCAGTCGCTGCGTCGGCTGGATGATGCGGCTACGCTGCCGGACGCGCTGTATCCGTTCGCGCCGTTGAGCGACGCGGAGCGGAGGCAGGCGCTGATTTCCGCTGGTTTCGCCTATGCGCGCCACGGCCAGACCGTGGCCTCCCTCAGCGGCGGGGAGCGCGCGCGGCTGTTGTTCCTGGCGCTGTCGCTGGCTAGCTACCATCTGCTGTGGCTGGACGAGCCGACCAACCACCTTGACCTGGACGGCAAGCGAGAGCTGGCCGAGGAACTGGCCGGCTTCGCCGGCGGTTTCCTCTTGGTGTCGCACGACCGCGAGTTGATCGAGCAATCGTGCAACCGCTTCTGGGTGGTTAGCGACGGCCGGCTGCGAGAGTGGCCGGACGCCGCCGGCACCTACGCCCAGCTGTTCACCCCGCCGGCCGTCGCGGCCGCGACCGAGCCGCCGCCGGCAGTGGGAGAAGCGTCCGCTCCTAGCGGCGCGGAGCGGCAGTTGGAGCGTTTGTACCAACTGGAGGCGCTGCTGAGCGCGGACCTGGCGCGCAAGCCCAAGCATCAGAAGCCGCAATTGCAGCAGCAATGGCGGCGGGAGATGGGCGCCTTGGAACGGGAGCTGGGCTTGTAAAGCGAAGGGCGGCGTTAAAAACGCCGCCCGTTCATCGCCTGCTCGGCCGTTTCGTCCATCGCCCTGGGCGTTTCGTCGCAAGCCGCTGTCGGCCGCGTTTGGCGCTGGCTACAGTGAGCAGCGTCAACCACAACGCATCACTAGGAGCTAGACATGGACCGGGAAAAACACGCGGAAGCTTTGGACGGACTGAGCGGCGTCAAGCACAAGATCGCCATTTACTGGCGGCTTTATGTAGACTGGCTGGCCGGCCTCGGCTGGGGGCGGCTGGCGCTGATCTCGCTGCTGGCCTTGATTTTGAGCGGCGTGCTGGCGTTGAGCGGGGCCGTGGTTTTTTTGATACTGATGTCCTTCCTGGTCAAGGCCTGCGTTGCGCCGAAGCCGTCGAAGCCGGCGGCGCTGACGGAGAGGACCGAGGAAGAAATGAAGCAAGACCAGGGGGCGTATCATGGATAGGCAAAGACATGCGGAGGCGCTGGCGGGCATTGACCTCGTCAGCCACAAAACCTCCATCTACTGGTGGCTGTTTTTCGATTGGCTGGCCATCGTCGGCTGGGGGCGGTTGCTGCTGATCTGCTTTCTGGGGCTGATCATGGGCGGCGTCATCGGCGTGCCGGTGCTGGCCTTTTTCCTTGGCGTGACTGTCTGCGTCGTCAAGATCGTGGCCGGCGGCAAGCGTCGGGCGGAGCTGCGCGCCGACGAGGCGGTGGTTCGCAGCCAGCAGGCAGAGGAGCTGGCCGAAGTGGAGGCGCTGCAACGCCAGTTGGCGGAAGCGCGGATGGGGGCGCTGCAGGCGCAGATCGAGCCGCACTTCCTGTTCAACACCCTGTCCTCGGTGTGCCAATTGATGGAAACCGCGCCGGAGCGAGCCTTGCTGATGCAGAAGGCGCTGATCCGCTACCTGCGCTCCTCGCTGCCGGAGTGGCGGGAATCTCCGGCGGAAACCAGCCTGGGCCAGCAACTGGAGCTGTCGCGAGCCTATCTGGACATCATGCAGTTGCGCATGGAGGACCGGTTGCGGGTGAGGCTGGAGGTGCCGGAGTCGCTGCTGGACGCGCGCTTTCCGGTGATGATGCTGCAAACCCTGGTGGAGAACGCCATCAAGCACGGCCTGGAGCCCAAGGCCGAGGGCGGCGACATCGTCATCGGCGCCAAGGTGTTGACCGGCGAATTATTGGTGTCGGTGAGCGACAGCGGCGTCGGTTTTCCGGAGCAGCCGGGGCAGGGAATGGGGTTGAGCAATATCCGCGAGCGGCTGGCCATGTTGCACGGCGAGCGCGCGCATTTGCTGCTGGAAGTGTTGCCGGAGGGCGGCACCCGCGCCACCATAGCCTTGCCGTTCGCGCTGGTGTGAGCGGTTAGCCTGGCGGAGGACAGCGATTGATGACGAAACTAAGCGCGGTGATCGCCGACGACGAGCGCCTGATGCGCGAGCAACTGCGCATGGCCTTGCAGAGAGTGTGGCCGGAGTTGAGGATAACGGCCGAGGCCCACGATGGCGCCGAGGCGGTGGAACGGGTGCGCGAGCACCGGCCCGACCTCGCCTTCCTGGACATCACCATGCCGGTGCAGAACGGCATCGCCGCCGCGATGGAGATCGACGGCCTGTGTCCGGTGGTGTTCGTCACCGCCTACGACCAGTACGCGATCAAGGCCTTCGAGGAAGGCGCGGTGGATTATCTGCTCAAGCCGGTGGAGGACGAGCGGCTGTTGCGCACGCGTCAGCGCTGGGAACAACGGCAATTGACGCTGCCGTCGCACTGGCAGGCCTCCTTGCAGCAGTTGAGCCGCCAACTGGCGCGGCCGGACTATCTGCGTTGGATCAAGGCCTCGGTGGGCAACAGCCTGCGCATGATCAGCACCGGCGAGGTGTTGTTCTTTCAGTCCGACGAAAAATACACCCGGGTGCAGGCCGTCGGTTGCGAGGCCTTGATCCGCATGCCGATCAAGGAGCTGTTGCAGGCGCTGGACCCGGACGAATTCTGGCAGATTCACCGCTCCACCCTGGTGCGGGTGGACGCCATCGAACAAATCAAGCGCGACGACGGCCAACGCGGCCTGCTGCTGCAATTGCGCGGCTATGCGGAGCCGCTGGAAGTCAGCCGCAGCTACGCCCATCTATTCCAGCGTATGTGAATGGGTCGTCGCAGCCGGCATGAAAGCTGCTTGTCCATGCCCATGATTCAATGGGAGATCGAAATGATGCGTATCAGACTCGCGCCGGCGCTGGCGGCCGGCGATTACTCGCGCTTGAGCGTCCTGCTGGCGGACAACGTGGCCGGCGGCGCTTCGGTGGGCTTTCTCGCGCCCTTGCCGGTGGCTGAGGCCGCCGCGTATTGGGCGCAGGTGGACGCGCTGCTGGGCGCGGGCTTGCAATTATGGCTGGCGGAGGAGGGCGAGGCGTTGTTGGGCTGCGTGCAGTTGGCGCCTTGCCAACGCGGGAACGGCCGTCACCGCGCCGAGGTGCAGAAACTGCTGGTGCATTCCGCCTGCCGCGGCCGCGGCGTGGCGCGCCAATTGATGGCGACGCTGGAAGATCATGCACACAAACAGGGCATCCGTTTGCTGGTGCTGGACACCGAGGCCGGCTCCGGCGCGGAAGAGGTCTACCGCAAGCTGGGCTGGAGCAAGAGCGGGGAGATCCCGGATTACGCCGCCAGCCCGGACGGACGTCTGCGTCCCACCGCCTATTACTTCAAGCGCTTGTGATGCGGCGGGGAGTGTTCGCCAACGTCGTCATGGGGTGTTTAGCTTGGGGCGATAGCCGTCAGCGCGTCGCGCACCGCGGAGATGACCTGCTCCGGTTCGGAGAATTGTGGAAAATGGCCGCTGCGGGCGGCGATGACGTGACGGCCGCGCGGCGACAGCGCCGCAAGCCGGCGCTGGCCTTCGGCGCGCGCGTCCAGCACTGCTTTGGAGCTCAGCCAGGACAAACCCGGCGCGCCGCCGCTGATCACGAACAAGGGGATGTCGGGGAAGGGCGGCGCTTCGGCGATCTGTTCCGCGCTGCGTCTCAGGTGCCCGGTTTCGTTCAGGGTGTCGCGGTCCTGGGCCAAGTCCAAGGCCCGGCGCAGCAGCTGGCCCAGCCGCCCTTGGCGTGCGTCCAGCGCGCTGATGTCTTCCGGCGCCGCGGCGTCCAGCAACACGCAGGCGGCCACTTCGCCGGCGTAGCTGCGGGCGAACAGATTGGCGATCAGGCCGCCCAGCGCGTGGGCCACCAGTACATAGGGCGGAGCCAGGTTCGCCTTGAACAGCAGCGCGCGCAAGGTTTCCATCATCGCGGCGGCGGTCTGCGCTTCGCGGACGTTGCCGCTGTTGCCGATGCCGCAGCGGTTGTAGGCGAACACGCCGCTGAGCGCTTCCAGCGCCGGCAGCACTTTGTACCAGCTTTCCATCGGGGCGCCGGCGTCGTTGATCAGCACGATGGGCGGCGTCGCGTCGCCGACGGCGATGTACTCCATGGCGACGCCGTCGATGGCGGCGATGAGCTTTGGGGGCAGGGTGGTCATGGGGCAAGCCGGCGGCGGTCGCCGAAAAGTAGTCTATCCAATTGTTTTTGTAAGTAAAAAATTAATTCAGTTCCTGATAGTCATTATGGGCGCGAATTTTCCAGCGCCAACAGGGAAGCGGGGTCAGCCCGCCGTCTGTAGCGCGGCGGCAACTTGCGCGCGGATTTGCCGTCGGTCAAGGAAATGGAGAATGGCGGCGCCGTCCGGCTTGAGGCGGCTTTCCGGCCAGTGGTATGTTTGTGGTATTCCCGGCCCGGCCGCGCGCCGCGCCGTTTGATTCTCCATTTCTCCTGGTGGCGATGATGTCCAAACCCCGTGCCGTATATTTGCAGTCGGGCGGCCCGACTGCGGTGTTGAACGCTTCCGCGCAGGGCGCGATTGAAACCGCGCGCCAGCGCGGCCTGTCGATGTACGGCGCTTTCGACGGTCTGGCCGGCTTGCTGGAGGACCGCTTGTGCGATACCGACGCGGTATCGGACGAAGCCATCGCCCAACTCGCCTTCATGCCCGGTGGCAGCTTCGGCGTCAGCCGGCGGATGATAGGGAGCTTTGCCGAGGCCGGCGACGATTGGAGGCGGCTGCGCGAGGTGTTGGCCCGGCACGACATCCATTATCTGCTGGTCAACGGCGGCAACGGCTCGCTGGGCTGCGCCGAACGGCTGGCGGAGTTCGAACGCCACATGAGCTATCCGCTGAAGGTGGTGGGCATTCCCAAGACCATAGACAACGACTTGGTGGGCACAGACAACAGCCCCGGCTACGGCTCCTCAGCCAAATTCCTGGCCAGCGCGATGCGAGAGGTGGGCCTGGACATGACCAGCATGGGTTGGGGCCGGGTGTTCATCATGGAAACCATGGGCCGTCACACCGGTTGGCTGGCGGCGGCCTGCGCGGCGGCGGCGCGCAACGAACGCGAAGCGCCGCACTTGCTGCTGCTGCCGGAGGTGGCTTTCGAGGCCGAGCGTTTCCTCGCCGCGGTGGACGATAGATTGGCGCGCTTTGGTCAATGCGCGATCGCTGTGGCGGAGGGCATCACCGACGCCGACGGCCGCTTTGTCGCCGAGGCCAAGAAATCAGAGGTCTACGGCCATGAGCAATTGGGCGGGGCCGGCCACTGGATCGCCCAGCTGCTGTTGCGCGAACGCGGCATTTCCGCGCATGTGGCGCAGGTGGATTATCTGCAGCGAGCCGGCGGTCACTTGGGGTCCAGCATGGATGTGCGCCAGGCCTACATCATGGGCGAGCGGGCGGTGGAGTGGCTGCTGGCCGGCAAAAGCGGGGTGATGGCCGGCATCAAGCGCATCCAGAACCATCCCTATTGCTGGGATGTGGAGGAGGTGCCGCTGGCGGTGGTGGGCGATCAGGAGAAGCGGCTGCCGCCGGAGTTCATCGGCGCCGACGGTTTCAGCGTGACGCCGGCCTTCCTCGATTATGTGCGTCCCTTGATGGAGGGCGAGCGGATTCCGCCGTTCAAGGACGGGTTGCCGGATTACCGACCCATCGCCTGGCCCAAGGTTTGAGCGGCCTTATTCAGCAAAAACCCGGCGGAAGCCGGGTTTTTGCTGGCGCTTAATCCCGCCGCTCATGTTCGCGGAAGGCGAGCAGGGCCAGCAGGCTGATACTGGTGCAAAACATCAGATACCAGGAGGGCGCCAGCACGCTGCCGCTGACGCTGATCAGCCAGGTGACGATGAACTGGGCGAAGCCGCCGAACAGGGTGACGCCGCTGGCGTAGATGATGGCTAGCCCCGTGGCCCGATTGCGGCGCGGAAAGGCTTCCATGATCAATAGGAGGCCGGCCGGGCTGCTGAGCGTCAGCAAGCTGGTGAGCAGGACGACGGTGAGCAGCGCGCTGGGCAGGCCGGGTTGGGCCTGGATCAAGGCGAAGCAGGGCCACACCACTAGCAGGCTGAGCAGGTTGACGCCAAGCAGCAGCGGTTTGCGGCGGCGCAAGCGGTCGGCCAGGCGGCCGGCCAGAGGGGACAGCAGCATGAGGGCCAAACCGGCGCTGCAGCCGGTGATCAGCGCGTTGGCCGGCGGCAGGCCCAGCACCTTGATCATGTAGGACGGCATATAGTGCGCCACCACATACATATTGGCGGTTCCGCCCAGGATGAGCAGGCCGCCCAGCAGCAGGGTGCGGCGCTGGGCGCGGATCAAGGAGCCCAGGCTTTGTTGCGGCGCCGCGTCCTGATGATGGGTTTCATCCAGGTGGCGGCGGATATACAGGCCGACCGGGGCAATCAACAGCCCTAACAGGAAGGGCAAGCGCCAGCCCCAGCTTTCCAGCGCCTCCTGGCTGAGAAAGTGGTTCAGCAGTGCGCCGCTGAGCGCCCCGGCCAGAACGGCCGCGCCCTGGCTGGCCATTTGCCAGCTCACCATAAAGCCGCGTCGCCGGCTGGGGCCGGATTCCATCAAGAAGCTGGTGGCGGCGCCGACTTCGCCGCCGGCGGAAAAGCCCTGCAGCAGGCGGCCGACGACGATCAGCAGCGGGGCGGCGGGTCCGATGTCGGCATAGGTGGGCGCCAGGCCGATCAGCGAAGTGCCGGCCGCCATGAGCCAGATGGTCAATGTCAACGCCGGTTTGCGGCCTTTTCGGTCCGCCAGTCGGCCAATCACCACGCTGCCCAGCGGTCGCATCACGAAGCCGATGCCAAAGGTGGCCAGCGCCATCAGCAAGGAGCCGTACTGGCTGCTGGACGGGAAAAACAGCTTGCCGATCAGCACGGCGAAGAAGCTGAAGACGGTGAAGTCGTACAACTCCAGCCAATTGCCCAGCGAGACGGCAATGATGGTGCGGCGCGGTGAATGACCGTGGGCGCGCGTTGAGTCGGCGGAATTGGGGGGCGCGCCGTGGGCGGTTGTGGCTTTATCCATCTATTGCTCTCCTCTGGTGTTTTATTTTCAAGCCGTGTGATTCGCTTATGCGGAGCCGTGTGGACGGCGGCGGCGTCTAAAAGTAGTTGTGATACATCCCGATGGAGAGGCCTATTGGGCTGGCGCCGGCTGCGGGATTCCCCGCCGGATCGGTGGGCAGCGGCTGGCCGTTGAGCACGAGGGTGGAGCCGCCGTAATTGCGGATGCCGCCGGCGCGCAAATAGAGCGCGCTGCGCTTGGACAGGTTGTAGTCGTAGCCCAGCATCAGGCCCAGCGCGGAGCTGTCCATCGCTTGTTGTTGCGCGCCGCGCGCGCCGGAGGTGTCCCGATAGACGACGGAGAGGCGGTAGACGTGACGTTGGAGCGGCAAGATGGCGCCCAAGGTGTAGACCCTGGCGATGCCGTTTTCCTGGCGACGAGGCAGGTTCAGGTTGAAGGAGCTGGACAGCACCAGGCTGCCACTGTCGTAGACCGCGCCCAGGCCATAGAAGTCGTTGCGCACGCTGTCCGGGCTGCCGCGGCTTAGCGGCTGCCAGGTCTGGTTGTAACTGGCGGCCAGATAATGAGGGCCGCTCAGGTGGGACAGCACCATGCTGCGGCTGGCGAGGGCGGGGCGCTCTTTTTGTTCGGCGGCGGCGTGCAGCACGTCGATGTTGAAACCGCGCCAGCGTGGCGATATCCATTTGATGGCGTTGCCGACCCGAGGCTCCGCTTGGGTGGAGCCGGCGCCAAGGTCGCCGTTGAAGCGCAAGCCGCCGGGGGTTTGCACCGCGCCCATGCCGGCCCAGGAGTAGGCGGAATTGGTGCCCACCGATCCAAACACATCGACGAATAGCGGCAGGCCGGCGGCCAGTTGCCGGCCCAGCCGCACTGTGCCCAAGCCGGGAACCTCCAGGCCCAGCCAGGATTCGCGGTTGAAGGTGACGCCGGGTAATTGCGGTTCGCCGGTACCGGCATTGAAGCCGGCCTCCAGGTTGAACTCCGCCTTCCAGCCATTGCCCAGCAGTTCGCGACCGAAGATGCCGATCTTGGAAGTCCATTCGCCGCCGCTTTGCACTTGCCACTTGCGATGGCCGCCCGCCTGTTGATAGTTGACGCCCAGATCCATGGCGCCGTACATGGCCACGCCGCCGTTCTTCAGCATGCCGTTATATTGAGGCAGGCCGTAGAGACGGGAGAGCAGGAAGGGCTCCGCGTAGGCCGCGGGCAGGAGCAAGCTTGCCGCCAGGCCTGGCAGCAGAGGAAGTCTTGGCATCACGTTTCTCCCGAGTAGGGTGTGCTACGGTGGTCGGTCAGGAGCGATAGGGGCCTCGGCGGCGCTATTGGACGCGCAGATAGCTTTCGGTCAGCCGCGCCCATAGCGAGGCGCCGATAGGCAAGGCGGCGTCGTTGAAGTCATAGCCGGGGTTGTGCACCATGCAGCCGCCGCGGCTGTCGACGCCGTTGCCCAGCAGCACATAGCAGCCGGGCACTTTTTCCAGCATCCAGGCAAAGTCTTCACTGCCCATCATGCCCTGCGGCGGTTGGAGCAGGCATTCCGCGCCCGCCTGCTCGCGAATCAAATCCGCCAGCATTCCGGTTTCCCGCGGCGTATTCACCAGTACCGGAGAGATGCGGCGATAGTCGATGTCGGCGCGAACCCCCAGGCTCTGGGCTTGCAGCTGAACCAACTCGTGCAGGCGTTGTTGCAAGATGTGCCGCGTGTCGTGGCTGAGCGCCCGCACGCTGAGTTTCAGGTCGGCGTGCTCCGGGATCACATTGTGGGCATGGCCGGCGTGCAGGGCGCCGATGCTGACCACTCCGGCTTCGGTGGCGGGGATGTTGCGCGAGACCAGTGTTTGCAAGGCCATGGCGATGGCGGCGGCGGCCATGATGGGGTCGCGGCCGAAATGGGGCATGGCGCCGTGGGCGCCTTTGCCGGAAAGGCGGATGTCCACGCTGTCGGAGGACGCGGCCATGGGGCCTTCTTTCAGCGCGAAGCTGCCCACGGGCAAGCCGGGAGCATTATGGAGCGCGAAGACGGCGTCGCAGGGAAAGCGTTGGAACAGGCCGTCCTCCAGCATGCCCAGCGCACCGCCCAAGCCTTCTTCCGCCGGCTGGAAAATCAGGTTTAGCGTGCCGTTGAAGTTGCGGCTGCGCGCCAGGTAATGGGCTGCGGCCAGCAGAATGGCGGTATGGCCGTCGTGGCCGCAGGCGTGCATTTTGCCGGCATGGAGGCTGGCGTAACTCAAGCCCGTGGCCTCCTGGATGGGCAACGCATCCATGTCCGCGCGTATGCCCAGCGAGCGCGGGCCGTCGCCAACGCGCAATTGCCCGACGACGCCGGTCTTGCCGACGCCGCTTGTGACTTGGTAACCCCACTCGCGCAGCCGCGCGGCGACCAGCTCGCTGGTCCGTTGCTCCTCAAAGCCCAGCTCGGGATGGGCGTGGATCTGACGGCGGATGTCGATGAAGGCGTCTTTATGTTGCAGGATTTCCGGGAGGATGAAACGGGAGGATGCGTGAGCCATGACGAACTCCTGAGTGGGAACGCACTCGATCCTAAGCAAAACTTTCTCACGTGTATAAGCACGAATCTTGATGGTTATAAATAGGGGTTATTGCCATGAGCCTGTTGAAGCAACATCAATTGCGAGCGTTGGCCGCCGTGGCGGACCAGGGCAGCATCAATGCGGCGGCGCGAGCTTTGTGCGTCAGTCAGCCCGCCATCACCAAGGCCTTGCGCGAGCTGGAAATGGAGCAAGGCGTGCCCTTGTTGTTGCGCAGCGCCCAAGGCGCGGCGTTGACCGAGGCCGGCCAGGTGTTGCTGGGGTATGCGCGGCTGGTGATTCGAGAGCTGGAACGGGCGCAGCAGGAGATGGAGCGCTTGCGTTTTGGGCGTGAGAGAAGTTTGCGGATAGGGATGACGCCATTGGCGGGGCTGGAGCTGTTGCCGGCGGCTTTTCTCGCTTTTCGCCGCTTCCATCCGGATGTGCAGGTGAGTTTCCTGGAGTTGGACACCGTGCAAATGCTGGACGGCCTGCGCAGCGGCCAGCTGGATTTCGCGTTGGGCGCTTTTGTCGATCCGCCGGAGAGCGCCCATGTGCTGAGCACCTCGCTTTACGAGTTTGCCACCACCTTCGCGGTGCGCAGCGAAAGCCCGCTGAGCCAGGCGCGCAGCCTGTCGGAGCTGCAAGGCGCGGAATGGATGCACGCCGACGCCAGCGGAATGTATCCGCGTTTTGTCCAGTCGCTGTTTGCGCAGGAGGGGCTGCCGCCGCCGGAGCGCATCACTTGCTGCACGTCCAATGTGCTTTTTTGCGGTTTGCTGATGGCGATGGACATGGTGGTGCCGATGTCTTCCCTGGGCATGCGCGCCACCTTGACCGCTCAGCGCTTCTCGGAGCTGAATTTGGAAGTACGCCCGCCGGGCTTGACCTTGATGCTTTTGGAGCGGGAGGGGGCGATCATGAGCCGGGCGGCCGATCGCATGATGGAATGCATTCGCGCGGCGCTGGCATGAAAAAGGCCCGGCATCGGCCGGGCCCGTTGGCGGGAGAAGGGTTTACAGCACCAGGCCGCCGATCAGCGCCGACAGAATGCTGACCAGGGTGGAGCCGTACACCAGTTTCAGGCCGAAGCGGGACACCATATTGCCGCGTTCCTCGTCCAGGCCTTTTACCGCGCCGGCGATGATGCCGATGGAGCTGAAGTTGGCGAAGGACACCAGGAAGATGGAAATCACGCCTATGGTGTATTCCGACAGCTGAGCGGTGAGCTTTTTCAATTCCATCATCGCCACGAATTCATTGGTCACCAATTTGGTGGCCATGATGCTGCTGGCCGGCATGATGTCGGCGGCCGGGATGCCCATCAGCCAGGCGAAGGGGTAGAACACATAGCCCAGCACGTACTGGAAGTTCACGCCGAAGACGGCGTCGAAGATATGGTTGACGGTGGTGATCAGCGCGATGAAGCCGATCAGCATCGCGCCGACGATCACGGCGATCTTGAAGCCGGCCATGATGTAGTCGCCCAGCATTTCGAAGAAGGACATGCGGTGGGAGGCTTCCGCGCTGATCAGCTCGTCGTCGTCCTGGCTGGCGTCGTAGGGGTTGATCAGCGACAGGATGACGAAGGTGCTGAACAGGTTGAGGATCAGCGCGGTGACCACGAAGCGCGGTTGGATGATCTGCATATAGGAGCCGACGATGGACATCGACACCGTGGACATCGCGGTGGCGGCCAGCGTGTACATGCGCTTTTCCGAGAAGCTGCCGATGATGTTCTTGTAGGCGATGAAGTTCTCGGATTGGCCCACGATCATGGAGCCCACGGCGTTGAAGGACTCGATCTTGCCCATGCCGCTGATCTTGGCCAGCACCCAGCCTATGCCGCGTATCACCCAGGGCAGCACGCGGATGTGCTGCAGGATGCCGATCAGCACCGAGATGTAGACGATGGGCATCAGCACCTTGAGGAAGAAGCTGAACTCGCCCTGATTGAGCAGGCCGCCAAACACGAAGTTGGTGCCTTCGCCGGCGTAGCTCATCAGCTTGTCGAACACGCCGGCCACGCCGCCCACCAGGGTCAGGCCGTAGCTGGAGTGCAACAGGAAGTAGGCCAGCGCCAACTCCACCACGATCAGTTGCAGCACGTAGCGGATCTTGATGTTTTTGCGGTCGCGCGCCACCACTTGGGTCAGTAGAAAGACAACCAGCAGTCCGAAGACGAATTGAAGTATGTGCATATTTATTGCCTTGATGGGCCGTCCTTCAGGCAGGAACGGCGACGTTTGGCGGGCGCGCCCGCTGTGTGTGCTTGGTATTGTTGACGAGGCGAACGATGAATTTTGACATGAAGCCATTGCTGCTTCCATGTAAAACGCATTCGCCCGCCACTGTGCGCTTATCCGTCGTCGCAAACTAGCCGGTTTGATCAAACAAGCTGCGCGGCGACGGCAAAAATAAAGCCCCCGGCCATGGCCGGAGGCTTGTTTCATTCCGCGCTACTGCGCTTGTTGTTCCGCTTCGCGACGAGCTTGCTCGGCAAAATAATAATCGCGGCGAGCTTGCTTGGCCGCCGCCTTTTCCGCCAATTCCCGCTCTTTCTTGGCGGCTTCCTCCGCCGCCTCCGCGCGCTGGGCGGCCTTCACCGCTTCGCGCTCGGCTTCCTCGGCGGCTTCGATCGCGGCGATTTCGCTGCGGCTCTTGCACGGGCCGGTCTTTTCGAACCAGGCCACGGATTCCACATGGGCGGTGTGAGGGAACATATTGATGATGCCGGCCGCCTTCAGCGTGTAGCCCTTGGTGTGCACCAGTACATTGGCGTCGCGCGCCAGCGTGGCCGGGTTACAGGACACGTAGACGATGCGCTTGGGCGCGGTGTCTTCGGTGATGGCTTTCAACAACTGCACCGTGCCGTCGCGCGGCGGGTCCACCAGCATCTTGTCGAAGCGGCCGAGCGCGGCGAAGGATTCCTCGGTGACTTCGAACAAATTGGCCATTTCATAACTGACCTTGTCCTGCAGGCCGTTGTGGGTGGCGTTTTCCACCGCGCGCTTGACCAGGGGCTGGCTGCCTTCCATGCCGTGCACCTCGGCGCCGGAGCGGGCGATGGGCAGGGTGAAGTTGCCGATGCCGCAGAACATGTCGGCGATGCGCTCGCCCGGCCGCGGGTCCAGGAATTTCAGCGCGCGCGCCACCATCACCGCGTTGATCTCGGGGTTCACCTGGGTGAACTCGGTGGGGTAGTAGGGCATTTCCACGCGGAATTCCGGCAGGCTGTAAGTCAGCTTGGGCGCGTCCAGCGGATAGACCGGATAACAGGTATCCGGGCCTTTGGGCTGCAGCCACATCTGCAGCGGACGCTCCTTGCTGCCGTGGGTGTCGGAGAAGGCGCGCAGCAAGGCGTGGTCGGCGTCGTTGATGGCTTCCATATTGCGGAACACCAGGATGTCCACCCTGTCGCCCACCGCCAGCTCCACCTGAGGCATGCGGTTGTTGATCGACAATTTGTAGATCATCTCGCGCAGCGGCACGATCAGGTCAGAGATATGACGCGGCAGGATGTGGCATTCGCTCATGTCGGTGATGTAGGTGGAGCGCTTCTCGTGGAAGCCCACCAGCACGCCGCCCTTTTTCTCCACCAGCCGCGCCGACATCCGCGCGCGGTGGCGGTAATGCCAGGCGGGGCCGGCGACGGGCGTCAGCACCTGTTGCGGCTTGACCCGGCCGATGCGGGCCAGATTGTCTTCCAGCACCCTTTGTTTGACCGCCACTTGGGCGGAGAACTCCACATGTTGCATCGAACAGCCGCCGCAGGTGCCGTAATGCGGACAGCGCGGCTGCGTGCGCAGAAAGCTTTCCTTCAGCACCTGGCTGGTGTTGGCGTTCTCGTAGGACGACTTCTTGCGGTAGGCGCTGTAGACCACGGTTTCATACGGCAGCGCGCCATCGATGAAGATGGTCTTGCCGTCGACGTGGGCGACTCCCCGGCCTTCGTGGTCCAGCGATTCGACCTGAGCGATAGTCTGTTTGTGCGTCATGGTGTTGCTTGGAAAATCAAACGGAAAGCGGCGATTTTCTCAAATTATCCGGCGGCGCGCAGGGGTTTTTTGTCGGCGCCGGCCGGCGCGCCGGTTTCCACCTCCAGCCCGGCGGCCTGGCGTTCAGGCCGCGAGTGCGCAAGGCGGTCACCGCCTGGGTGAGTAGCACGCGGTAAGGGCTGCGGCGGTAGGCGATGATTTCGGCGCTGGCGTTGGACAGGCTGGCCTGCTCGACCAATCGCTCAACTGGCGATACTTGATCGGCGTTGTTGTTTGGTCTTGCCAGCGCGGCGGCGCTCTTTTTACGGATGCAGCCGGCGATGGGCGCGGGCTTTTTCGCCGCGAAAACGCCGCAGCCTTGTGGCGCATGCGAGTTTCGGCTTTGGTCTGCACGCGACGGCCTGGCCCTTGGCGCATTGGCCGGAACTTTGAGCCAAAGCCGGCTATGCTGGCGTAAAACCGACAATATTAGCGACGGCCCGGGCGGGGCTAGGCGTTTGGTAATAGTCAGAATCTTGCTTTTTCACGCTTTCTGTTAGAATCGAACAATAGTGATTTCAAATATGGTGCGGTATGTTGAAGCGATGTTTTGGGCTGTTGGGTGTGCTGGGATTGAGCGCGGCGACGGGCGTCGGCGCGGCGGTGATTCCCGAGCCTGATGTGCAAGTCAGCCCCACCGGTCTGCATTTGGTGCTCAATTTGCCGCAAGCCAGGTTGTTCCAGTACCAGGATGGCAGGCTGTCCAAAATCTATCCGGTGGCGGTGGGCAAGATGCTGACCCAGACGCCGACCGGCAGCTTCGACATTACCGGCATTTACAAGGCGCCGGCCTGGCATGTGCCACGTTCCATCCAGGAAGAAATGCGCCGCAGCGGCAAGGAAGTGCAGACCGTGGTGCCGCCGGGGCCAAGCAATCCTTTGGGGCCGGTGTTCATCCGCTTCGGCGAGGCCAAGTTGGGTTTGGGATTTCATGGCACCAATGCGCCGGGCTCGGTGCCCGGCTTTCGCAGCCATGGCTGCGTGCGCATGAAAAACGACGACGCCTTGCTGCTCTCCAGGACAGTGGGCCGCGGCGACGCGGTGACGGTGGCTTATCAGACCGTGCTGCTGAACCAGGACGCCGCCGGCGAACTGTGGCTGACCGCTTATCGCAACCATTACAAGCAGGACGATCCCTCTTTCCCGATGCTGGCGGAAACGCTGCTGGCCTGGCAGAAGCAGAGGTCCGCAGTGGTGTACGGCGCGCGGGTGGATCAAGCCTTGAAAGCGCGCAAGGGCGTGCCGGTGTGCCTGACCTGCAAGGATGTGGCCAAGGCCAAGGTGGACGGCGATTTGGCGGTGGTGCGCTGGTTGTCGCCGGGCAAGGCCGACGACACCCAATTTGCGCATGAACCGGCGAGCCGCGAGCCGGGCGGTCCCTTGCCGACCCAGGTCGCGCCGCCGGCATCCGCGCCGCAGCACGCGCCGGCGGTCGCTCCGTCCTCGGCCCCGTCCTCCTCGCGGGCCGCCGTGCGCGGACAGCCGCCGCGAAACGGCCGCCCAGCCTGATTCAATCGGCCATCTCTCCCGCCAATTCCCCAACGCGCCGCAAGGCGCGTTCGTACGCAGGGTTCCACGGATAGCAGCAGGACAGCCGCACGCAGTTGCGATAGCGGCCCTTGGCCGAGTACAGCGTGCCGGGCGCGACGGTGATGCGCTCGGCCAGCGCTGTCTGGAACAACTCCATCGTGTCCACTCCGCTGGGCAATTCCACCCACAGCAGGCAACCGCCGGAAGGCGAAGTGGCTCGCGTCTGCGCCGGAAAACAACTGGCGACGGTGCCGCGCAGCCTTTCCATCTGGCTCATGAAATGGCGACGGATCAGCCGCAAGTGGTGGTCGTAGCCGCCGGTTTCCAGGTATTCCGCTAGCGTTTCCTCCAATAGCCGCGGCTGGGCCAGCGAACTGGCGAACTTCAGTCGCGTCACTTCGCGCAAAAAGCGCCCGGGCGCGATCCAGCCGATGCGAAAGCCCGGGGCCAGCGTCTTGCTGTAGCTGGAGCACAGCAGCACCCAGCCGTCGCGGTCGTAGGCCTTGACCGCGTCCGGGGTGGCGCCGTCGTAGTGCAGGTCGGCGTGCGGCACGTCCTCGATCAGCGGCACCTGGTGTTCGTTGACCAGCGCCGCCAGCCTTTGCTTGGCCTCGGCCGGCATGGTGCAGCCCAAAGGGTTGTGCACGGTGGGCATGGCCACGACGGCGTTCAACCGTTTCTCCGACAGCAGTAATTCCAGAGCGTCCAGCGACAGGCCGTTGGCCGGGTGGGTGGGGATCTCGATCACGCTCAGGCCCAGATTCTTCAGCGTGGGCAGCAGTGCGAAATAGGTGGGCGATTCCAGCCCCACGGTGTCGCCCGGCTTGCAGCAGGCGCGCAAGGCCAGTTGCAGCGCCTCGGTGCAGCCGTTGGTGATCACCAAGTCCTCGGCCGCCAGTACGCAGCCCCAACTGACCGCGCGCTGGGCGATTTGGCGGCGCAAGCGTTCCGAGCCGGGCGGGAAGGGGTAGTCGGTGGTCAGTTCCGGATGCTGGCGCAGCAGCCGTCCCATGATGTGCTTGAAGCGGGTGGTGGGATAGAAGTCGCTGCCGCGCGGGCTGGCCAGCGACAGGTCGATGAAATCTTCCCGGGTTTGCGCCGTCATCACCGCTTCGATCTGGTCCACCACTTCGCCTGCGTGATGGGCGGCGCTTTGCCGGCGCATGCGCGGCAGCGGCAGGGTGGCGGCGGATTTGACGTAGAAGCCGGACTGCGGCCTAGCCTCGATCAGGCCGCGGTCCTCCAGCGTGCGGTAAGTCAGCAGGATGGTGGACGGGCTGACCTTGTGCATTTCGCAGGCCTTGCGCACCGAGGGCAGCCGTTCGCCGGGCTGCACCACGCCGGTCTGGATAAGGGTGATCCACTCGTTGACTAGCTGCTGGTATAGGGGTTCGTCGCTCATGCAGAGGCCTCGCTGACAGATGTGAGGATCGCCATCGGTACAATTTCCCGTAAAAACGACCATAACAGTTTTGAAATTATAAAACTGTTATGGTTCCAATTCAATTTTTCTGAATCTGTATTCATCGTGGGCCAGGCGTTATCATGGCCACCATTGAAAACAAACCGCGTCCGGATTGTCCGGCTGCCGGTTATGGCTTGGAGCCGTAATGAACTTTGTTGCGTTGGTGACTTATCTGTTGGTGATGTCGATCACGCCGGGGCCTAACAATCTGGTGTTGGCCTCGTCCGGGGTCAATCATGGCTTTTCCCGCACGGTACCGGCCTTGCTGGGCATGTCGCTGGGCCTGTCGGTGCAGGTGGGCTTGTTGACGGTGTTTCTGGGCGGCTTGATCGCCGTCATCGCCTCGGTGCAGCTTTATCTGGCGATGGCCGGCTGCCTGTATCTGCTGTGGCTGTCCTGGGGCATGGCGCGCTCCGGGCCTGCTAGCGGAGAAGCCGGCGGCGCGCCCATGGGCTTTTGGGGTGGGGTGCTGTTCAACTGGTTGAATCCCAAAGTCTGGCTGATGGGTTTCAATATCGCGATGGTGTTTCTGCCGGCCAAGATGAATGCCTGGCACGCCGGTCTGCTGTTCGCGGCGCTGACTTTCGTTATCGGCCTGCCGTGCATTGCCTTGTGGGCGGGCTCCGGCGTGGCTGCGCGCCGTTTCCTGGCGTCGCCGCGCCGGTTGCGGGTTTTCAATTGCGGCATGGCGGCAATGCTGGCGGGAACCGCGATCTGGCTGCTGCTGGAAATGCTGCCGGCGCAGTCCTTGCACGCGCTGCCGCAAATGATTTGATGAATAGCTAAATCGATAGGGATGTTCTTGCTGCAGACATTGTCTATGCTGTCCAAAAGGGTAGGTGGCCTATCGTACAGGTATCCTGGGGCGCACCCGGGCCGGGGTAGGTCGTAGGCGGGCAGCCGAGACGGGGGCATCATCATGACAGCAGCGGGATTTGACGGCGTGTATCGTTCGAGCACGTCTTTTTACGGGGATAAACCGTCTCCGTCCTTGGTCCAGTATCTGGAAAAATATCATGTGGCGGGCGGCGGAGCCGGCCTGGATCTGGGCTGTGGCCAGGGCCGCAACGCCTTGTATCTGGCTCAGCGGGGTTTCGCGATGACGGCGGTGGACGGCTCCGCGGAGGCGATCGCGAGCCTGGGCGAGGCGGCGGACGAGCGCAGGCTGAACGTGAGCGGCAGGGTGGCGGACCTGGCTGGCCTGGAACTAGAGCCAGCGCGCTATCGCTTGATCGTCGCAAATACTTCGCTGGATCACCTGGGCATGGACGAGGGCGAGGCGCTGGCGCGCCAGATGTCCGCCGCGTTGGAGCCGGGCGGTTATCTGTTCGTGTCGGTGTTCATGGTTGATGATCCGGGCTGCGACGCCGGGGGCCGGGTGGCCAGCGAGACGGCCTCCTACGTCAAGCATTACTACCAGCCGGGAGAGTTGCGCGGTCAATTCTCGACGTTGAGCCTGCTGGCCTATCAGGAGGAGTATGCCTTGGACGTCGGCCATGGCCAGCCGCATTACCATGGCATTGCCAGGCTGTTTGCGCGGCGGGATCATTGAGCGCCGCATCGCCCGCGCAGCAGATCGTAAACAGGCTCTTAGAGCCTGTTCAAAGTCTCGCGAGCAAGGGCGAGACAAGGCGGAAACGGCTGAAGAAGCGGAATGTACAGGTGGTACATGAGCATTCTGAAGTCGTTTTCAACGCCGTACCGCTGAAGCGCAGCAGACTTTGAACAGGTTCTCAGGACTCCAGCGCCCGGCGTATCACCCCCTCCTTGTCGGCCGGCTGCCAGCCGGCCGGCTTCAGCACCTTGCCGTCTTCGCGGCGCACAATCTTGCCGTCCACGCATTTACGCATATTGGCGGCGTGGATTTCCCGCGTCATGTCCTCCAGCGGCAGGCCTTGCGACATCAACAGGCCGCTGAGCACATTGAGTACGTCCACGCCTTCAGCCAGCAGTTCCGCCATTCGCCGCGCTCGTTCCGTTTCGTCGCCGTCCTGGCGTTTGTAATCGGCCAGCGCCTGCTGGAATTCCGCCAGTTCTTCGCCCAGCATGGTTTCCCACATCGCCAATTGTTGCGGCTGCCATTGCGGCCGCTGCGGGCTGGGAATGTCGAACTGGCTCATGAAGTGGCGGCGAAGAGTGAAGAAGTTTTCCATGATGTGGGTTCTTTGTGTATTTATAATCCATATATTGTGTTTTATGGGTGGGCGGGATGCAAGCGA
>NZ_JAAOMA010000026.1:0-70554 GCF_011602385.1 Chromobacterium fluminis | reverse complement strand
GGGCGGGCCTTAGAACGTGTTTACGATCTTGCGAGCTAAGGCGAGACAAGGCGAAAACGGCTGAGAAAGCGGAATGTACGGGTGGTACATGAGCATTTCGAAGCCTTTTTCAACGCTGTATCGCCGACGCGCAGCAGATCGTAAACAGGTGCTTAGCCTTTGTGGACCTGGACACGCCACAGCTCGCGTCCGCGCGAGGCGCGGGTCATCGCGCGGCGGCCGTGCAGGCTGTTGTAGTTGTCTATCAGCGCCAGGTCGCCGTCGTGCCAGTCGTGCTCGATCAGGTTTTCCGGCGCATAGGCCCGTTCCAGTAGTTCCTGCACCAGGTTGGGGTAGTCGTCGGCGCGCTCTTCCACGTCGACGAAGAACTTCTGCAGTTCGGAGTTGCTGTTTTCCTGGAAACGCAGCACGGATTCGCCGGTGTCCGGGTGGGCTTCCACCAGCGGGTAGACGCGGGCGTCGCCGCCGAAATAGGTGAACTTGGTGTGGTAGCGGATTTCCAGCCGCTCCCATTCGGCCAGCGTGGCCGTCGGCACTTGGCGCAGGATGTTGCGCGCGTCCACCAGCGTGGTTTGGCCTTCGCCGTGTTGCGGCGCTGTCTTGCAATACAGCGCGAACAGGCTGGCGCTGAAGCGCGGGTTCTTGCGCACGAACTCATTGTCGGCCGGCAGCATGCTCAAGTCCCAGTGCAGCGGCAGTTCCTCGAAGGAGTGAACGAAGCCGTCGGCGTCCTCTTCCGGCTTCACCTTGTGCACCGCGCCGAACTGCCAGATATAGGGCGTGCCGAACTGGGCGCTGAAGTCGATCAGATTGTCCTCGTCCTCTACGGCGAAGCCGCGCAGCGCGACGAAGCCGAACAGCTGAGCCAGGCGGGTCAAGGCCGGGCGCGGCAGCGACAGGCAGTTGGCGCCGGGGCGGCGGTTTTCGATCAGCAGGCCGAAGCGGCCGGCCAGCATGACCGATAGTTCGCAACCCTCCCATTCAGCGTCGGCTTGTTCCAGATAGAGCCAGGGCTGGCCGTCGAAGCTCACCGCCTTGGCGCGGCGCGCGTCCAGCGCTTGGCGCTTGGAGACCAGCTCGCCGCGGCCGGCCAGGTTCAGCAGGTAGACGCGGTGCCAGGGCAAGGCCGCCTCGGCCTGGGCCGGCGACAGGCGGATGGGAAATTTGCCGCCGGGCGCGCCGGATTGGTGGATGGTCAGCCGGATGGCTTCCGGGAAGTGTTCGGCCAGCATCGCGTCCAGCGCGATGCCGCGCCAAGCCAGGCGCAGCGCGCGCTGCGGCCAGTCTTCGGCCTCGGCGATGCCGCGCGCCGCATTGTCTTCGCGCAGCAGGCCCAGCCATTGCGGCAGGCGTCCGGCCTGGTTTTCCGGCAGAGGCTGGGCGAAGTCCGCGGCCGCGGCGGGCAGGTAGCGGCGCAGCACGCTTTCGGCGCGGTCGCGCTGGCGGTCGAAACCGGGCTGGACGCTGGCGTAGTCATGCCAGCGCAGCACCGGGCTGGCGTAGAGCGCGCGCAGCCGGCGGTGGTAGTCGTTGGCCGTGTCGCGCGGGATGTCCAGCAGATCGTGGAAGCTCAGGCCGTCGCTGAACAGTTCCAGCGCGCAACCGGCCGGGTAGACGCGGCCGACGGCGCGGCACAGTTGGTCCAGCCGTTCCAGCGCCGCGTATTCGGCGTAGTCGGGGCGGTCGGACGCGGTTTTGTCGCGGGTGTTGGGCGATTTCAGCGGAAAGCCCGGCAGCAGCAGTTGCAGCGGCTGTTGCCGGCTCACGAAGCGCTCCACTTGAGCGCTCAGCGCCTGGCGGTAGGGTTCGCGCTGCGGGTGGTCGGCTTCGCCTTGGAAGGCGTCGAGCAAAATGGAGACGATGGAAGCGACAAGGGGTTCGTTTTGCATGGCGATACTCGAAATGGACAATGAAGGACGGGGTTTCAGGCGGCGGTGGCGATGAAGTGGCTGGGCCGGCCGTCGACAAAGACCAAGGCGGACTGGTTTTCGTCGATGTCGCTGCGCTTTTTCAACATCACGCCGTGCTCGTGCTTGATCGCGGCCGCGTGCCAGGGCGTCAGCCAGGCGTCGACGCTGTCCACCAGTCGCACGCCGATCTTGGCCGACACGCGAAATTGCGGATGGATGGACAGGCGCAGGCTGTCCGGAAACGCGCGTTCCAGCAGCCGGCTCCAGGCGTTGCTGCGCTGAATCACCCGGTAGGCGTTGGCGCGCGCCATTTTCTGCAAGCTGGTCTTGCTGTGGCCGGCGAAGCGCTCCATGCCTTGCGCGTCCTCGAACAGGAAGCGGGTAATGCCCTGGTACATCGCGCGCATCGCCGGTTCGTCCTGGCATTGGCGTTTGATCTGTTCGATGGAGTCGCTGTAAAGAATCAGCAATTCTTCGCGCTGCGAATCCAGGTCGCCGATATAGCTGAAGTGATCTTTCAAGTCGTAAAAGCGAAAGCTGTCGCCATGGCGTTGCCGCGCATAGCGAATCAAGTCGTCCATATAGGCGGCGACTTCCGCGTCCGGGATATACACCACGTCGGAAAAGCAATAGCCGTCAGAGCAAATGGCGACTTGAGCGCCCGGCGGGTAGATGCTCTGAATGTCCCTGCAGAGTTGGTGCAGATTATCCATTGCGTGACGCTCGGCCAAATCGGGCATCGCGCCCAGGGTTTTATTACGATTGGGCGATTTGCCGGGGAAGGCCGGCAGAATCATTTGCAGCGGCTGGCGGCGGGCAACGGCGGCTTGAATCTTGGGAAGGTGCGGAGCCATTTCCGCGTCCAGATCTTCCGTGGCGGCCAGGTCCTCCGGGTGGATGCGGCGCAGTTTGAAAACCCGCTCCAGTATTTGCCGGGCGAGATCCGCGGCGGAAACTCCGAAAGGGTGAAAAACAGGGTCGACAATGGCGTTCATGGTTTATCTCAATTGGTTGTGGAATCAAAAGCGATGGAATTGCGATTTGCCCGCGTTCATGCGCGAGCGTTTTGCTTATCGTTATATGGTGACCAAAATAATGGAAAGAACACGATTTGCTTTAGTGAGCGCGGCCATTTTATGGCAGATGTCGGGAGCGGGCGAACAAATTAGCCGCTATAGAGTTATGAGCAATCGTTATATTGATATGGCGAAGGGGTTGAACGAATAAGAGGCGAGTAGTTTTTTATTCGATTGGAGTGATTTTTTATTCAGTGCTGAGGTGTGAAAATTGTAAATAAGATTGTGACGGTTTGTGATGTCTTATTTGTTTTAATTTGGATTAAATTTAAATTTATCTTTGTATGACAAGGTCTTATTTGTCATTTTTGCAAATGAGATTCATTTTTGTTTGTAAACAGAGCAAGACGGTGGTCGACTGTGAGTTTTCCCATGCAACCACGGTGCGGCGACTCGGTCGCGCCGCGTTTCAAACCGGGTGCTGGAGCGGGCGGGACGGGTGAAAACTGTATGATTCATGCGACAGATCCGTCGCGAGGCGCTTTCGGGACCGCGTCGCAGGCGCTTGGTCGCAGTCCAACCGGGTGCGATATTCCTTTGCGAACATGACATTTTCGTTTTTTAAGCTCCAAAGCCATGTTTGACTAGTCAACAGTCGTGGTTGCTGTCATTCTTTTGCGTTTCGATTACGACTGCCTGTCGTAGCGACAGCAGGCCGCCGGCTGGCCGCAGCGAGCCGAAAGCAATGTCGCCGAGCAGGCGCACTTGAGACAAAGAGATGGAAAAAAAACAAGAGAGCCAAGAGCTTAGGCGCACCTTGCAGGCGCGCCACCTGTCGATGATCGCCATCGGCGGCTCCATTGGCACCGGCCTGTTCCTGGCCTCCGGCGCCACCGTGGCGTCGGCCGGCGCCGGCGGGGCCTTGATCGCCTACGCCCTGATCGGCCTGATGGTTTACTTCCTGATGACCAGTCTGGGCGAAATGGCCGCCTTTATGCCGGAATCCGGCTCTTTTCAGGTATACGGTTCGCGCTTTGTGGATCCGGCCTTTGGTTTCGCTCAGGGTTGGAACTACTGGTACAACTGGGCCATCACCGTGGCGGTGGAGCTGGCCGCGGCCGCCATCATCATGCATTACTGGTATCCGGCGGTGCCCGGCATTGTCTGGAGCGCCGGCTTCCTGTTGATCATCTTCGTGCTCAACTATTTCTCGGTGAAGGGCTTCGGCGAGGCCGAGTTCTGGTGTTCGATGCTCAAGGTGGCCACCATCGTCGCCTTCATCGTCATCGGCTTTTTGATGATCTTCGGCATCATGACCGACCCCAACCCGCAGCGCATCGCGCCGGGTTTATCGGTGATGCAGCAGGGGCAGGGGCCGTTTGTGGGCGGCATGGCCGCTTTCGTGGGCGTGGCCATGATCGTGGGCTTTTCCTTCCAGGGCACGGAGCTGATCGGCGTCGCTGCCGGGGAGTCCGCCAATCCGGGCAAGACCATCCCGCGCGCGGTGCGGCAGATCTTCTGGCGCATCTTGATGTTCTACATGCTGTCCATCCTGATCATCGGCCTGATCCTGCCGTACAACGATCCGCTGCTGCTGAAGAACGATATGAAGGACGTGGGCGCCAGCCCATTCACCCTGGTGTTCAACCGCGCCGGCTTCGCCATGGCCGCCAGCCTGATGAACGCGGTAATCCTGTCCGCCATCCTGTCCGCCGGCAACTCCGGCATGTACGCGTCCACCCGCATGCTGTACACCATGGCGCGCAACAAGATGGCGCCCAAGCGCTTTGCCGAACTGTCCGCCAACGGTGTGCCGCGCAACGCGCTGTATGCCACCAGCGTGATCGCCGCGCTGTGCTTTCTGACCTCGCTGTTTGAAACCAACGCGGTCTATCTGTGGTTGCTGAACTCCTCCGGCATGACCGGCTTCATCGCCTGGTTGGGCGTGGCCATCAGCCACTACCGCTTCCGCCGCGGCTATGTGAAGCAGGGCCACGATCTGGCCGACCTGCCTTACCAGGCCAAG
Organism: Chromobacterium fluminis; assembly: GCF_011602385.1. NCBI lineage: Bacteria > Pseudomonadati > Pseudomonadota > Betaproteobacteria > Neisseriales > Chromobacteriaceae > Chromobacterium > Chromobacterium fluminis. Next base: position 65,602 of record NZ_JAAOMA010000026.1, on the reverse strand, counting down.
TGGTTCCCGCTGGGGCCGCTGTTCGCCTTCGCGCTGTGCTTGCTGATCATGCTGGGCCAGAACTACGAGGCCTTCATCGGCGGGCATATCGACTGGAGCGCGGTGATCGCCACTTACCTGGGTATCCCGCTGTTCCTGGTGCTGTGGTTGGGCTACAAGTTCAAGCACAAAACCCGAATGGTGGCGCTGGAAGAGATTGATTTCAGCGAGGCGTTGGTCAAGGCCCGCGCCTTGCGCCAAGAGAATGAGGACGGCAAGCTGGCCGCCGCCACGCGCTGATCCGCTGTGAATTCTGCCAGCCTTAGGGCGGCAGCTAGCAAAACAGCCCGGCATTGCCGGGCTGTTTTGCGTAAGAGACTGATTGCTATGGATTCCGCGCCGACGCGGGGCGCGCGCTCGACACGCCGGAACCGCGGAGGGCCGCCGGAGTCCGAACGAGAGTCGGTTGCAATATTGATGAATTGTGTAATATGGCGGCTGGCGCCGCGCCGGCGGCCGTTCCCGATCTGAATTTGATGGTTTCGGAGTCATTTCACCATGCAGTTGCTGACAATATTCATAACAAAGTTTCTGTTTGTGATGGCGGCCTTGCTGCCCATCATGAATCCTCCGGGGCTGGTGCCCATCTTCATCTCGATGACGGCGCGCAATACGCCGCAGCAGCGCCGTTACCTGGCGCGCCGCATCGCCATGTATTGCGCCTTGCTGCTGTTGGGCAGCATGTTCACCGGCGGCTATGTGCTGTCTTTCTTCGGCGTGTCCTTGCCGGTGGTGCAGTTGTCCGGCGGCCTGCTGATTACTTTCGCCGCCTGGCGCATGCTCAACGACGCGCCGCCGGAGAGCAATCCCACTTCCACTGATCAGCCCATCCAGGCGGAAAACCACGATGCGCTGAAGCAACGCGCCTTCTATCCGCTGACCTTTCCGCTGACGGTGGGGCCGGGCTCCATCTCGGTGGCCATCACCATGGGCGCTTCGCTGACCGATACCGGCAAGGGCATCGTCAAATACGCGATCTCGCCGCTGGCCGGCGGCTGCGCGGTGCTGGTGTGCAGCGTGCTGGTCTATCTGTGCTACCGCCACGCCGATAAATTGTTGCGTTATCTGGGCCAGACCGGCTCGGTGGTGTTCCTGCGCCTGTCCGCTTTCATCCTGCTGTGCCTGGGTGTGCAGATCATGTGGGACGGCTTTGGCGCTCTGGTCGCCCTGTTGGTGCAGGATGTGTTGCCGCACAAGTGAGCGGGATGATTGGACATCTTTTGATGTGAGGCAAATGCCGCATCGGCCAAAATAAGCATACTGCGCTTATGACAAATGTCTTAAGAACAGGAGTTTGCCATGGCGACCAGCGCTTTCTTCATTCCCTGCGTCAACCTGATGGGCGCGGGCTGTTTGCAACAAGCCGTTGAAACGATGCGCGGTTACGGCTACCGCAAAGTATTGATGGTGACGGATACCGGCTTGGTGAAAACCGGCCTGGCCGGCCGCGTCACGGAATTGCTGGGCGGCGTCGGCATCGCCACCGTGCTGTTTGACGGCGTGCACCCCAATCCCACCACCGCCAACGTGGGCGCCGGCCTCGCGCTGCTGCGCGAGCACGACTGCGACGCCGTGGTGTCGCTGGGCGGCGGCTCCCCGCACGACTGCGCCAAGGGCATCGCCCTGGTAGCAGCCAACGGCGGCAAGATCCAGGATTACGAGGGCGTGGACAAGTCCGCCAAGCCGCAGTTGCCGCTGGTGGCGATCAACACCACGGCCGGCACCGCCTCTGAAATGACCCGCTTCTGCATCATCACCGACGAGTCCCGTCATATCAAAATGGCCATCGTGGACAAGCACACCACGCCGGTGTTGTCGGTCAACGATCCGGAAACCATGGCCGGCATGCCGGCGTCGCTGACCGCGGCCACCGGCATGGACGCGCTGACCCACGCGGTGGAGGCTTACGTTTCCACCATCGCCACGCCCATCACGGACGCTTGCGCCTTGAAGGCGGTGACGCTGATCGCCGGCCATCTGCGCCGCGCGGTGCGCAACGGCCTGGACATGGAAGCGCGCGAGCAAATGGCTTACGCGCAGTTCCTGGCCGGCATGGCCTTCAACAACGCGTCGCTGGGCTATGTGCACGCGATGGCGCACCAGTTGGGCGGCTTCTACGATCTGCCGCACGGCGTGTGCAACGCGGTGCTGCTGCCGCATGTGCAGGTCTTCAACGCCAAGGCGGCCGGCCAACGTCTGGCCGACGTCGGCGCGGCGCTGGGCGTGGCCGCCAACGCGGAAGCGGCGATCGCCGCCATACGCCAATTGGCGGCCGACGTAGGCATTCCGGCAGGATTGACGCAGTTGGGGGTCAAGGAAGAGGATATTCCGGAGCTGGCCGCCAACGCCTTGAAGGATGCGTGCGGCCTGACCAATCCGATCCAGGCGAGCCACGATGAAATCTGCGCGATCTTCAAAGCCGCGCTGTAATAGCACGGCCGCGGTGCAAACACCGCGGCCTAAGAACCTGTTCAAAGTCCGCTGCGCTTCGGCGATACGGCGTTGAAAAAAGCTTCGAAATGCTTATGTACCGTGTGTACATTCCGCTTTTTAGCTCGTTTTCGCCTTGTCTCGCTCTAGCTCGCAAGACTTTAGAACAGCTTCTAATGGCGGCCCAGCCGCCTTTTTTTGACCATTAAATATCGTAATGCGATATTTCTGACGACGCCGCACCGCCTCCGCCGCCAGATGAAACAAGGAGTGACGCAATGGACGCAAAAATCCGCCTGTTGCCGGTGAGCGAATACCGGCAGGGCCTTGAGAACGCTTTTCTGATTGAGGAAACCTGGCCAAAGGGCCTGCCGCGGCAGGCGCTGGATGCCGCCCACTGGCTGAAAAGCGTGGCGCCGGCGCCCGGCCTGCTTAACTGGCTGCGTCAGGACGAACGCCATTGGCCCACTTTCTGTGAAGTGTATTGGGCCGATTTGGCGGCGAATCCGCAGCGCTGGTGGCCGCTGTGGAAGGCCAGCCGCGGCGGCGGCCTGGTGCTGCTGCACGCCGGCGGCGGCGAGAGGCAGCCGGCGCAGGCCTTGGCGCAGTTCCTGGGCGACAAGCTGGACGAGATAGAACGCATCGAGGCGGGGGAGCTGGCTTCGCCGGTGTGCTACCGCGCTTTGCTGGACGGCTGAGCCGAACGAGGTGACCCGCGTGTCCGACCCCCCGAGTTTTTCCAAGCAGGATTTCGAACGGCTGGCGGACTTCCGCTACCGCTTGCGCCGTTTCCAGCGTTTTAGCGAAGAGGCGGCCCAGCGCCACGGCATCACCATGCTGCAATACCTGCTGTTGTTGCAGATCAAGGGCTTTCCAGGCCGGGACTGGGCGACGGTGGCCGAGCTGGCCGAGCGGCTGCAGTCGCACCACCACAGCGTGGTGGGCTTGATCAGTCGTTGCGAGCAGCAGCAACTGGTGGCGCGCAGCCCGGGGCGGGACGACCGCCGCTGCGTGGAAGTGCGGCTGATGCCCAAGGGAGAGGCGCTGGCGGAACGCCTGGCGCGAGAGCATCGCGAGGAGTTGCAGGCCCTGCGGCGGCTGGGCGACGTGCTGTCCTTGGACCATCTGCTGCAAGCTCAGGATTGACGTCGGCGCGGTAGCTTTTGCCATGGCGCTCTGGCATGATTTTGACATTGCTTTGGCCTGCGGAGACATCCCGTGAACATATTGTTGGTGGAGGACGACCTGGCATTGGGCGAGGCGCTGGGGCAGGCCTTGCGCCAGGCCGGTTTTCGCACCGTCTGGGTGCGGCGGCTGAAAGAAGCGCGCACCTTTCTGGCCGATGAGCCGCAAGACGCGCTGCTGCTGGATCTGGGGCTGCCGGACGGCGAGGGTCTGCACTTGCTGCAAGAATTGCGCGGCAACGGATCGACGCTGCCGGTGATCATCCTGACCGCGCGCGACGCGCTGGAGAGCCGGCTGGCCGGCTTGCACAACGGCGCCGACGACTACCTGGTCAAGCCTTTCGCCATTCCGGAACTGCTGGCCCGGCTGCAGGCGGTGACCCGGCGCAGCAGCGGCTTCGTGTCGGCCAATTGGCAGATCGGCGATTTGTGCATCAACGCCGATACCCGCGAGCTGTCGATGAACGGCGCGACGGTGGCCTTGTCTCCGTCGGAATTCGCGCTGATGTTCGAACTGGTGCGCAAGGCCGGCAAGGTGGTCAGCCGCGAGCACCTGGTCGAGCATCTGTGCTGCGAGTCCGACAACGCGCTGGAAGTGCATGTCCACAATCTGCGGCGCAAGCTGGGTTCGGATTGGATCCGCACCATACGCGGCGTCGGCTATCTGTTGCCCAAGCCGGCATGATCATTCCCTCGCTGGCGCGGCGCTCGCTCTACCGGCGGCTGTTATGGACCAGCCTGAGTACCCTATTGGCTGTATGGCTGGTCCTGTTCGCCTGGTTTTACTGGGAAGTGACCCGGGTGGGCTCCGGTTATCTGGACGGGGATCTGCGCGGGCTGGCGCGCACGCTGGCCACCGTCTACAGCGCCGACATCAAGGAGAGCGAGCGCGCTCGCATCGTCGATCAACTAATCGGCCAGTTTGGCCACGGCTATAGCGAAAGGCCGCCGGTCAAGGACGAGTTGGCCTATCGCATCGTCGACAAGCGGCAGCGCCTGCTGGCGGTGTCCAAGGCCTGGCCGGAGCTGGAGCAGCCGCCCAGCGGCGGCGCGCCGGCCAACCAGGGCCGTTGGCGCATGCTGACGGCGAGCGGCGACGAGGTGCGGGTGCAGTTGGCCGTCGCGCGCAGCTTTGTGCAGCGGGTGCAGGCCGAAATCCTGATTTTCTTCTTGCTGCCGCTGATCGCCGCGGTGCCCATCATCATGCTGATGCTGCGCGTCGGCTATGGCCGCGCCTTGCAGCCCTTGGCGACGCTGGCCACCACCATTACTTCGCGCGATGTGCAATCAACGGCGCCGCTGGCCTGCGCCGATCCCGAATATCAGGAGCTGCGGCCGGTGTTCAATTCCGTCAACGAGCTGTTGTCGCGGCTGGCGACTTTCCGCGAGGGAGAGCAGCGTTTCTTCGCCGACGCGGCGCACGAACTGCGCACGCCGCTGGCGGCGATTGGCGCGCAAGTGCATTTGCTGGCGCGGGCGGAGTCCGAGCGGGAGAGGGCGGCGCTGGCGGCCTTGCTGGACGCCAGCATAGGCCGCAGCGGCGAACTGGTGGGCAAGCTGTTGACGCTGTCGCGGCTGGACGCGGAATCGGCGCGGGTGCTGCCGGTGTCCTTCGACTTGGCGGCCTTGGTGCGCGCGGCCTTGGCGCGGCATGTGCCGCGCGCGATGGAGCGCAACATCACGCTGGCCTACGACGGCGCGCAGACGGCGGCCTGCTGCGGCGACGCCAGCGCGATGGATAGCCTATTGGACAATCTGCTGGACAACGCCATCCGTTACTGCCCGGACGGCGCTTGCATCAATGTGGAAGTCAGCGAGGGGTTTTCCAATGTGCGGCTGGCGGTGCTGGACGACGGGCCGGGCATCGAGCCGCAGTGGCGGGATCAGGTGCTGAAGCGTTTCGTGCGTCTGCCCGACAACACCGTCACCGGCAGCGGCCTGGGGCTGGCCATCGTCAAGCGGGTGGTGGAGTTGCACGGCGGCAGCCTGCTGCTGACCGACGGCCTGCACGGCAACGGCCTGGGCGTGGAGATCCGCCTGCCGCGTTGCGCCGCGCCGGAGGCCCCGGCCGCGGAGCGCGCGGCGCGGCCGGCTTGAGCCGGCGGAGCGCCGGCTTTGCTCAAGGCGCGTTCTTGTCCGCGCCCTCCCAACCGCCGCCCAAGGCGGCGATCAGATTGGCCGCCGCCAGCAGTTGCTGGCGGCGCGCGCCTTGCACGCCCTGTTCCGCCTGCAGCTCTGCCAGTTGCGCACGCCATTCCGCCTGGCCGTCGCTGAGGCCCACGCCGCGAGCGTCGCGCTCGGCGCGCAAGCGCCGGCTGGCGTCCGCGTATTGGCGCTGCTTGGCTTCCTGATCCGTGCCGGCGAAGCGGGCTGCTGCTGCTGCGTCTTCCACCTCGTACACCGCGCGGGTGACCGCGCCGCGCCAGGCCGCGTATTGTTCTGCGGCGGCAAAGCGCGCGCGCTGGGCTTCGGCCTTGCGCTTGCCGGCGTCGAACAGCGGAATGTCCAGCTGCGGCAACAGAGACCAGTTCAGCACCTTGCTGCCGCGCAATGCGGACCAGCTGCCGGCGCTGATGCCCAGGCCGCCGTTCAGGGTCAGCGACGGCCAGCGGGCGGCTTCCGCCTCGTCGATGCGCGCGCGCGCGGCGTCGTAGCGGGCCTGGGCCGCGCTGAGGTCCGGCCTGCGTTGCAGCAGCCGGGCCGGCACCTCGCCGCCCGCTTCCGGCAGCCTGAGTTCGCGCAGCGGCCGCGCCGGCGGCAAGCCGCAGGCGTTGGGCATTTTGGCGGCCAGCTGGCACAGGCTGCGCTCCACCCGCTTCAGCGCGTCGCCTTGCTGGGCAAGCAAGCGGTCGGCTTCGCTGGCCTCGCTGTCCGGTTCCAGCAACTGCCGGCCGCTGGCCAGGCCGACGCGGCGTTTGGCGGCGACCCCGGCCAGCAGGCGCTGGCGCAGCCGCGCGGTTTCCCGGAGCAGTTCGATGTCGGCGGCCAGCTCCGCCCGGGTCAGCCACAGTTCCGCGGTCTGCCGCGCCAGGCTCAGGCCCAGCGCGTCTAGGTCGCCGCCGCTGGCCTTGAGATCGGCGCGGCCGGCGCGCGTCGCGGCGCTGACCCGGCCGCGCAAGTCCACCTCATAGCCCAGCGCCAACCGCGTGCTGTAGCGGGTGCTGGGGTTGGCGGTGTCTTCGCCGACTTCGCCCAAATCGAACTTGGACAGCTTGCGCCGCTCCACCGATTGTTCGAAGTCCAGCTTGGGGTAGCGGTCGGCGTTGAGCACGCCCAGTTCGGCGCGCGCGGCGTCCAGCCGCGCCAGGCTGGCGGCGAGGTCGATGTTGCCCTCGCGCACCGTCGCGATCCACCGGCTGAGCCCGGGGTCGCCGAAACCGTCCCAGGCTTGGGCGTCCGGCGCCTGGCCGGGCAGGGCCTGGCCGTAGCGCTCCGGCAGCGCCGGCGCGGGGCGCGAAGGTTCCAGCCCGGCGCAGCCGCCAAGCGCCAGGAGCAGCAGCAGAGCGATGGGCCGCATCATGGTTTGCCCGCCTTGTCTTGTCGGGAGATGCGCACGAGCACCCGCTGGCCGATGCGGATTTCCGGCGCGTCCACCAGCGCCAGTACGCATTCAATCACCCGCACATCTTGTTTCTCATTGGGGTCGTCGTTGTCCGGACGGTTGCCGAACACCTGGCCCAGCCGCAGCACCTTGGCCTTGTAGACCTTGGTTTCGTCCGCTTCCAGCGTCACCTCGGCCGCCTGTCCCGCCGTCACCAAGCCCACATAGCGTTCTTCCAGGTCGGCGCGAACGATGCGGGGCCCGTTGGGGGCGAACATGAACAGCGGCGTCACGTTCAGCGTGGAGGTGCCGTCGCCGGGTCGGGCCTGGCGGCGGATGATGCGGCCGGCCAGCGGCGCGCGCACCACGTGTTGGTCCACTTCCAGTTTGCTGGCGGCTACTTGCGCGTCGGCGGTGGCCACCGCCGCTTGCTGACGGGCCAGCTCGGAGGCGCTGAGCTTGACCTGATCGCGGGCGTTGTCTTTTTCCTGCTTGGACACCACCTCGTCGCCGTTTAGCGCGGACACCCGTTGCAGCTCGCGCTGGGCGATGGCGTGCTTGATCTGCAACAGGGTCAGCGCCTGCCGCGCCTCGTCGCGCTCCTGCTCGCGCACCTTCATCGCCAGATTGGCCTCGCGGTCGTCGATGCGGGCCAGCACCGCGCCGGGTTTGACCTCGGCGCCTTCTTCCACCGACACCTCGCGAATGATGCCGGCGCGCGGCGCGGCGATATTGATCACCCCGCCTTCTATGCTGACGCGGCCCTTGGCGATGGCGGCCCACGGCGATTGCTGGACCGGCGCGGGAGGCGGCGGTTCGGAGCAGCCGGCCAGTAACAGGCTCAAAGCCAGCAGCGGGCCCAGGCGCAGCGGGGTCTTGGGAATAGGGCTGCTCATGCTACCTCCATCGGCGTGTTATGGACGCGTAGATCCTTGACCACCTGGCCGTCTTCCAGGGTGATGACGCGGTCGGCGTGCTTGATCAGGCGGTTGTCGTGGGACACGCCCAGCACCGTGGTGCCTTGTTCCTGAGCGATCTGGTGCAAGAGGTCGATCACCACTTGGCCGTTATGGCTGTCCAGCGCGCTGGTGGGTTCGTCGGCGAACATCAGCTTGGGCCGCTTGACCAGCGCTCGGGCGATGGCGACCCGTTGTTTTTCGCCGCCGGACAGTTCCATCGGCCGCAGCTTGGCGCGCGGACCCAGGCCCACCAGATCCAAGACTTCTTGCGCGCGTTTTTCGGCTTCGGCTTTGGCTATCTTGGGGCCGTAGTTCAGCGGCAGCAGCACGTTTTCCAGCGCGGTCAGCGAGGCGAACAGGTTGAAGCCCTGGAACACGAAACCGCAATGCTCCAGGCGGAAGCGGCTCAACTCCTCGATGGAGCGCCGGGTCAGCTCCAGCCCCAGCGCGGTGACGCGGCCGGAACTGGGCGGCAGCAGGCCGGAGAGCACGGACAGCAAGGTGCTCTTGCCGGAGCCGGACGGACCGATGATCAGGGTCAGTTCGCCGGGCAGGATGGACAGCGAGATATTGGTGAGCACGGTTTGCTCGGTCTTGCCGTTGCTGAACGAGCGGTTCAGGTTTTCGCCGACGATGGCGGGAGAGGCGGACATGAGAGTCTCCTTATCGCAATAGGGTGGAGGGTTCGGCCTGGTTCAGCGCGCGCAGCGCGGACAGACCGGACAGCAGAGCGATGCCCAGCACCAGGGTGCCGGTGGCCAGGCAGCCCCACACCGGCACTTCCAGCGCGATGTGGGCGTGGCGCGCGGCCATCACCAGCAGCGCGCCGACCACGGCGGTGATCACCAGGCCGGCGAGGCCGACCCAGAAGGACTGTTCCAGAATCACGGCGCGCAAGGAGGAGGAGGACACGCCCAAGGCTCGCAAAGTGGCGTATTCGCGCAGTGCGGCGACGATGGCCGCCATCAGCGTTTGGCTGGTGATGACGATGCCGACCAGCAGGCCCAGCGCGGAGGAAAACAGGAAGCCGGAGCCGGCGCCGGACTCGAACAGCCAATACACCTGCGACTGGATGGAGAACTCCTCCGCGGTCCACACCTGGAAGGGCTTGAAGGTGCCCGCAGGCTGCAGTTGGTCGCGCACCAGCTCGGCGCGGCTGGGGTCGCGCAGCCGCGCCAGGAAGTAGTCGGTGGCGTCGTTGCGCAGATTGGGGTCGATGCGGCGGGCGGTGTTCAGCGAGGTCAGGATGTTGGCCCCGCCCATCGCGCGCATGCCGTTGACGGTGCCGCCGATGCGCACCCGCTTGCCGCTGAGTTCGGCGTAGTCGCCTATCTTGATGCCCAGTTTTTCCAGATCGCTCTCATCCACCAGCACGGTGCTGGGCACCGTCAGCTCCTGGCGCAGCGCCGGGGTCAGCAAGGTGGCGAAGGTCATTGCCTGCGGCCGCGGATCAATGCCGATCAGCACCGCGCTGAGCTTGCCGCCGCCGGGACGCTGCCAGTCCGCCATGGTCCAGGTGAAGCGTTCCACCGCGGTGACTTCCGGGTGCGCCCACAGGTTGTTCTCGGTTTTGCCGGGAATGGGCCGAGCCAGGTCCACGCTTTGGGTGGCCGGGTAGCCCACCCAGAGGTCGGCGCTGGAGCGGTCTATGTAAACGCCTACCGAGCTGAACATGCCCAAGAGCAGACTGAGTTGCACCTGGACCAGCAGGCCGGCGAAAGCCACCGCCAGCACCGCCGGCAAAAAGCGGCGCCACTCGTAAATCAGCGAGGCGCGAGCGAGGGAGACCATGGTCAGGTCTCCAGGCTGGAGCCGGGCAGGCTGGGCGGATGAGTAGGCTGGGGCATGACTGTCTCCGGGATGAAATGGAGGCAGTATGCCCGCTCCTGCTTAGGGTTTTCTGAGCGTTGCCAACGGTAAATAAGAGAAGGGCTGCGAATAGGATTCCGGCCGATTAATACCACTGGTATTGGTTCGGACGTTGAATTTAAATGTCTGACCTATAAGATCCTGTTCTTATTGCTTGCTCAGACTCCCTTCAGTTTTCCTTTTTATGACCGGGAATTTTATTTTTCAGTAATGGATTTGCTAAAAAATAATGACTTCGGCATTGGTGTGTCAATAAAGATACATGATTAAAATCAATTACTTATTGTGTTCTGTCTATTTTTTTCTCCAGATCTGTGGAGGTAAATCAGTCAACTGCAAGAAAGCACTAAGGAAACGCTAAGATTTCAACGTCATAATTTTCCAAAACCGGATTTGACAGTTTGAGTTGTAAAGATTTCGTCAAGTTTTGATCGCGGTTTTTAATGTGGTTTGAGTAATGGGCAGCAGGCGCGTGCGACGGTTGGTCGGACGCGAATTCGATCCAGGCTTTGCGTGCGGGACCGGATTTAAAGAAAGGCAGTCGACCCTGGCCGTGCGGCCGGCGATTGCGATTCCCGGTTGGTGCGCGGCGGCAAGCGAATGATGCGAAACAGCAGGTTCACCGCGGGAGGAGCAATGAGCAAGACCTTATCGAGCAGGATTGGACCGGGGACGTTGGATATCGCGATTGTGGGCATGGCCAGCCACTTTCCCGATGCGGCCACCTTATACGATTTCTGGACCAATATCGTCGACAAGAAGGATTCCCTGACCGACATCGACCAGAAGAACGGCGATGAATACTGGCGCAAGGAAGACTATTACAGTGCGGACCCGAGCGCCGCAGACAAGACTTACGGCCACCGCGCCGGCTTCGTGCCGGCCATCGATTTCGATCCGGTGGAATTCAAATTGCCGCCGCTGATGCTGGAGTCCATCAGCACCGCGCAGATCTTCGCGCTGCACGTGGCCAAGCAGGCGATGCTGGACGCCAGACTGGTGGGCGAGGACGCGCTGCCGGTGGACAAAGACCGCGTGGGGGTGATCCTGGGCGGCGCCGGCAACGGCAACACCTCGTTCTCGCTGGCTTTCCGTCAGCAGGAGCCGTATCTGCGCAAGGTGCTGAACCACGCCGGCTTGCCTGGCGCGGTGGCCGACGAGGTCATTGATCGCGTTAATCACCTTTATCTGGAATGGAACGAGGACAGCTTCCCCGGCTTCCTCGGCAATGTCGCCTGCGGCCGCATCGCCAGCTATTTCGACCTGGGCGGCACCTCTTATATGGTGGACGCCGCCTGCGCCAGCAGCTTGGCCGCGATCAAGGCGGCGGTGGGCGAACTGGTGGACGGCAGCTGCGACGTGGTGTTGACCGGCGGCGTCAATCTGGAAAACTCCATCTTCTCCTTCCTGTGCTTCAGCAAGACGCCGGCCCTGTCCAAGAGCAACCTGTCGCGCCCCTTCGACGAATCCTCCGACGGCATGATGCTGGGCGACGGCGTGGGCTTCCTGGTGCTCAAGCGCCTGGAAGACGCCGAGCGCGACGGCGATCGCGTTTACGCGGTGATCAAATCCTTGCAGGCCTCCAGCGACGGCCGCGCCAAGAGCATTTTCGCGCCGCGTCACGAAGGCCAGGTCAAGGCGATGCAACGCGCTTACGCGCGCGCCGGCATTTCTCCGGCCGAGATCCAGCTGGTGGAGGCGCACGGCACCGGCACCCAGTCCGGCGACGAGACCGAGATCAAGAGCTTGCGCGCGGTGTTCGAGGCCGGCGGCGCTCAGCCCGGCTCGGTGGCCATCGGCAGCGTCAAATCGCAGATCGGCCATACCCGTTGCGCCGCCGGCGCGGCGGCGATGATGAAGGCCGCGCTCGGCCTCTATCACAAGGTGCTGCCGCCCACCATCAACGTCAGCCAGCCCAGCCGCGAACTGGCGGACAGCGCCAGCCCCTTCTACGTCAACATCGACAGCCGGCCGTGGTTGAGCCCGGTGGACGGCGCGCCGCGCCGCGCCGCCTTGAGCGCCTACGGCTTCGGCGGCACCAACTACCACGCCATCATGGAGGAGCACCAGGCGCGGCCGCAGGGAGATTTCCGTCTGAACCTGCGCCCGGAAGTGGTGCTGTTGCACGCGGACGGCCCGGAGCAGTTGCTGGCGGTGGCCGAGCACAAGCTGGAGTCCTTCCGCGCCGCAGACGCCGGCTACCAGTTCCGTCTGCATCAAGGCGCGGCGGCGCGCGCGCCGGCCGGTTCCGCGCGCTTGGCCTTTGTCGCTAGCTCGGCCGAACAGGCCGCTGGTTTGCTGGACGAGGCGATCAAGCTGCTGCGGGCGCGTCCGGATCAGGACTGGGAGCATCCGCTGGGCATTTATTACAAGCGCGAGGCGGCCCCGTTGGCCGGCCGCGTGGTGGCCTTGTTCCCCGGCCAGGGCGCGCAGTACGTGAACATGGGCCGCGACATCGCCAACGATTACCCGACGATGCGCGAAACCCTGGAAGGCCTGGACGCCGCGGCGCACGCCGACGGGCTGCCGTTGCCGTCCGCGTCCATCTTTCCGCCGCCGGCCTTCGACGCGGAAACGGCGGACCGCCAGATGGCGGAGCTGACCCAGACCCGCACCGCGCAGCCGGCGATAGGCGCGATCAGCGCCGGCTACTACAAGCTCTTGCGCGGCCTGGGCTTGCGGGCGGACTTCCTGGCCGGTCACAGCTACGGCGAAGTGACCGCCTTGTGGGCCGCCGGCGTCTTGAGCGACGAGGACTTCTACCGCACGTCGCTGGCGCGCGGCGCGGCGGTGGCCAGCCCGGTGCCGGGCGGCGAGCCGGGCGCGATGCTGGCGGCTTCGCTGCCGGAGAGCGAGGCCAGCGCGGTGCTGGAGCGCTTCCCGGAGCTGGTGGTGGCCAATTACAACTCGCAGCAGCAACTGGTGTTCGGCGGCGCCGGCGACATCATCCGCCAGGCCCATGAGTTTCTGAACGAGCGCAAGGTGCGCAGCCAAGTGCTGGCGGTGTCCGCGGCCTTCCACACCGACTTCGTCCGCCACGCATGCGCGCCGTTCGAGGCCAGCCTGGCCGGGATTCCGTTCCAGGCGCCGCAGGCCGCGGTGTACTCCACCGCCAGCGGCAAACGCCACGCCGACGACCCGGCCAAGATCAAGCAGTCCTTGATCGGCCAACTGGTCAGCCCGGTGCGCTTCCAGCAAACCATAGAACGCATTCATCAGCAGGGCGGCTACTTGTTCGTCGAGATCGGCCCCAAGGGCATCTTGGGCAAGCTGGTGGCGGACATCCTCAAGGACAAGCCGCACGCGGTGGTGTCGCTGAACCCCAGCGCCAACGGCGAGGAAGCCCTGCAATTCAAGCGCGCGCTGGCGCGGCTGGCGGTGGAAGGCGTGGAGCTGAGCTCCACCGATCCGCAGGCGGCCTTGCCCTTGGTCGCGGCGCCGAAGAAAAAGTCGCTGACTTACACGATGAGCGGCGGTTTCTTCTACTCGGAGAAAGCCAAGCAGCGCCGCGCGCACGCTATGCGCAAGGATACGCGGGTCATCGACGCCTTCATCGACGAGCGGCTTGCCGCCAGCTCGCCGCCGCGGGCGCCGGAGACGGAGCGGGATAGTACGGTAGTGGTGGAAACTTTGGTCGACAACAGGGACGACATGATGTGGCTGGAGCCCATCCATGTCATAAGCGGAGAGGGAATCATGCAACGCAGTAGCTCGGACAACGAAGTATTGAGCGTATTGGACGCGCAGATCCAGGCGCAGAACATGCTCAGCCAGGTGCATCAGCAGTTCCAGCTGAATCAGAAGGACTACATTCAGCTGCTGGATTCGCTGATGAACAAGCAATACACCTTGCTGGAGAAATTCCAGGGCAGCCAGCAGCTGACGGAAGTGGTGGCCAGCCTAGGCCAGAGCCTGCAGCTGCTGGACAAGAACCAGGAGCTCTACCACGTCAACCACGAACATTATTTCGACAACCAGCAAGCCTTGCTGGGCGCCGACGTCGCCGCTCGCGGCGGCCAGGTGACGGCTCGCCTGCAACAGCGCGCGCCGCTGGAAGTGAGCTTGCCGACGCCGCGCGCCGCAGTGGAATTGCCGGCGGCCGCTCCCCTTGTTCAGCCGGCCGTTGCCCCCGCCGCGCCGGTTGCCCCAGCGACCGAGGTTCAGGCGCCCAAGCCGAAGCTGCAGGACATCCCGCAAGCCGTCGCTCCGGCCGCCGCGCCGGCCCCTGTCGCCGCGCCCGCTCCTGTAGCCGCCGCGCTCGCCGCCGCCGCGATCAGCGCAGAGGACCAGGCCCTGATCCAGCGCTTCGAAGCCTTGACCGAGGCCGACCTGATCAAGCAACTGATCGCCATCGTCAGCGACCGTACCGGCTACCCGGCCGACATGATCAATGAAGACATGGATCTGGAAGCCGACCTGGGCATCGATTCGATTAAGCGCCTGGAAATCTTCGGCGCCATGTTCGACCAGCTGTCCGCCGAAGTGCCGCACTTCCAGGACATGGAAAAACAGAAGGACATGGAAACCTTCGACATCGACGCCTTCAGCAACATCCGCAAGATGGGCGGCTTCTTCAAGCAAACCATCTCCGAACTGCTGACCGAGCTGAAGCAGGGCGGCGCCGCCGCGCCGGCCGCGGAAGCCGCTCCGGCGCCGGTGGAGGCCCCGGCCCCGGTCTCCAGCGAGCCCGCCTTGCACGAAACCCCGGCGGCGGAGGCCAAGCCCTTGCGTCAGCTGGGCGTGGTGTCGTCCACCAAGAAACTGGTGGCCGACGTTGCCGTGGAGGACTCCGCAGCAAAAAAATCCCTAGCTGAGCCCCGGGAGACGGCATCTGCCCTCGCTCAGCAATCCCCTGTAAGTGATGCCCATACGGTAACCGCGTCCATCCATCGTTTTCAGACGCGGAAACAGGCTTTGCCCAAGCCGGACCTGCTGGAGCTGGCCGCCGGCCGGCTCTGGCTGCTGACCGACGACGGCAAGGGTTTAAGCGAAGAAGTGGCCAAACAGCTGCTGGCCCACGGCCAACAGGTGGCGCGGCTGGTGTTCAAGTGGCAGCAGGCCAAGGGCCAGCGCAAGGCGATCAAGCACGTGAACGACTACGTGCTGGAACGCGCCGACGAGCTGGCGCTGGAGGACGTGCTGTCGCGGATCGCGGTGGCCGAAGGACAGGTGGGCGGCTTCATCCATCTGCAGGCGCCGGCCGGCAACGTCAAATCGCTGGCCAACGCTTTCGCCGCGGCCGAATACGACACCGCGCAAGCGCTGTTCCTGCTGGCCAAGCTGCTGCAGCCGGCGCTGGCGCAGCCCGGGCCGGGACGCGCGTGCTTCTTCGTGGCCAGCCAGCTGGACGGCGAGCTGGGCACCGCCCGGCGCGCCGCCTTCCCGGTGGCCGCGGCCGGCGTCAGCGGCCTGAGCAAGGCCTTGAACATCGAGTGGGAAGACGTGTTCTGCCGCACGGTGGACTTCGATCCCAAATGCGGCAAGAGCGCTATCGCCGCGATGTTGCTGGAAGAGTTGCGCGACGTGCAGTCCGACGTGGCCGAAGTGGGCCGCGGCGTCAAGGGCGAGCGGATGACGCTGGGCTTCGAGGCGGCGCCGACCGATCCTCAGGCCGTGGCCAATATCGACGCCAAGACCGTGTTTCTGGTCACCGGCGGCGCGCGCGGCATCACCGCCGAGTGCGTGATCGCGCTGGCCAAGCGTTATCCGGCCCGCTTCGCGTTGCTGGGCCGCACCCGCATCGACGCGCCGCTGCCGGAGTGGGCTGAGGGTGGGGGCGAAGTGGCCGAGCTCAAGGCGCGCGCCATCCGTCATCTGCAGCAGCAGGGCGAGACGGTGACGCCGGTCAAGGTGGACGCCTTGCTCAAGGAAGTGCTGCAGCTGGCCGAGGTGCGCGCCACCATCGCCGCCATCGAGCAGGCCGGCGGCCAGGCCATCTATCTGGCTTGCGACATCGGCGACGCCAAGGATGTGGCGCGGGCGGCGGCGGAAGCGCAGCGGCAGCTGGGCCCCATCCGCGGCATCATCCACGGCGCCGGCAACCTGGCGGACAAGCGCATCGAGAAAAAGACCCCGGCCGATTTCCGCTCGGTGTTCCACACCAAGGTGAAAGGGCTGGAGAACCTGCTGGCGGCGGTCAAGCCGGACGGCTTGCGTCATCTGGTGCTGTTCTCCTCGGTGTCGGGCTTCTTCGGCAACGCCGGCCAGACCGATTACGCGATGGCCAACGACGCGCTGAACAAGTTCGCCTACCTGTACCAGACCCTGTACCCGAAACAGCAGGTGCGCAGCATCAACTGGGGTCCGTGGGACAGCGGCATGGTCAGCGATGTGCTGAAGAAGGCCTACGCCGACCGCGGCCTGGCCATCATCCCCACCTCCGTGGGCGCGCAGTTCTTCGTCGACGAGTTCGCCGCCGGCCTGGTGCCGCAGGTGATCGTGGGCGGCGGCAGCTACAAGGTGGGGCGCAAGCAGAAGACCCTGCCGGCGCTGACCCGGGTGGAGCGCGAGCTGGACCCAGCCGTCAACGGCTTCCTGGGCGATCACGTGGTGGGCGGGCAGCAGGTGCTGCCGGCCACCGCCGCGGCCGGCTGGATGGTGCAGCTGTGCGAAGACCTGCTGCCGGGCTACCGGCTGGAGACGCTGACGGACTTCCGCGTGCTCAAGGGCGTGGTGTTCGACGCCAGCGAGCAGCGGCGCTTCATCGCCGAACTGCGGCCGGTGGCCGAAGCCGGCGGCAACGGCGACCGCCACACGCTGGAAGTGAGCATCTTCAACCAGGCGGACGGCGCCACGCTGATCCGCTACCAGGCGCGGGTGACCATGACCCGGCTGGCGGCGGAGCAGCCGGCGGACGGGCCCAAGGCACCGACCGGCGCGCCGCTGGAGCATCCGCCGCTGTACGGCGACATGCGCGACGGCGCCTGGCTGTTCCACGGCCCGGCCTTCCGCGGCGTGCAGACCTTGTTCCGTCTCGACGGCCAGGGCCTGCAAGCGGGCGGTCGGCTGGCCGCCGCGGGCGGACAGGGGCAGTTCCCGGTGAATTCCTTCAACCCCTACCTGGCGGACGTGGCGTTGCAAACGCCGCTGGTCTGGCTGATGTCGCAGTCGGACAAGGCCGGGCTGCCGCTGCAGATCGCCGAGTGGCGGCAGTACGCGCCGCTGGCTTTCGACCAGGCCTTCTATCTGAGCATGGCGGTCACGGCGCAAACCGCGACCACTCTGCTGGCCGACGTCACCGTCCACGGCGCCGACGGCAAGGTGTACAGCAAGCTTTCCGGCTTGCAGTTCACCGTGTCGAAGAAGCTGCGGCAGTTGATGTGCGACCCGGAGGCCAGCGTGGCGGTGTGACGCGAGCAAGGCCGCGCCGAGGGCGCGGCCGGTCCGGAGCGCGGCGACGCGCGCCGGCCATACAGTCGAGTCGCGGCGGCGGGAGATTCGCCTAGCCGCCGCCGCGCTCGAAATCGGCCCGCGCCGGTTCAATCCAGATCCCGCGCCGCCGCCCGCCGCTTTAACAGCGACCGGCGGCGGAGGGGGACGGTTGCGCCCAAGGTTTGGGAATGTTGGCTCTACTTTAGGCACGGAAGCATTATGGAAGAAATCGCCATTATCGGATTAGGCTGCCTGTTTCCAGGCGCCGAAACGCCAGAACAGTACTGGCGCAACCTGCTGGAGCGGCGGGATTGCACCTCGGAATTGAGCCGGGAAGAGCTGGGCGTGGACCCGGCGCTGTATCGCCATCCGGTGCCGGGCACCGCGGACAAGATCGCCTACAACAAGAACGGCCACGTGCGCGGCTTCAAGCTGGACGCCGGCCGCTACCGTCTGCCCGCCGCTCAACTGGAGGCGCTGGATCCCTTGTTCCAATGGACGCTCTACGCGGCGGAACAGGCGCTGATCGACGCCGGCCAGGGCTCCAGTCAGGGTGTGGGCCACAGCGCCGAAGCGCTGGAGCGCTGCGGCTTGATCATTGGCAATATCGGCATGCCCACGCACGCCGGCAAGAAACTGCTCAACGGCTTCTATCAAGGCATCCTGGAGCCCTACGTCCAGGAGCTGCTGCAACGCGACGATTTCCATTTCCGCCAGCCTTGGCAGGCGGAAGGCTTGTCCGATCTCAATCTGATGACCGGCAGCCACAACGCCACGCTGGCGGCCCAGGCGCTGGGCCTGGCCGGCCCCAGCTTCGCGCTGGACGCGGCTTGCGCCTCCGCGCTGTACGCCATCCGCGTGGCCAGCTACTACCTGCAAAGCGGCAAGGCCGACCTGATGCTGGCCGGCGCGGTCTGCCACGCCGACCACATCTACATCGATCACGGCTTCAACGTGCTGCAGGCCTTCCCGGCCGACGGCCAGTCGGTGCCGTTCGACCGCAACTCCCAGGGCCTGAAGGCGGGCGAGGGCGCCAGCGTGATCGCGCTCAAGCGCTACGCCGACGCGGTGCGCGACAAGGACCGCATCTACGGCGTGATCGAATCCATCGGCCTGTCCAACGACGGCGGCGCCAAGCACATCCTGGTGCCCGACCTCAACGGCCAGTTGCTGTCGCTGAAACGCGCTTACGACGGCGTGGACAAGAACATCGATTATCTGGAATGCCACGCCACCGGCACCCCGGTGGGCGACCAGGTGGAGCTGGGTTCGGTGGAGACCTTCTTCGCCGACCAGGCGCAGCGGCCGCTGATCGGCGCCAACAAGGGCAATATCGGCCACATGCTGACCGCCTCCGGCATGGCCAGCATCCTCAAGGTGCTGCTGGCGATGCGCAGCGGCGTGATTCCGCCGACGCTGAACGTGGAAGACATGGTCAGCACCCCGGGCGGCCAGTTGGACATCCGCCACGTGGTGCGCGACACCACGCCGTGGCCGCAGCGCGGCCAGGCCAAGCGCGCCGGCATCAACGCCTTCGGCTTCGGCGGCGTCAACGGCCACATGGTGCTGCGCGAACACCGCGCCGACGCGCCGGTGACCGCCTGGCCGCAACTGCCGGCCGAACAGCAAAGCCTGGCCATCGTCGGCGTGGGCGTGGCGCTGGCGGACACCGAAACCCCGGACGCCTTGCTGCGGACGGTGGCCGAGGGCCGCAGCCACTTCCGCCCGCTGCCGCGCACCCGCTGGCTGGGCCTGGAGCGGCGCGCCGACGTGCTGGGCGCGCGCGGCTACCGCCAGGCCCCGGCCGGTGCTTATATCGAGCAGTTCGACTTCGACTGCAAGCGCTTCAAGCTGCCGCCCAAGGTGGTGGGCAGCCATCTGCTGTCGCATTTGTTCCTGATGCCCATCGCCGAGCGCGCCTTCTACGACGCCGGCTATCAGCTGGACGGCCACAAGCGCAATATCGCCGTCATCGTCGCTGGCGACGTGGACTACAGCTGCTCGCGCTACCAGGCGCGCAACGAGATGGCCTGGCAGGTGCGCGACAGCCTGGCGCACAGCGGCATCTCGCTGAGCGAGACGCAGACCGCGGCGCTGGAAACCATCGTCAAGGACAGCCTGTTTCCGGAGCCGTATCCGGAAGGCATTACCGGCGGCATCGGCAATGTGGTGGCCAGCCGCATCGCCGCCCATCTGAAGCTGGACGGCCCGGCCTTCTCGCTGTGCGCGCATGAAAACGCCGCCTTCAAGGCGATAGAGCTGGCGCAATTCATGTTGTCCGAGCAATTGGTGGAGGCGGTGATCGTCGCCGGCGGCAGCTTCGCCGGCGGTCTGGAAAACGTGTTGTGGGCGCCGCGTCGCGGCGCCGGCCATGTCGACGCGCCGGTGGGCGAGGGCGGCGGCGTGGTGGTGCTCAAGCGCGAGCAGGCGGCCTTGGAAGCCAAGGACCGCGTCTACGCGGTGATGCGCGGCCTGGCCATCGGCCACGCCTGCGGCGACAGCACCGAGTTTCAACCAGCGGCGGACGCGGTGGCGCGCTCGGCGGCGGCGGCCTTGCGCCAAGCCGGCGCGGATCCGGCGTCAGTGGGTTATCTGGAGCTGAGCGGCGGCGCGCTGGCCAGCGACAACCAGGTGGAAATCGACGGCTTGTCCCGGGTTTACCGCGACAGCGGCGTCGCAGCCGGTTCGGTGGCCGCCAATTACGGCCAACTGGCCTCGGCCCAGGGCATCGTCAGCGTGATCAAGGCCGCGCTCTGCCTGCATCGCCGGCAGCTGCCCGGCGCGGCGGCGCTGGCCGCCTATCCGGAGGCCGCGCTGCGCGCCGTGTTCCGCGCCGGAGAAACCGGCGCGGCCTGGCCGGCGCCGGCCGGCGGTCTGCGGCTGGCGGCGGTCAACAGCCTGGGCCTGGACCGCGGCTACGCCCATATGATTCTGCAAGAGCCGGGCGAAGCCAATCGCCTGGAAGCCAGAACGCCGACGCCGCCGCAGACGGGCGGTCCGGCCCTGGTCGCCACCGTGCACACCGGCCGCGAACACACCATCGCCGAGATGATCGTCAACGACGCCAACCGCGCGCTGTTCGGCGACGTCAAGCCCTGGCGGCGTCCGCAGCCGGCCGCCGCGGCGCCGGCCGACAGCGAAGCGCCGGTCTTGCAAAGGCAGCACAGCCGTCAGGCGCAGACCCAGCTCAGCTATCTGCAGGCCGAGCAGCGCTTCTACCAGCGCATCGCGCAACTGCTGGGCGCCGGCGCGCCGGCCGGTCAGCGCCGCGCGGCCAAGCCCAAGGCCGCGGCGCCGGTGCCGCCGCGCCCGCGTCCGCTGTTCGACGAGGCGCAGCTGGTGGAGCTGACCGACGGCTCCATCGCCAAGGTCTTGGGCCCGGATTACGCCGAGGCCGACAGCTACCCGATCCGCACCCGCATGCCGTCGCCGCCGTATATGTTCGCCTCGCGCATCACCGCGCTGTCGGCGCAGCCGGGCAAGCTGGAGCCGTGCTTCATCGAGTGGGAATACGATCTGCACCCCGACGCCTGGTACGTGTCCGACGGCCTGGTGCCGGCCTTCGTGTCGCTGGAAGCCTCGCACGCGATGATCGTCGCCTTCACCTATATCGGCTGCGACCAGCTGTTCAAGGGCCAGCTGCGCTACCGGGCGGTGGACAGCCAGACCACGGTCTACGGTCCCTTGCCCAAGGCCGGCGAAGTGCTGCGCGGACGGGTCAACATCAAGTCCTTCCTCAAGGTGGGCAAGAACGTGCTGATCGCCTACGAGTATCTGTGCTACGTCGGCGATAGGCTGAGCTTCAAGCTGGAGGCCAATTCCGGCTTCTTCCTGCCCAAGGACATCGAAAAATCCAAGGGGGTCAACACCGCGCCCTATCTGAAGGCCGGCCAGCCGGTCGAGCCGTTCCAGCCGCCGCTGCGCTGCGGGCGCGCGTCCTTCGACAACAGCCATATCGAGGCCCTGCAGCGCGGCGATTTCGTCGCCTGCTTCGGCGACGTCGCCTACGCCGCGTCGCGCGCGCCGCGCTTGTACGCGCCGGCCGCCAAGATGCTGGACCGGGTGGTGTCCATCTCCGCCTCCGGCGGCGCTTTTGGCCTGGGCGAGGCGGTGGCCGAACGCGACATCGACCCCAGCCACTGGGTGTTCCGCGCCCACTTCAAGAACGACCCGGTGATGCCCGGCACCTTCCTGGTGGAAGGCTGCGAGCAGCTGGTCAAGTTCTACCTGTGCTACCTGGGGCTGTACTCGCTGCCGGGCATGGTGCCGCACGCGCTCAGCCCGCACAGCTACAGCGCCAAGTTCCGCGGCGAAGTGAAGTGCGAGGCCGACACCCTGCGTTACCGGCTCACCTGCAAGTCCATCCACTGCGACTACCAGGCCGACGGCCAGCTGGAGCGGATGGCGCTGGTCTTCCTCGCGGAGATCATCTACCGCGGCAACGTCATCGGTATGTGCGACAACCTAGGCGCCGGCTTCAGCCGCGCGCCGGCAGCGGCGGACGCTTCGGCGCCGGCGCTGACAGCGATAGAGGCATGAATGAACCAAGACAAGCTTTGCGTGGCGCCGCGCTTTGCGGCCCCGGTGTACAAATGGCAGGGCCATGCCGGCAAGTTCCAACAGACGCCGGAACAGGCCCAGGCCCAGTTGCTGGACCTGGCGCGGCCGCTGCACGTGCTGCGCCAGCAGGATGCGGTGTTGCTGGAACCCGCCGGCGGCCTGGCCGGCAACGGCCAGGTGGATTGCCTGGGCATGGTGCCGGCGATGTTGCCGGAGTACTTCGGCGATCCGTCCTTCCTGCGTGACTACGGCGTGCGCTTCGCCTATTACGCGGGCGCCATGGCCGGGGGCATCAACTCCGAGGACATGGTGATCGCGCTGGGTTCGCGCCGCATCCTCAGCGCCTTCGGCGCCGGCGGCCTGACGCTGGAGCGCATCGGCAGCGCCATCCGCCGCATCAAGCAGGCGCTGCCCAACGGCCCGTACGCGATCAACCTGCTGCACAACCCCAGCCAGCCGGACTGGGAGATGAACTGCGTCAAGCTGTTCATCGAACAGGACGTCAAAGTGGTGGAGGCCTCGGCCTACGTCAATCTGTCCGCCGCCATCGTCTACTACCGGGTCAAGGGCCTGGAAGCCGGCGACAAGGGCGCGGTGATCCGCCGCAACCGCGTGATCGCCAAGGTGTCGCGCCGCGAAGTGGCGCAGCATTTCCTCAGCCCGGCGCCGGAGAAGGTCGTGCGCAAGCTGCTGGCCGACGGCCTGATCAGCGAGCGCCAGGCGGAGCTGGCCAAGAAAGTGCCGATGGCCGACGACATCACCGTAGAAGCGGATTCCGGCGGCCACACCGACAACGGCCTGCTCAGCTGCGTCTTCCGCTCCATCGCGGAACTGCGCGACGACATCGCCGCCAGCCAGGGCTATCCGTTCACGGTGCGCGTCGGCGCCGCCGGCGGCATCGGCAGCCCGCACGCCACGCTGGCGGCGTTCTCGCTGGGCGCCGCCTACGTGGTCACCGGCTCCATCAACCAGGCCTGCGTCGAAGCCGGCACCTCGGACCCGGTCAAGCAATTGCTGGGCAAGGCCAAGATCGCGGACATGGCGATGGCGCCGTCCGCCGATATGTTCGAACTGGGCGCCAAGGTGCAGGTGCTCAAGGGCGGCAGCATGTA
This sequence comes from Chromobacterium fluminis, assembly GCF_011602385.1. Lineage (NCBI taxonomy): Bacteria > Pseudomonadati > Pseudomonadota > Betaproteobacteria > Neisseriales > Chromobacteriaceae > Chromobacterium > Chromobacterium fluminis. The sequence goes on along the minus strand of NZ_JAAOMA010000026.1, from coordinate 42,537 downwards.
CGCGGTGCGCGCGCAGAAGCTGCACGGCCTGTACAAGCAGTACCCCGGCCTGGAGCACATCCCGGCCGCCGAAGTGGCCAGCTTGGAACAACAAGTGTTCCGCCAGCCGCTGGCCCAGGTGTGGGCCGACACCGAGGCCTTCTTCGCCGGCCGCGGCAACCAGGCGCTGATAGACGCCGCCAACGCCAACCCCAAGAAAAAGATGGCGCTGCTGTTCCAGTGGTATCTGGGCCAGTCCTCGCGCTGGGCGATCTCCGGCGTGGCAGAGCGCGCGGTCGATTACCAGATCTGGTGCGGCGCGGCGATGGGCGCGGCCAACGAGTGGCTGCAAGGCAGCGAGCTGGCGCCGGTGGCCAAGCGCAAGGTGGCCGACATCGCGGTGGAACTGATGGCCGGCGCCGCCTACCTGAGCCGCGTGGCGGCCTTGCGCCAGCTGGGCGTCCTGACGCCGCAGCGGCTGGAGCGTTACCGCCCGCTCAGCGCCCGCATGACGGCGCTGGACGAAGACGACATCGGACCCGAACCCGAATTGAATGACATCCCGTCATCAACCGTAGCACCAACCGTAGCATCACAGGGCAAGCAAGAGGAGAGCAGGAATATGGAAGGCAATACCAAGCTGTCGCTGATCAAGTCCAAGGATTTTTACAAGCAATGCTGGGAGCTGCTGCCGGGCGGCACCCATTACAACTTCGGCGACCCGGAGCGGCCGCTGGTGGTGCCGTTCAATCGCGGCCGCAACTCCCGGGTATGGGACCTGGACGGCAATGAACACCTGGACCTATTCTGCAAATTCGGCGCGCTCTTCGTCGGCCACCACAACGAGGCTTATAACGAAGCGCTGATCCGCTACATGCAGAAAGTGACCTCGGTGGACACTTGCGACCTGGAAGTCGAAGTCTGCGAACTGATGGTCAAGCACATTCCTTGCGCCGAGATGATCCGCTTCTGCCTGAGCGGCACCGAGGCGGTGCAGAACGCGCTGCGCCTGGCGCGCGGTTTCACTGGCAAGCAGCGCTTCATCCGCTTCCACGGCCACTACCACGGCAACGCCGACAACATCATGGGCGGCCGCAAGCGCCAGGACCTGAGCTTCCCGGTGCCGGAAACCTTCAAGGGCGATCTGCTGGACACCCTGGGCCGCGCCGACGGCGCGCTGGAGGATCAATCCTTCATGCTGCCGTGGAACGACATCCAGGTGCTGGAAGCCACCATCGAGCGTTACCACAATGAAATCGCCGCGGTGCTGATGGAGCCGATCTGCGTCAACGGCGGCGGCATCTTCCCGCGCGAAGGCTATCTGGAGCGCGCCAAGGAAATCTGCGAGAAGTACAACATCGTGCTGATCTTCGACGAGATCATCACCGGCGTGCGTCTGGGCCTGTCCGGCGCCCAGGGCATCCTCGGCGTCACCCCGCACCTGTCCACCTTCGGCAAGGCGCTGGGCGGCGGCTCGATGCCGATCTCCGCCATCGCCGGCCGTCGCGACATCATGGACCTCTACACCCGCGGCAAGGTGATCCACGCCGGCACTTTCAACGGCTACCCCTTGGGCCTGGCCGCGATCAAGAGCACCTTCGAGCTGATCGAACAGGACCCGGGCTGCTACGAGCGCATGGGCCGCTTCACCGAGCAGATCTCCGACACCTTCATCAAGGCCGCTCACGCCAACGATCTGCCGCTGGTGGTGCAAGGCATGCCCACCGCGCTGGTTTACCACTCGCAGGACACCATGGTGGACCGCTCCGAGGGCTACAGCGACAAGGTCAAGTTCTGCGACATCATCATCCGCGAAATCTCCAAGCGCTACGGCATCCAGTTCTCGCCGCTGTCGCGGATCTACTCCAACCTGCTGATGAATCAGGACGACGTGCGCTTCTTCGAAGAACGCATCTTCGACGCCATGGCCAACGCCCGCAAAGTGATCGACATCGCCTTCAAGGAAGGAGAGGTGGCGTGACCCGGCAAGTCGCTGTCGTCACCGGCGCGGCCGGCGGCTTCGGCAGCGCCATCGTCAAGTCGCTGCTGGAAGTGGGCTACGCGGTGGCCGCCACGGACGTGGACGCGGCCGCGCTGGAGCAGCTGGGCCGGGAGCTGGACTGCCCGGACAGCCTGCGCGGCTTCGTCATGGACGTGACGGATTCCGCCAGCGTGGACGCGGCCAGCGCCGCCATCGTCGAACGAATGGGGGCCAACATCACGGTGCTGGTCAACAACGCCGGCGTCATCGGCCGCGGCTACTGCACGGCGGAGAAGAGCGGCGAGCTGGCGCGACGGGTGTTCGACGTCAACCTCAACGGCGCCTTCAACGCCACCGCGGTGTTTTCCCGCCACATGGCGCGGCTGAAATACGGCCGCATCATCAACATCGCCTCGGTGGCCGGCATCTGGGGCGCAGCCGGCGGGTCGGCGTACGCGGCGTCCAAGGCTGGCCTGATCAAGGCGTCGGAGTCCTGGGCGCGGGAGCTGGGGCCGCTGAACATCTGCGTCACCGCGATCGCGCCGGGCATCTGCAAGACCAAGATGCTCAACCAGTTCGTCGACCGTCAGATGGTGGAGCAGTCCGACGAGGCCATCGTCAAATCCATCGTGCCGGTGGGACGCTGGGGCTTGCCGGAGGACATCGCCGAAGTGGTCACTTTCCTGGCCACCTGCAAGACCAACTATCTGAACGCCACCGTTATTCCGCTGGATGGAGGCATGAGGGTAGGCACCTTGTAAGAACCTGTCCAAGGCCTGCTGCGCTTCAGCGATACGGCGTTGAAACCGGTTTCGCTCTAGCGCGCGAGACTTGGATCAGGTTCTGCTGCATAGCGTGACAGGGGGCCGGCCGCGCCGGCCCCCGACTGGAACCAAACCAAATTCAGAGGTGAAGTCATGGATTACCGAGCCAAGACCAGCGTCAAGAACATCGTGCTGACCGGCCCCACCGGCGTGCTGGGCGGCCGTTTGCTGCAGGAAATACTGGCCACCACCGACGCCAACGTCTATTGCGTGGTGCGGGCCGAGAACAAGGACGCCGCGCGCGCCCGCATCGAAGACGTGCTGTATTGCTACGACGAAGGCCGCAAGCTGTCCACCGAAGCCTGGCGCATCATCCCGGTGCTGGGCGACATCAGCCAGCCCATGCTGGGCCTGGACGCCAGCGCCTACCGCGACCTGGCCCACCTGGCGGACCTGGTGCTGCATTGCGCCGCCAACGTCAGCCTGGTGGCCTCCTACAACAAGATCGCCCCGGTCAACGTAGGCGGCACCGCCAACCTGATCGAGCTGTGCCTGGCCGGCAAGGCCCCGCTGGTGTTCACTTCCAGCTTCAGCATGGTGGGCGACAAGCTGTACCAACCGGACTTCGTGTTGCGCGAAACCGATCTGGACGTGGGCCAGGGCTTCGTCAACATGGACTACGAGCGCTCCAAGTTCACCGCCGAGCGCATGGTGCACGAGGCCGGCGAGCGGGGCCTGGACTGGGTCATCGTGCGCCCCGGCAATATCTGGGGCGACAGCCGCACCGGCTGCTACCCGCTGAAGCAGACCAAGGTCAAGGGCATCTACTACGAAATGCTCAAATCGCTGGTGGAAACCGGGCTCACCTTCGCCTCGGACGAAGCCTTCGACATTTCGCCGGTGGACTACGTGGCTCAGGCCACCTTGTTCGCGGCGATGAATCTGCAATCCAGCAATCGCCGCACCTACAACCTGACCAATCCGCGCCCGATCAACTACGACGGCATCGTCGCCCGCCTGCGCGGCTACGGCTACACCCTGCGCGACGTGCCGTCCAAGGACTACTTCGAAGCGTTGCAGGAAGGCCGCATGCACCGCGGCGGCATCGGTTACCGCTCCACCTTCACTGATCTGATGGCCATCTTCTACGACGGCAGCGATTGCAAGGAGCACGCCAAGTACGACACCAGCGAGATCCAGGAACTGCTGGCCAACACCGACATCCGCTGCCCGGACTCGGACCAGGCGCTGTTCGGCCGCTATCTGGACTACGCCTGCAAGGTGGGCTTCCTCAACGCCCCGGCGGAGCAGACCCCGCTGGCGGAAATCAAGCGTCACACCAGCATGGCCGGCGGCTATATGGAGAGCTTGTACGACGCCGACCTGAGCGACGCGGCGGCGGTGCGCTGAGATGCTGGCCGACGAGGAAGCGCTGATCGAAGCGCCGGGGGAGCTCGAAAAACCGTCGCGAGCGGTTCGAGAGCAAGACGCACCGCGCGCAGCGACCGAGATAGTACAAGGAGTACAGCGAGGGAGCGAGCACGGAGCAACGCAGCTATCGGACGGCGCAGCAGGTTTTTCGAGGTCCCCACCGGTCGCGGAACTGCTGCTGGACTACCAAGTGCTGAGCAACGGCGAGCCGATAGGCCGCTTGCGCACCGAGCGCCGCCGCGGCTGGCTGGACGACCTGCCGGTGCTGCAGGTCAGCAACCGCATGGACCTGCGCTGCAGCGGCCTGTGGTTCGACTACACGCTGCAATCGGACGAGAGCATGGACTTCGGCGCGGACGGCCTGTGCCGCTACGCCGGCGTCTCCGACGAGGACGGCGACAAGACCGTGATCAAGGGCCGGCTGCGTCAGGGCGTGCTGACCCTGCGCCTGCACGACGGCCAGCTGGAAGTGCGCCGCTTCAAGCAGGGCGATTTCGACGCCAGCAGCGAAGACGCCGCCGAGCGCTTTCTCGTCGGCGGCCAGGCCGAGGCCACGCTGCGGGTGCTGGATCTGGAGCACTTCGACATCGACGAAGTCCGCTACCAGCGGCTGCCGGACGAAACCCTGGACCTGCTGGGGCAGCCGCGGCGGACGAGGGTGGTGGCCTATCAATCCAAGCGGCGCAAGATCAGCGGCACCGGCTGGTATCTGTCCGACGACGGCGGCGAAGTGCTGGTGCGCCAGAGCAGCCGCGAACGCGGCGACCACAACGAAGTGATATTGACCCATTGGGAAAGCAAACCATGCCAAATCAAGACTTAGCCGTCACCCTGGTGCAAAGCGACATCGCCTGGGAATCGGTGGATCAGAACCTGCAGCGGATGGAGCGCCACCTGAGCGCGGTGAACGACAGCCGGTTGATCGTGCTGCCGGAAATGTTCACCACCGGCTTCAGCATGCGGCCGGAGAAGATCGCCGAAACCATGGACGGCAAGGCGGTGCAATGGCTGCGCGACACCGCGCGCGCCAAGCGCGCCGACCTGGTGGGCAGCGTGGCCATCGAAGACCAGGGCCGCTACTACAACCGCCTGCTGTGGGCCAAGGCCGACGGCAGCCTGTTCAGCTACGACAAGAAGCATCTGTTCAGCTTCGCCGGCGAGCACGAGCACTACACCGCCGGCGACGCGCCGCTGATCGTCAAGGTGGACGGCTGGTCGGTGGCCGCCTTCGTCTGCTACGACCTGCGCTTCCCGGTCTGGTCGCGCAACAGCAACAGCCAATACGACCTGGCGCTCTACATCGCCAGCTGGCCGGAGCGTCGCGCCAAGCACTGGCAGACCCTGCTGCCGGCGCGGGCGATAGAAAACCAGGCCTTCGTCATCGGCGTCAACCGCGTGGGCATGGACGGCAACGACATCCGCTACAGCGGCGACTCCATGCTGATAGACCCGCTGGGCGACACCCTGTACCACGGCCGCCAGCTGGAAAGCGTGTATCAGGCCAGGCTGTCGCGCGCGCAGCTGGACGATGCGCGCGCCCAGTTCCCTTTCCTGAAGGATGCGGACCGTTATCAACTCGTTTGACCGCGCGGCGGCAATGAAAAGAGGCGGATAAGCCCTGCGGCTGCGCGGGGTTTTCCGCTGCTTCGGTTCTCCTTCGGCTCCTACGGAAAGTGAAATGCACCAAGCCACAACAAGAGAAAAAGTCATCGAATTCCAGTCGGTGACCAAGCGCTTCAACGACTACACCGCGGTCAACGACGTGTCGCTGGACATCCATCGCGGCGAATTCGTCGCCCTGCTGGGACCCAACGGCGCCGGCAAGACCACGCTGGTGGAAATGCTGGAGGGGCTGAAACAACCGGAGGCCGGCTCCATCCGCATCCTGGGCCGCAGCTGGCAGCAGGACGAAAGCTATCTGCGCCACCGGCTGGCCGGGGTGCTGCAGGAATCGCTGTTCATCAACAAGCTGCGGGTGGATGAAACCGTCAACCTGTTCGCCAGCTTCTACGGCCGGCCACGCAGCCGCGCCGACGAGGTATTGGAACTGGTGGAGCTGATCCCCAAGCGCAAGGTGATGGTGGAAGGGCTGTCCGGCGGCCAGCGCCAGCGGCTGGCCCTGGCCATCTCCATTCTCAACCAGCCGGAAATCCTGATTCTGGACGAACCCACCACCGGTCTGGACCCGCAAGTGCGGCGCGGCACCTGGGACATTCTGCGCAAGCTCAACAAGGAGCTGGGCTCCACCATGTTGCTGACCACCCACTACATGGAAGAAGCCGAATACCTGTGCGACCGCATCTGCATCATGCACCAGGGTCGCATCCTCACCCAGGGCACGCTGGACGAACTGCTGGCGGCGCACGAGCCGGGCGAAGTGGTGGAATACCGGGTGAAGAGCGGCGTGGGCGGCGCCGAGCCCAAGCACAAGGACAACATCATCAGCTACAGCTACGACCAGGCGTCCGCCAAGGCGAGGCTGCTGGTGCGCAACGGCTCGGCCTTCCTGTTCCGTCTGTCCGAGTTCATCCGCGAACAACAAATCGACATCGACGAAATCATCGTGCGCAAAAAAACGCTGGACGATTTATTCCTGTCACTGGCCGGCCGAGGTTTCCATGAATAATGCCTTGCTCAATCTGATCGTCACTCAATTCCGCCAATACCTGCGCGAACCGCAAATCCTGTTCTGGTCCTTCGGCTTCCCGCTGCTGCTGGTGTGGCTGCTGGGCGTGTCCTTCTCCGGCGGCGAAATCAAGGAGCGCACCATAGGCGTGGTGCTGCCGCCCAGCTTGCAGGAGCAGGCCGCGGTCAAGGCCTGGATCAGCAAGGTGGAGGCCCGCAACCAGCCGCTGTCCAGCGTCATCAACGCCGACGAGATCAAGCGCGACCACCTTATACGGATGAAATACCGCTTCCAGTACTACCCGGACCGCGAATCGGTGTTGCGCGGCCTCAAGCGCGGCGACGTGCAGGTGTTCATGGAGCCCAGCGCCGACAGCGGCAAGCGCATCTACTATCTGGACCCGCAGAACAACGAGGCGCTGCTGACCTACTTCTTCCTCGGCGACGACCCGGACGCGCTAAGCCAGGCGGTGGACAAGAATATGTCGGTGCTGGACAGCCCCGGCCTGCGCTACATCGACTTCCTGGTGCCCGGCCTGGTGGCGATGGCGGTGATGGAAACCTGCCTGATCGCCGTCGGCTGGTCGCTGATCGAAAAACGCGCCACCCGCGTCACCCGGCAGATGCGCATCACCCCGATGCGCAAGACCGATTTCCTGTTGGCCCATGTGCTGGCCTGCCTGGTGTTCAGCCTGCTGGAAACCCTGGTGCTGTATCTGTTCGCCAGCAGTTATTTCGACGTGCACGCCCAGGGCGGGGCGCTGCCCTTCATCGTGCTGCTGCTGGCCGGCAATGTCTGCTTCGCCGGCATCGCCATCCTGGCCGCCTCGCGCGCCACCAAGGCGCAGACAGCCAACGGCCTGCTGGAGATGACCATCCTGTTCCTGGTGATCTTTTCCGGCATCTTTTTCAGCTACAAGCACTTCCCGGAGTGGATGGTGGCGGTGATCGAGGTGCTGCCGCTGACCATCCTGGCGGACGGCATGCGCATGATCTTCGTCGAGGGGGCCGGAGTGCTGGAAATCGCGCGTTCGGCGGTGGTGCTCACGCTGATCGGCATTGCCGGCTTCGTCAGCGGCGCGCGGGTGTTTCGCTGGTATTAGGGGCATGAGGCATCCGCTGCGCGGATGATGGTTTTGATTGCCGGGGCGGCCCTGACCGAGCGAGGCAAGCGTAGCGTCGCGAGGGAATAAGGCAGGAAGGGGAACACCTCGGCCAAATTCCCCCATCACGGAGCGAATCAAGGATTCGCTCCGTGATGGCGCGCTAACGTCGCGCAGCTCGAACAGGCAGCCGCTTAAAACGAGCGAAGCGAAGTTTCTGCGTAGCTAAAACCTCGGGCCTGCCACCCGGCGGCAGACTTGAAGGGACTTTGGGCGCGTTGGATACGTGCTTCCTTTCTTGCTGGCCAGTTCCGTTGTTTCAAGAGTGTGAAGAACCGAGCATCGCTGTTGAGCATGCTGGCCGACAGCTCATTGTTAAGTTGTCAAAAAGGAGGAAGGGTAGTGAAACGCTTGATCCTCGCCCTATTGGGCATTGCCATGCTGTCCTTGCTGACGGCCTGCGAACTGGACGAAGACGGCAAGCCGCGCGGCAGCCAGGTGCTGTGGGACCGCAGCGGCGTGCCGCACATCTACGCCGCGCGCGCCGACAGCCTGGCCTACGCCTTCGGCCGCGCCCAGATGCAGGCGCATCCGGAGCTGCTGCTGCGGCTGTACGCCCAGGGCCGTGGCCGCGGCGCGGAATACTACGGCGCGGTGTTCGAGGCCGGCGAGCCCTTCCCCAGCAATATGGCGGAAGTGGACCGCCTGGTGCGCGCGATGGGCTTCCCGGAACGCTCCAAACAATGGCTGCAACAGCAAAGCCCGCGCATGCGCGCCTATCTGGACGCCTTCGTCGCCGGCGTCAACGACCAGGCCGCCGCCAGCGGCGGTCTGAGCCCGGCGGCGCGCGCGGTGCTGCCGGTGCGCAGCGAGGACGTGCTGGCCCACACCCTGCGCATCTTCTTCGGTTATCTGAGCGGCTCCACCGCCACCGGCGCGGCCAATTGCTCGCTGATCTATCCGGACGCGGTGGCCACCCCCATCAATCTGATCGGCGGCTCCAACGGCTGGGCGCTGGGGCCGGCCAAGAGCCGTTCCGGCAACGCCATGCTGCTGGCCAACCCGCATTTGCTGTGGGGCGGCAGCCATACCTGGTTCGAAGCCCAATTCAAGAGCCCGGAATATGATATTTACGGCGCCACCCTGGTGGGCCTGCCGGTGATGCGCATCGGCTTCAATCAGCGGCTGGGCTGGGTGCACACCGTCAATACCCAGGACGGCTGCGATCTCTATCAACTCAAGCTCAGCGGCCGGCAATACCTGCTGGACGGCGTGGCGCGCGATTTCGAAACCAAGCGCGAAACCCTGTATATCCGTCAGCCGGACGGCAGCCTGCAAGCCGAGCAGCTGACCTTGCGCCGCGCCGAGCAGGGCCCGGTGTTCGACAAGGACGGCCAGAGCTACGCGCTGCGCATCGTCGGCGTCGACCAGCTGCAGACCCCCGGCGTGCTGGAGCAATGGTGGGACATGGCACAAGCGCCCGACTTCAAGGCCTTCCGCAGCGTCGTGGCGCGGCTGCGCAACCCCTACCACAACATCATCTACGCCGACGCCCAACGCAATATCTGGGCGGCTTTCGGCGGCCTGACCCCGCGCCGAGCCGGCGGCGACGCCGCCTTTTGGGCGCAGCCGGTGGACGGCAGCCGCAGCGATCTGATCTGGCGTCAGGCGCTGCGCCTGGACGAATTGCCGCAGGTGGCCAATCCGTCCAGCGGCTGGGTGCAGAACTCCAATAGCGTGCCCTGGTATATGAGCAAACCGGCGCTGGACCCGGCCGCCTTCGCCGCTTATCTGTCGCCGCGGATCTCGCCCTTGCTGCGCGAACAGCGCGGCATCGAGTTGATCGAACAGACCCCAAGCTTCACGTTGGATACGCTGCTGAGCGCCAAGCACGACACCCGGCTGCTGCTGGCGGACCGGGTGCTGGACGATTTGATCGGCTATGCGCGCGCCTCCGGCGACGCCGGCCTGATCGCCGCGGCGCAGGTGCTGGCCCAATGGGACCGGCGGAGCGACGCCGCCAGCAAGGGCGCGGTGCTGTTCGCTGCCTGGGTGGCGGCCTCCGGCGGCGAAGACGCCTTGCGCTACCGCCGGGAGGCGGATCCGGCGCAGCCCTACGACACGCCCGCCGGTCTGCGCGACGCCGGCTTCGCGCTCAGCAAGCTGGGCGCGGCGGCCCAGGGCTTGCAACAGGCCGGCGTGCCGCTGGACATCGCCTTTGGCGAAGTCTACCGGCTGCGGCGCGGCCCCGCCGGCGGCGCGGCGCGGCTGGACCAGCCGGCCAGCGGCGGCGCCGAGGGCCTGGGCGCCTTCCGCACCTTCAGCTATATCGGCGACAGCGACGGCCGCCAACGCGCCATCTTCGGCGACACCTTCACCGCGCTGGTGGAGTTCGGCCGGCCGCTGCGCGCCAAGGTGATCAACACCTACGGCAACAGCAGCCAGCCGCAATCGCCTTACTACGGCGACCAGTTGCCGCTGGCGGCGCAAAACGCCATGCGCGACGCCTTGCTCAATCGCGAGCAGGTGGAGGCGGCGCTGTCCAAGCGCGAGTGGTTCCGCCGCTAGCCGGCCGGCAAACGGGCCGGAGGCGGGCAAGCGCCTCCGGCTTCGCATGACGGGAGACTAGGTTTGCGCCATTGAGCCCAGGCTGGCACAATGGCGCCGTTGTCATTGGGGAGTAGCCATCTTCGGCCCCGCCGAAGAGGCCGCGTCAACAAACTTGAGGAGCTTTCCTCATGGCGCGGTCAGCGGCCGGCATTGCCGGCGCCGCCAAGCGAGACCTTTGGCCACGATGCGTTTGCCGCCGGGCAAGCCGCGTCGTTGCGCCATTGTCCATTCGCTTGCCCGGCCCAAGACCATCCATGCTGTTGACCCTGTCGTTTCTGCTCGGCCTCGCCGTCCTGATCTATCTATCCTGTCAATACTTCGTCAACGCCATCGAATGGTGCGGACGCCATCTGAACCTGGGCGCCAGCGCCGTAGGCACCGTGCTCGCCGCTTTCGGCACCGCCTTGCCGGAGAGCGCGGTGACTTTGACCGCCATGGCCTTCGGCGACACGCCGCAACATAAGGACATCGGCGTCGGCGCCGCCTTGGGCGGGCCGCTGGTGCTGGCCACGCTGGCTTACGCGGTAGTGGGTTTCGCCCTGTGGCGCAACCGCAGCCGGTTGGGGCGCGCCGATTATCTGCTACGCGTCGATCACCGCCGGCTGGCTGGCGACCAACTGGCGTTTTTGCTGATTTTCGCGTTCAAGGTGGCGCTGGGCCTGCTGGCCTTCGCCATCAAGCCCTGGCTGGGCGTGCTGTTCCTTGCCGCTTACGCCGCCTATGTCTGGCGCGAGATCCGCAGCGCGGACACCGCGCCGGAAGAGGAGGAACTGGACGCCTTGAAGCTGCGCGCCGGAGGCGGCTTGGGCTGGGCGGCGACGCAGGCCTTGTTGGCCTTGACGGTGATCGCGGCGGCGGCGCACGGCTTTGTCGCGCAGCTGGAAGCGCTGGCCGGCCATTGGGGCGTGGCGCCGCATTTGGTGGCCTTGCTGCTGAGCCCGGTGGCCACCGAACTGCCGGAGATCATGAACGCGTTGATCTGGCTGCGTCAGGGCAAGGAACGTCTGGCTTTGGCCAATATTTCCGGCGCGATGATGATTCAGGCGACGATTCCCAGCGCTTTCGGCCTGTTCTTCACCCCGTGGATGTTCGATAGCGTCTTGCTGTGGTCCGGCCTGGCCACAATGGCGGCGATCGCCGGGCTGTGGCTGCTGTTCCGCCGGGGCAGCGTGGACGGCCGCTGGCTGCTGGGCGCGGGCGCGGTGTATCTGGTGTTTGCCGGCTGTCTGGTGTGAGGCGAGAGCCCGTTCAATGCCGTATCGCTGAAGCGCAGCAGACTATGAACAGGTTCTCAGAGCCAGGCCGCCACGCCGCCATGATGCGAGCACGTGCCGCGCCGGTGCTGACTGAAACTGTAGCTGCCGTCGCGGCAACGCGCGCTGGCGCCGGCCGGCGCTTTGCCGGAACGGGTATGGGCCGGGCTGTGCACCTCTACGCCGTCGGAGTTGGTGTAGCTGCCGTGTTCCAGCAACTGCTCCTGAGCCGGCGCGCTGGCATGGCGATGGGGGTGAGGGGCTTTGGCCTGAACCGGCGCGGCAAGCAGGGCCAGGCTGAGGCCCAGAAGGCCGGCGAGACGTCGCCAGACAGGCATACGGAACTGAGCTGGATTTTTCATGTCATTAGCTTGTTTAATGTGTCATTAAAGATGCTTGAATCTGTCTGTGATGCTTTGATGCGTAGATTCAATGAATTCAAGCCAAAAAGAATATGCACCGCATTTTAGTTCATTGTCATTGTCGCCGGTAGCGGCAATGCGCATCGGGGGAACTAAACCGCGATGGCCGGCTGTGTCATAAGCCGCGTCGTCATACCGATCTGGGGATGGAACTATGGATTATTTCGCGCAGCGGCGCGCCTTGCTGGCGGCTTTGGCCGCCTCGCCTTTGATTTTGGGTTGTGCGCGTCCGCCGTTGCGGGCGCCGGGCGAAGCGCCGGCGGCGCGGCAGCTGGCGGAGCTGGAACGCAATGCCGGCGGCCGCATCGGCGTGTTCGCGCAAGAGGTGGACAGCGGACGGAGCCTGGCCTATCGCGCCGATGAGCGCTTTCCAATGTGCAGCACCTTCGCGCTGCTGCTGGCGGGCGCCATATTGCAACGCAGCGCGGCGCAGCCGGACTTGTTGTATCGCCATGTCAGCTACCGGCGCGAGCAGTTGATCGACTATTCGCCTATCGCCGAACAGCATGTGGAACAGGGCATGTCGGTAAAAGATTTGTGCGACGCGGCGATGCGCTTCAGCGACAACACCGCCGCCAATTTGCTGCTGGAGCAGTTGGGCGGGCCGCAGGAGGTGACCCGCTTCGCCCGTTCGCTGGGCGATGGCTTGAGCCGTCTGGACCGCATCGAGCCGGAGCTGAACCGCGCCGAGCCGGACGATCCGCGCGACAGCACCACGCCGGCGGCGATGACGGCCAATCTGCATGCCTTGCTGTTTTCTCCATCATTGCCGGAGCGGCAGCGCGGGCTGTTGAACGACTGGCTGCTGGGCAACACCACCGGCAACCTGCGTATCCGGGCCGGCTTGCCGGCGGAGTGGCGGGTGGGGGACAAGACCGGCAGCGGCGGCCACGGCGCCGCCAACGATGTGGCCGTGGCCTGGCGGCCGGGCAAGTCGCCGTTGATCTTGTCTGTGTATTACTGGGGTTCGCCGGCGATGATGGACGAGCGCAACGCGGTGATCGCCGCGGTGGCGAGGGTAGTGGCCGCCGAGTTCGCGTGAAACGCCGTGCAGGGCGGGCAATCCTGCAGTAATGAAAAACGCCGCAACCTGGGTTGCGGCGTTTTTGCGCACGGATCTAAGGCAAGCGCGCCGGCTCAACCACGATGCCGGCGCGCAGGCCGGGCTTGACCGTGGGATTGGGAAACAGAATGCGCTCCTCGCCGCCGACGGCCACGTAGCGGTGCTCGCCGTCCTCGGCGATCAGGAAACCATCCGGCAGCGCGGTGAAGTTCTCCACATCGTCGGCCAGGTGCAGGCGGAAAGCCTCGCTGTGTTTGACAATGTCGTACTTGGCCTGGAACAGCGGCAGGTCGCCGTCGCGGTAGCCGGGCAGTTCTTGTGCCGGCTCGGACAGCAGCCGGCGCAGCGCCTGGTCTATGCCGGCGAAGCGGGACAGGTCGTTCTGGCCAAACGGCCGCGCCTTGCCCAGCTCCAGCGTGAAGGCGTCCGCCTGGCAGTGGCGGCTGGTGAAGTAACTGAAGGTATTGGCCGGCTGGCTGTGCAGCAGCACGGTTTCCACCTGACAGCTTTTCAACCAGGCCAGTTGCTCGCGGCTGTGCGGGCGCTCGTGGATATACGGATAGATGGCGAACTTCTCAAACACCGAGCCGCGGATGGCGGTGTGCAGATCGTAATGCCAGCGGCGGCCGCAGGCGGAGGCGAAGAAGTCCGCCGCCGCCTGCTCCAGCCGCGCCGCGCGCGCCGCTTCGCGCGCGTCCGGCTGGCGCGCGTGAGCGCCGTTGAACAGCCGGTTCATGTCGTAATCCAGATAACGCTTGCCCAGCCGCATCGCGTCCAGATTGCCGAAGATCACCAGCAGCCGGCAGCGCAGCGCCAGCTTGCCGCCGGCGATGTCGGCCAGGATGGCGTTGAGCACCTCGATAGGCGCGGTTTCGTTGCCGTGCACGCCGCTGGACAGCAGCAGGGAATCGTCGGCGGCGGCGAGGGGTTCCAGCTTGACGACGCCGTAGTCCAGCCAGCGCGCCCGCACGCCGGAGTGGAGCTGCCATTCGGCGGAGGCCGAGGAGGCGGGGTTCATGGTCCAGGACAGAAAATCGTGGTGATGCTCGCGCATGGGCTGGCTCGTGCTTGCGGCTAGTGATGACCGGGGCATTGTAACCAGAGCCGGCGCGGCTGGTGGCGGCGTGTGGCGCAGATTTGAAAAAACATGCCGTATTTGGACTAAAAGCCTTGTCTGGCGCGGCTTGGCGCGCCAGATCGCGCTGTGGTTTTTTTAGGGGGCGGTGCAGGGGGGCGGAACACGCTGTTGTTGAATATTTTGGACAAGCCCATTGTCTGAACAACAAGGCCTTCGCCCGGAGAAACGGCCGCTTGCCGGCATGAGAAAAATATAGGGGGCTGTTTTTGCTCAAGCCTTGCGGGGCAAGGCTTGCCGGGCCGCCCGGCGCGCGCTTGTCGATTAAATTGGACATGCGGATTTTTATACATTTTTTTACTTGTCAAGCCACGTGATGTTGTTACAATCCGCGCTCGTTTGCAGCTTTGCAAACCTACAATTCAATTGTTTCGCTCCGACATCCCAGGCCCACATAAAAGCTGTTCAGCCCGAAAGCCGCGCACTAAGGAGCGGGGTTATCCATCATAAGGATGCTCCTGCGGCTGGCTCATCGCTTTTTCGGCGGCGGCCTGGGCGCGTCCTTTGGAAATCCCTGTTCGCCCACTGTGCGGGGTTCAGGGCTTTCCATCAGTTCTTGAGGGGAAAACTCATGGCTTGGTCTGTGGCTGATAGCCGGGCGTTGTATGGCATCCGGCATTGGGGAGCGGGGTACTTCGACATGGGCGCCAACGGCAATATCGTTGTGCGTCCGAATGTGCGCCAAAACAAGGAAATCGACCTGCATCGCCTGGTGGGCGAGCTGTCCGGCAAAGGCCTGGACCTGCCGCTGCTGGTGCGGTTTCCCGATATTCTGCAAGACCGCGTCACCCGTTTGTGCGCGGCCTTCGACAAGGCCATAGCCGAACAAGGTTACGGCAACCGTTACACCGCCATCTATCCGATCAAGGTCAACCAGCAAGAAGCGGTGGTGAAAAGCATCATCGCCACGCCGGACGTGTCCATCGGCCTGGAAGCCGGCTCCAAGCCGGAACTGATGGCGGTGCTGGCGCTGGCGCCGCAAGGCTGCACCATCGTCTGCAACGGCTACAAAGACCGCGACTACATCCGCCTGGCTCTGATGGGCGAGCGTCTGGGCCACCAGGTGTTCATCGTCATCGAGAAAGAGTCGGAAGTCGAACTGGTGATCGATGAATCCCGCAAGCTGGGCATCCGTCCCAATATCGGCATGCGCGTGCGCCTGTCCTCGCTGGCTTCCAGCAAATGGGCGGACACCGGCGGCGAGAAGGGCAAGTTCGGCCTGTCCGCCGGCCAGCTGATTTCCGCCGCAGACAAGCTGACCGCCGCCGGCCTGGCCGATTGCGTGCGCCTGATGCACTTCCACATGGGGTCGCAGATCGCCCACATCGGCGATTACCGCAGCGGCTTTGGCGAAGCCATCCGTTACTTCGCGGAACTGCGCGCGCTGGGCCTGCCCATCGACCACGTGGACGTGGGCGGCGGCCTGGGCGTGGATTACGACGGCACCCATTCCCGCAACGACAGCTCGATCAACTACGATATGGACGAGTACGCGCATGTGATCGTGTCCATGTTGTCCGAGTTCTGCGGCGAGAACGGCATTCCGCATCCGCGCATACTGTCCGAATCCGGCCGCGCGATGACCGCCCACCACGCGGTGCTGATCATGAACGTGACCGACGTCGAGCGCCTGCCGGACGAAGTGCCGCAAGTGGACGACCTGGCCGCCTTGTCGCAGCCGGTGCGCAAGCTGTTTGAACTGGTTCAGCTCAACGACGACGACCTGGTCACTGAAATCTACTACCGCGCCAGCCACTATGCGTCGGAAGTGACCGATCTGTACGCCTCCGGCCGACTGTCGCTGAAGGAAAAAGCGTTGGCCGAAGACGTGCACGCCGCCTTGTGCCGCCGTCTGCACCGCCAGCTGCAAGCCAGCCAGCGTTCGCAGCGTCAGGTGTACGACGAGCTGACCGACCGCCTGGCCGACAAGTACTTCTGCAACTTCTCGGTGTTCCAGAGCCTGCCGGACACCTGGGCCATCGATCAGATTCTGCCGATCACCCCGCTGCACCGCTTGAACGAGCAGCCCACCCGCCGCGCGGTGCTGCAGGACCTGACCTGCGATTCCGACGGCAAGCTCAAGCAGTACGTGGACCAGCAGAGCATTGAATCCAGCCTGTCCGTGCATGAGGTGAAGCAGGGCGACGAGTATCTGATCGCCGTGTTCCTGGTGGGCGCTTACCAGGAAATCCTGGGCGACATGCACAATCTGTTCGGCGACACCGACTCGGTCAACGTCTATGTGCGCAATGGCGGCGAGTTGGAGTTCTCCGGCGTGGAAGAGCACGACACCATCGAAGACATGCTGCGTTACGTGCACCTGTCGCCGGAGGACATCCTCAACCGCTACGAAGCCAAATCGCGTGCGGCGGACCTCAGCAGCGAAGAGCGCAGTCTGTTCTTCGCGGAATTCTGCCGCGGTCTGAAGCAGTCGTCCTATTTGTCGGTCTGATTCGTCTCTCAAGCGGAAACAAAACAGCCGGGCGCATGCCCGGCTGTTTTCATTGTTGTGTGCGCAGGCAGACCGTTCTTCAGTGGACGAATTTAAGCAATTTCACTTATCGACGTCTAAGTTCTTGTTTATGATGAGGTTTTTGAGTGGATTTTACGCCGGGCGCGGCTGGTTTCGGACCTGTGCTTGCAATACGGGAAAACCTTGCTAGTTTGAGAAAGCCAATAATTGATTGGCATAAACATGGGGGTTGCCATATGTCTTTCTCTAGCGTTCCTTACTTCCTTACCTATAGCCAAAACACCACGCTGGGCATTACCGCCAATGACTCGATGAGCGGTTCCCAACTGTCCTTGCGCGCCATTCAAGGCAACTTCCTCTCGCTGTTCAACATCGACTTCGCCAGCGGCGTGTTGGCGCTGGCCACCAGCGGTAACCAGCTGGTGATCGACATTTCCGATCTGGCCAGCGGCAAGCCGCTGGTGCTGCGTCCGTACAACCCGTCCTCGCTCAGCCAGCAATGGGACCTGTTCTCCCGCCCTGGCTTTATCGCCAGCCGTCAAAACCCGAATCTGGTGATCGACAACCAGAGCCGTGGCGGCGTGGGCAGCCTGATCTGGTTGTACGAGTTCAACGCTTCGCCGGCGCAGCAATGGGCGCTCAAGCCGCTGACCTCGGCTCAGCGCTCGGAACTGGTGCTGGAAACCGCTTAAGTAAGCGAAGGGCAAAGATCGCGGCGGCGGGCGCAAAGAGCCTGTTCAAGGGCTTGCGAGCAAGGGCGAAACAAGGCGAAAACGAGCGAAAAAGTGGAATGTACGAGTGGTACATGAGCATTTTGAGCTTGTTTTCAACGCCGTATCGCTGAAGCGCAGCAGACTTTGAACAGGTTCTAAGGCCCGCCGCCGCTTTTTGGGTTTACGGAAGGAGCAAGAGATGGGTTTCAGCAGCACTTCGTATTTCATCACCTCGGCCTATTTCCCGGATTACGCCATCGTGGCCGACGACTCGATCAAGGGCTCCCGGCTCAGCCTGCAGCCGTTCCAGAACAATTTCGCCGCCTTGTTCAATATCGACTTCGACCGGGGCTTGTTCGCGCTGGCCACCAGCGGCAATCAATTGGTGATCGCCGCCAATGAAGCGGCCGACGGCTCGCCCTTGCAGCTGGATCTGCTGCCGGAGCCGGCCTTGCCCAATCAGCGCTGGGATGTGTTCTCCCAGCCCGGCAACATCGTCAGCCAGGCTGATCGCACTCTGGCCTTCGGCTTCGGCATGGAAAAAATCTTTCCGCCGGCCTTGCGGCTGCGCAAGCTGCATCCCGGCCGGCCGCCGATGTGGATTCTGCGGCCGATGACGATGCCCGGCGGCTGAGGGCCTTGCGGTCCGCCGCGCTTGGCGCCATGGCGCGGCGGCGTGGTCAGGAGCGCAGCAACTGCTCGCGCACCCAGACGGCGGCCAGGCCCAGCGGCCGCCGCCGCGACCACACCAGGTCAATGTGGCGCGCCTTGGGCCAGCCCGGCGCATGCAGTTCGCTCAGCCGGCCGGCGCCGAAGGAATCCGCCAGCCAGCGCGGCAACTCGGCCCAGCCGGCGCCCAGAATCGCCATTTCCAGCAGCATCAGATAGCTGGGCGCAAACCAGCAGCGTCGGCTCAGCGTGTCCGGCTTGCTTTCGGTGTAAGTATTCAGCCGCAGTTCGCGGTGGCCGCTCAGCGCCTGCCGGTCCACCTGCTCCAGCGCCGCCAGCGGATGGCTGCGCGCCACGTACAGGGCCACCTCGCTGACCTCTCCCAGCGTGGCGTGGCCGATATCGGCCGGGTACTGTTTCTGCGCCGCCATGCAGCCCAGGTGGGCGCGTCCGGTCTGGATCAAATCCAGCACATCGTCCTGCTCGCCCACCAGGCATTCCAGTTCCAGCGCCTCGAAGTTCTGTTCCAGTTGCCGCGTCACTTCCTGAAAACGCGAAGACTGATACGTGTCCGACAGCACCAGGGTCAGCCGCGGCTCCAGCCCGGCGGTCAGCAACTGCGCCTGCTGGTTCAATTCATCGCCAATGGCCAGCATCTGCCGCGCATAGCCCAGCAGGTGGCGGCCGGCCTGGGTCAGCGCCGGCTGACGGCTGCCGCGGTCGAACAACTGCACCGCCAGGTCTATCTCCAGATTGGCGATGGCCTCGCTGATGGTGGATTGGCTCTTGCCCAGACGCCGCGCCGCGGCGGAAAACGAGCCCAGTTCGGCGGCGTTGGCAAACGCCGCCAGCGCGTCTAGCGACATGCTCATATCGGTTTCTCCGATTAAACCTATCTTTATCCTATCCGAAAAACCAATAAAAATCGCGTCATTGTCCTGCTAACCAAGCCGCGACGGCCGTGTGAGCGCCGCAGCGGATCAAGGAGACTCGATGCAAGTAAAGAAATCCTGGCTGGAGCGCGCCTTCTACGCCATCGCTTATGAATTGTGCGCCGTCATGCTGCTGATGCTGATGGCCAGCTGGCTGCTGAGCCAGGACACCGCGCAGATCGGCGTGCTGGCCCTGATGATGACCACGGTGGCGATGTCGTGGAACATCGTGTTCAACGCCTTGTTCGAGCGCTTGGAGCGGCTGCGCGGCTGGGCCCGCACCCCGGCGCTGCGCGTAGTGCACGCGCTGTTGTTCGAAGGCGGGCTGGTAGTGCTGTTGGTGCCGCTGGTGGCGTGGTGGCTGGAGCTCAGCTACTGGCAGGCCTTCCTGCTGGACATCGGCTTCTTCCTGTTCTTCCTGCCTTACACCTTTGTCTTCAACTGGCTGTACGACGGCGTGCGCGCCGCTTTGCTGTCCCGGCTGCGCCGCGCCCGAGCAGGGCTGGCTTGATGTATCGGTTTTGCCGATGGTTATTATTTTTTAACCATCCGAAAAACCAATCAGAATAGCGACTATCTTAAAGCTCACGATCTCGCGAACTAAGGCAAGACAAGGCGTTGCGGCTGAGAAAGCGGAGTGTACACAGGGTACATGAGCATTTCGAAGCCGGTTTCAAGGCCTCTGTCTAATCATCCCGCCGACGCGCAGCGGATCGTGAACGGATTCTTTAAACGGTCATGATTGGGAAATAAAATGAACAAACAAAAATCCTGGCTGGAGCGCGGCTTCCACGCCGTGATGTACGAGCTGTGCGCGATGGCCCTGCTGGTGCCTCTGGCCTCCTTGGTGATGGAGCAAAGTCTGCTGCATATGGGCGCGCTGGCCTTCATGATGTCCACCGCGGCCATGCTGTGGAACATGGTGTTCAATATGCTGTTCGACCGCCTGGAAGCGGCGATGGGCTGGAGCCGCACGGTGGGCGTGCGCACCTTGCACGCGCTGATGTTCGAGGGCGGTCTGGTGTTCATGCTGGTGCCCCTGGCGGCCTGGTGGCTGAACGTCAGTTACTGGCAGGCTTTCCTGCTGGATTTGGGCTTCTTCGCCTTCTTCCTGCCTTACACTTATGTATTCAACTGGCTGTACGACACGCTGCGCGCCAAGCTGCGCGAGCGCGGCGGCAAGCCTTGCGCCGAACTGGAGTCTTGAATGAAAACCTGGTTGTTCCTGGCCGTCGCCATCGTCAGCGAGGTGATCGCCACCTCCTCGCTGAAGGCCTCCGACGGCTTTACCCGGATCGGCCCATCCTTGCTGACGGCCGCCGGCTATATGCTGGCCTTCTACATGCTGTCGCTGACCCTGCGCCAGATCCCGGTGGGGGTGGCTTACGCGCTGTGGTCCGGCGTCGGCATCGTGCTGGTTTCCATCGTCGGCTGGGTCATGTACGGTCAGAAGCTGGACGCGCCGGCGATGATAGGCATGGGCCTGATCGTGGCCGGGGTCTTGGTGATGAATCTGATGTCCAAGTCCGTGGCGCATTGAGTCTAGGTCCCGCTCTCGGCCCGCGCGGCGGAAGAGGGCGGAACGCAAAAACCGGCCGGATGATTCCGGCCGGTTTTGTTTTGCGCGGCGGGCGCCGCTCAGTGCGTCTTGGGGTTGTGGTAGACCGGCTTGCCGGCCAGCCAGGTTTGATGCACAGGGATGTCGCGCGCGTCAGGCCGGCGGCGCCGACTCCGTCGCGCAACCCAGCTTGGCGTGCAGATACACCGGCGCGCCGGAACGCCAGGTCTGCAGCACCGGGATATCGCGCAGATTGCTCACCGCCGGGTCCAGCGGATCCTGTTCAAGCACCACCAAGTCCGCCAATTTGCCCGGCTCCAGCGAACCGACGATATGGTCCATATGGCATTGCCAGGCGGCGTCCAGCGTTACCGCGCGCAGCGCGCTGAGTCGGTCCAGCCGCTCCGCCGGGTTCAGCGCCGGCTTGCCGCCGGCCTGTTCCGGCGCGGCCTCCATCACCCGGAAAATAGCCTGCTCCATCATGCGCAAGCCGCCCAGCGGGGTGACGAAGTGATCCGAATGCAGGCTGATGCGCAGGCCGGCGCGCTTGGCGGACAGGCAGCGGTCCAGCAGCTTGGCGCGGGCCTCGCCCAGAATGGTTTGCTGGAAGGCGCGGCCCCAATAGCCGACGTGGCCTATCAAAAAACTGGGCGACAGCTGAAGCTGCGCCATTTGGGAGATGTGCTCGTCGGTCAACAGCGAAGCGTGCTCGATGCGATGGCGCAGCCGCGTGCCGGCGCAATCCGGCCGCAGCGGCGCGGAGGGGTGGTTGAGCGCGTGCTCGTAAGCCTGCAGCACCTCGTCGATGGCGCGGTCGCCGTTGGCGTGCACCATGGCCGGCCAGCCGTGCTCCACCGCCTGCCGCAAATGCGGGGCGAAGGCGCTGGGCGGGCGGAAATTGAACAAGCCGGTGGCCGGCACATTGGGCACCTGATGCTCCGGATAGCATTTGTAGGCCTCGGTCTGATAGCCGGTCAGCCCCTGGTTGGAGCCGTCCGATACCAGTTTCAGCGCCTTGATGCTGAAGCGCTTGTCCTCCATGCCGTCCAGGTCCGGGCGGAACAGCCGCGTCCACTCGTCCATCTGCCGGGTTTCGTTGGAAAACAGCGCGGCGGCGATGCGCACCGGGTTCAGCGCGGTCTGGGCCACCAAGTCCAGTAGCAAGACCTCGAACAGCCCCTTGCCGGAGCCCAGGCCGGCGTCGAACAGCGTGGTATTGCCCATCTTGGCCGCGCCGTGCAGCACCTGGCTGATGCTGGCGAGCAAAGTGGCCGGGGCCGGGGAGGGCAGCGCCGGCATCATCTGCAGCACCTGCTCCTCCACCAACACCCCCTTGCATTCCGGGCTGATGCCGGCCTTGGCCAGCGCCGGCGCGTTGGCGTAGCCGATGTGGCCGGAAGCGTTCATCAGGAAAATCGGGAGTTTGTCGCCAAACTGGGCGAACCAGTCCAGATCCGGTTCGGTCCAGGTCCGCATCAGCGAGGGATCCAGGCCGAAGCCCAGCACCCAGGCCGTGCCGTCCTTGGACTTTTGCTGCTTCTTGGGGTCGGCCAGCGCCGCGCGCACCGTGCTCTCCACGCCGGCGATGCCGTAATCCGGCGTCAGCGTCTGGCCGGAGAACGCGCCCACGTACTGCCAGGACGAGAACAGCGCGCTGGGCAGGATGTGCATATGGGGATCGACGAAACCGGGCAGCAAGGTGGCGCCTTCCAGCGACATCTCCTCCGGTTTTTTATGCCCGGCGGCGGCCATGGCCTGCCGCACCTCCTCGCGTGACCCAGTGGCCACGATGCGGCCCTTGGCGATGCCGACGGCGTCCACCGTCTGCCGCCCGCTGCTGGCCAAAGTATGGATGGGTCCGCCGTAAATGATCAGCGTCTGAGGCGGAGAGGGCGGCAGCAAATGCTTTTCCTGCTGACGGATCAGCCGCTTGGCCTCGTCCTGCCAATCCGGCCGTTCAGACAGCTCATCGTGCAACTGAGCCAACAAAGGAAGAGTGCAGCAGGCGCAGCCTGGTCCGTGCGGATGATGATGGCTCATGGCGGATGTCCGGTTGAAACGCCGGCTCCGGGGGAAGCGCGGGGCCGCGCGGAAGGAACGGAAAAAGCGATGTCATTATAGGCTGCGTCCCAGCGCAAACAAACGGCGAACTGGCCATTCGGGCGGGGCGGGTCCTGCGCTGGTTAAAAGCGGGCAAGAAAAAGGTTATAGAGCTGGCCAACATGAGAGATGCAAGCGGGCCCAGAGCCGAGGAGCCCCTCTTCGTCTCATGGTTTTGCTGGGGTTGTTTTGCTTGATGTAGAAAAATTTCAGCCAGATGAGGATCGGTTGTGGTGGATTGCACTAAGTATTTTCAATTGTTGAAAAATCAAATGACTACGACATTAATTTACTAGTGGGCGCTGTTTGCTTGGCGCTTTACTTAGTTAGGCGTGGTGGTACTCAATCCAACGCCTCATTTTTTTGCATTTTTTAAGCAACAACTTGGGAGCAAATGATATGTCGCGTAATCAATCCAAGCTTGATGAGGCTGTTGCAAAAGGCAAGCTGATACTTAGCGTCGTCGAAGACCTGCTTCGAGAGGTTCAGAAGGAGAAGGAGGATGCAGCCTTGCTCGCATCTGGCAAGATTCGCGAAATAGCTCAAACGTATCGTTTGGCGAGGGAATGCTATTGTAGTGCAATTCAGGTGAATGGAAAAAATATTGAGGCCAGAGTGCGTTTTGTTATCACCTACCTGAAGGACGCTGATGTCAGAAAGGGTTTGCCTCTTGCTATTCAGCTGGCGGAGAAGTATCCGAGTTTTATTTTCAATGACATTACCGGCCATCCCGTCTCGGTGCAGACAGTATTAGGGGATGCCTACAGAGTAGCTGGTGATATGGTTCAAGCACGGCAGGCTTACGAGGCCGCTCTCAAACTGCAATCCACAGATACTCATTCCGCCGTTTATCTAGCACAAATTTTGGCCAGTGATGGCTTACTGGAAGAAGCGGCCGATATCGCTTCGCGTTCGCTTGACGGTACCGCTTCCGAGCCTTTCAAAGCCACATTGCGTCTGTTAGCTAATGATCCAAACCGTTTGCCGGCTATTGCGGGGATTATAGAAGCGCAAGCAGGCATTGTCTCTTTTCACGTTTGAGTGATGCGTATCTATGGATCTTGATAGTTACCTGCGCAGTCATCGGCTGGACTCGGAGCGGTTAGCTGCTTTTATCCGAGAGAAGTTCAACCCCGTCGATGGCGAGGTGATATATGTTACGGGCTCTTTACTGGAAGGGCTGGGCAATAGACAGTCTGATTTGGATGTTTACCTTCTGACAGATAGAGAGATGGGTGATCGTTTAATCAACGATTCTTTAGCTGTTTTTTCATTAGATGGAGCCACGGTTGATATAGAGGTGGTTAGTCGGTGCAAAGTGGATGAAATGCTGGCTCGTCTGGCCTCGCTGCCATCAGATGAACCTAGAGATCACCGTATTTCCGCAACAGCCTTTACGCCGACAGAGCTGAAGTTCTTACATAACTTACGTATTGGGCTGCCCCTGGGGAACGAGGTTGATTTTCAGGAAGTGGTAAGTAAGGTAGACGCGCGTCGTTTATCTAGAGTTTTATTCGACCATGCTCTGGCTTGGATGGATTCACTACATGTGGATATCATTGGTCTGCTTGAAGTGAGGGACTACAGCAGTGCCAGATTCTTGTTGCAACATTTTCTCAGTTATCTTGCAGCAGCATTGTTGGCGGCTACCGGCAATACCAATCCAGCCGAAAAATGGCGTATTCGAAAGTTGATGGATCTGCAATTATCTACGAATGGGTTTTGTTTGCCTGGTGGCTTGGAGATGGCTGATGCCGTGGCAGCCCTTGATGGATTGTATTTACGTTGTGAAAGTGACCGGCGCTCTGTTCACGATCAGTTAGGCCGCTTGCTGCAATTGGCTTACATTATTGTGCCATGGGGGCAGCGCCGGTTTTTTGCCAATGAATCTTTGCTGCCTGTTGTGGAAATAAAGACTAATCGCTTAATGATGCCGGATGTATCTGAACTGGACGAGAGAAATCTGGCACATACTGTGTTGGGAAAACTGGAGTTGAGCTGTCGTATTCGTTATGGTGATGGTAAATATGTGCTGAGTGTTATTGGAGAGGGAGGAACGATCGCGTTGAATGAATTCGCGTATGAGTTGCTCCTTTATTTTGATGGGGTGACCTTTGAGAGTCAGGTCATCCATATTTTAAGTACCTTAACCTCTGCTCCGCCGGTCGATTTGGCTGATGCAATCCGCGACTTCCAGTTGGTTCTTGAGAGCCGCGGCCTCATTCAATCTTTGGAAAACGAGGTAGTGTCATGACGGAAAAGCATAATCTTGGCTCGGCTTATCGCCTCAAGCAATTAGTCTCATCGGACTCCCATATCATTGAACCTCCTGATCTTTGGACAAAAAGGATAGATGCCCGTTATCGAGATGTCGCTCCACGGGTTGTGCGTATCGATGGCTCGGATTGGTGGCAATTTGATGGCAGGCGGATTGGGTCGGTTAGCGGCAGAAAGAAGCGCTCGGGTAGTATTGCACTTGAAGCAAGTACTATTCCTTCTCGTGGTGCTGTGCTGACACATTCAACGTTTGACCAAGTGGATCCAGCAGCTTATGTGCCCTCTGAATATGTGAAGAGTAATTTGGCCGATGGAATTTGTGCCGCCATTATTCGTCCAACTCAGGGCATAACGAATTACTGCATTAATGATGCGGGGCTGTTTGGTGCTATTTGTCGGGCCTATAATGATTGGATTGTAGAGTTTTGTAGTGAAAATACACGCATGCTTAAAGCTGTTGCGATGTTGAATAACTATGACCCGAAAGATGCTGTGGCCGAACTGTATCGGGCACGTAAACGTGGAATGGTGGGCGGTATCATTAGTGTATATCCAGGTGAGGAGCATTCTTACGCTAAACCTGAGTACGAGCCGTTGTGGTCTGCCGCAGAAGAGTTGGGCATGCCACTTTCCTTGCATGTGCTGACCAATCATAATGGTCCTTATGGCGTTCCATTTCCAGAGGTTAATTATAGTTTGAGAGTCAATGCCGAATATTGGGTAAGAATGTCACTGGCCGATATGATATTTGGAGGCGTTTTTGAAAGACACCCCACGTTACGAATTGAGTCTTCTGAGCATGAAGCGGCGTGGGTGCCTTACTTTCTCTGGCAAATGGATTGGACGTATGAGCGGAGAATTCGACAAAGAATGCAAGGAGCTTGCATTAAGGAACGTCCAAGTTATTATTTTTCCAGAAATGTATGGATTTCATTGATTTATGATGATTTGGCCATTGCGGCGCGTCACGAGATCGGTGTGGGTAAGTTGATGTGGGGCTCTGACTTTCCACATGAGCAGTCTACGAACCCGCGTTCTCTCGATTTTGTAAATGAGTTGTTGGAGGGAGTGCCTTTGGCGGAGGCTCAAGCAATTGTTCATGATAACGCAGTGAAAATGTTTGGCTTGGATATTCCCCTGCTCGCAGGATTGGAACCGCAAGCTAGAGTAAGTTTTGACAAGGTGGGAAACCCATGCTGATCAATATTTTGGGAGGGGATGGTTGCGGAAAGACCACGCAAATCAGGCTTTTGGAAGCCTGGGTTCGGAACGAGTTTGGTATTTCGGCGCGTAGTTTGGCAAAGCGAGATATCTTTGATAAAGAGCACTTCCCAGAATGTGATTTTTTCGGGTGTAATTATGAACAGTTAGCTCATCATTTTTTACCAAAAATGAGGGATGAGTGCCGAGCGCTGTGGCTGATTTACATGAATGCGGTGTTAATAAAGGGGCAGCCAGCACAAGCTGAAGAAATTGTCTTTTTAGATGGTTATTGGCAAAAGCATTTTGCGACAGAAGCGGCTTTGGGGGTGTCGCGGCAATGGCTGAAAAATGTGTGTCTCTTTTTTCCTGAGCCAGAACTGACCATCTTGTTTGATCTTGATCCGCGTGTGATCGTCGCTCGAGGGCACCTACACCATCCTTATGAGTCTGGTTGTGATTACGCTTGCTCTGACGCTTCTTTTATTCGACATCAAGACAAAGTCAGAGCTTGTTTGCTCGAACTTGCGAGTGAGAGAGGTTACCCGGTGCTGGATGTAAACCGTTCGGAACAGGAGATTTTTCACGAGCTTTGTCTTTATATACTGGCTGCGGTGTCAAAGGATGGAGTGTTGGCTAAGGCTGTAAATGCCGGGGGGCAGGAGGCTATTATTTAAAAATTTGATAAAAACCGCTAATAAAGCCTTGCAGATAACCTGAGCCAAGGCGTGCCGACGCAGGCGGTGCAGCTGTGTGACAAGGAGGCGCAACACAGGAAGGGGAGGTGTCCCGTAGCCTCTCAGCTCAGCCGCCGCACACCTGATTGCGGCCGTGTTGCTTGGCGTGATACAGCCGCTCGTCCGCCAGCTTCAGCAGCCGGCTGATCTCCGGCATGTCGGACGCCGCCACGCCTATGCTCACCGTATAGCGCAGCCCGCCCTTGACCGTGGTCAGGATGCAGCTTTCCAGCGCCAAGCGCAGGCTTTCCAGCCGGCACACCATGTCCAGCTCGATGGGGCTGGGGCTGAGAATCACAAACTCCTCGCCGCCAAAGCGCGCCACAATGCCGTCCGGGAAAAACTGCTCCATCAGCCGCGCGGTGTTGCAGATCACCTGATCGCCCACATCGTGGCCGTACTGATCGTTCACCCGCTTGAAATGATCGATGTCCAGCACCGCCACCCCGTAGCCGTTCTTCAACTGCATCACCTGCTCAAAAAAATGCCGGCGATTGGACAGGCCGGTCAGCGGATCGCGGTCCGCGGTTTCCTTCAGGGACTCCAGATTCTCCACAAACTCCACATTGCGGGTGACGCGGCAGAAAAACTCCTCAAAGTTAAACGGCTTTTGCAGGAAATCGTCCGCCCCCGCCTTGATGAAGCGCGTGGTCATGGTGGGGTCCTGGTTGCCGGAAATGCCGATGATGGCCAGGCGGTCGTGATCCAGAAAACGCCGTATCGTGCTGGTCATCCGCACCCCGTCCATGCCCGGCATATCGTTGTCGCTCAGCACCAGCTTGATGAGCTTGTCGCGGTGCAAAATCTCCAGCGCCTGCTTGGCGTCCTCCGCCTCCAGCACCTGGTAGCGGTGGCGTTCCAGGTTCTCGCGCAAAAACTGGCGATAGGACGCGGAATCGTCCACCACCAGCACCTTGATGCCCGGATTCTTGCGGATGCGAGTCAGCATCCGCATCACGTAATCAAAGGCCGCTGGGCTTTCCTTGCTGACGTAATCCACCACCGGCAGCTGCAAGATGCGGTCGCGCACCTCGCCGTCGGTGCGCGAAGTCAGCACAATGGTGGGAATCGCCTGCTGGAACAACAGCGGCAAATGCTCGCCGCTGGGTGAATCCGGCAAATTGTAATCCGCCACCGCCGCCAGGAAATGCTGGCCGGTGGCCAGCGCCTCGCGCACCTCGATCAGCGAGCACACCGGCAGCGGCGAAAGACCGATTTCCTCCACCATGCGGCACAAGGGGCGGATCAACACCATGCTGTCTTCAATCACCAAAACGCGCGTTTCTTCGCTCATCGTCCGCTTATCCCTTGGCTACCGCCTGATTCGCCCGCGCCGGCTCTCGGAGAACACTCCAAAACCGGGTATAATCGACCCATTTTTTCCATTCTAGAAGAACTACGATTCATCACCATGGAACTTGCCAAAAGCTTTGAACCCGGCGACATCGAACGTCGCTGGTACGCGCAGTGGGAACAGGCCGGCTACTTCAAGCCCAGCATGGACACCGCCAAACCGTCTTTCGCCATCCAGCTGCCGCCGCCCAACGTCACCGGCACCCTGCACATGGGGCACGCCTTCAATCAGACTATTATGGACGGTCTGACCCGGTATTACCGGATGAAGGGCGACAACACCGTGTGGATTCCCGGCACCGACCACGCCGGCATCGCCACCCAAATCGTGGTGGAGCGCCAACTGGCCGAGCAGGGCGTCAACCGTCACGACCTGGGCCGCGACGCCTTCACCTCCAAAGTGTGGGAATGGAAAGAACAATCCGGCGGCACCATCACCAGCCAGATGCGCCGCGTGGGCTGCTCCGTGGATTGGGGCCGCGAATACTTCACCATGGACGACACCCGCGCCGAAGTGGTGACCGAAGTCTTCGTCCGCCTGTTTGAACAAGGCCTGATCTACCGCGGCAAGCGCCTGTCCAACTGGGACTCCAAGCTGGGCACC
Source organism: Chromobacterium fluminis (assembly GCF_011602385.1). NCBI lineage: Bacteria > Pseudomonadati > Pseudomonadota > Betaproteobacteria > Neisseriales > Chromobacteriaceae > Chromobacterium > Chromobacterium fluminis. Next base: position 13,555 of record NZ_JAAOMA010000026.1, on the reverse strand, counting down.
GCCATCTCCGACCTCGAAGTGGTTTCCGAGGAAGAAGACGGCCACATGTGGCACATCAAATACCCAGTGGTGGGAAGCGACGAATTCGTTACCGTCGCCACCACCCGCCCGGAAACCCTGCTGGGCGACGTGGCCGTGGCCATCGCCCCGGACGACGAGCGCTATCAGCACCTGCTGGGCAAGCAGCTGGAACTGCCGCTCACCGGCCGCCAGATCCCGGTGATCGCGGACGAATACGTGGACAAAGAGTTCGGCACCGGCTTCGTCAAAATCACCCCGGCGCACGACTTCAACGACTACCAAGTGGGCAAGCGCCACAGCACCCAGCTCATCAACGTGATGAGCCTGGAAGCTAAAATCCTGGCCAAGGCCCAGATCTTCGGCTTCGACGGCAGCGCCCAAGGCACGATCGAACTGCCGGCCGCCTACGCCGGCCTCAGCACCCAGGACGCGCGCAAAGCCATGCTGGCGGACCTGCAAGCCCAGGGCTACCTGCTGGATACCAAGCCGCACAAACTGATGGTCCCGCGCGGCGACCGCACCGGTACCGTGATCGAACCGCTGCTGACTGACCAATGGTTCGTCGCCATGGACAAAGTGGCCCTGGACAAAGACGGCAATCCGGACCCCACCGGCCAATCCATCGCCGCCAAAGCCATTGAAGCCGTGGAAAGCGGCGAAGTGCGCTTCATCCCGGAAAACTGGGTCAACACCCACAACCAGTGGATGAAAAACATCCAGGACTGGTGCATCAGCCGCCAGCTGTGGTGGGGCCACCAAATCCCGGCCTGGTACGACGAAGACGGCAACATCTACGTGGCCCGCAGCGAGGCCGACGCCCAGGCGCAAGCGCCGGGCAAGACCCTGCGCCGCGAACAAGACGTGCTGGACACCTGGTTCAGCTCCGCCCTGGTGCCGTTCTCCACTCTGGGCTGGCCGCAAGACACCCCCGAACTGCGCGCCTTCCTCACCTCCAACGTGCTGGTGACCGGCTACGAAATCATCTTCTTCTGGGTAGCCCGGATGATCATGATGACCAAGCACTTCACCGGCAAGGTCCCGTTCCGCGACGTCTACATCCACGGCATGGTGCGAGACCACGAAGGCAAGAAGATGTCCAAGTCCGAGGGCAACGTCATCGACCCGGTGGACCTGATCGACGGCATAGCGCTGGAACCGCTGGTGGCCAAGCGCACCACCGGCCTGCGCCGCCCGGAAAAAGCCCCGGCCATCGCCAAGGCCACGGAAAAGCTGTTCCCGGAAGGCATCCCGCCTTACGGCGCGGACGCGCTGCGCTTCACCATGGCCAGCTACGCCACCCTGGGCCGCAGCGTCAACTTCGACTTCAAACGCGCCGAAGGCTACCGCAACTTCTGCAACAAGCTGTGGAACGCCACCCGCTTCGTGATGATGAACGTGGAAGGCAAGGACTGCGGCCAGGACGAAAGCCTGCCGCTGGAATTCAGCTTCGTTGACCAGTGGATCATCGGCCGCCTGCAACAGGCCGAAATCGACGTCACCAACGCGCTGGAAACCTACCGCTTCGACATCGCCGCCCAGACCATCTACGAATTCATCTGGAACGAGTACTGCGACTGGTATGTGGAACTGGCCAAGGTGCAGCTGCAAACCGGCAACGAAGCCCAGCAGCGCGCCACCCGCCGCACCATCGTCCGCGTGCTGGAAGTGGCGCTGCGCCTGACCCACCCGCTGATGCCCTTCATCACCGAAGAGCTGTGGCAGACCGTGGCCCCGCTGGCCAACGCCAAGAGCGCCCCGTCCATCATGCTGGCCCCGTGGCCGGTGGCGGACGCCGGCAAGATCAACGCCGCCGCCAACACCCGCATGGACGCGTTCAAGGACATGGTCAACGCGGTGCGCAATCTGCGCGGCGAAATGGGCATCGGCCCGGCCGTCAAAGCGCCGCTGTTCATCGAAACCGGCGACGCCACGGTGGCGGACTTCGTGCCCTACCTCAAGCTGCTGGCGCGGCTGACCGAAGGCTCCATCGTTGCCGCGCTGCCGGAAGACGACGCCCCAGTGGCCATCTCCGGCGACGCCCGCCTGATGCTGAAGGTGGAAGTAGACAAGGCCGCGGAAACCGCGCGTCTGAGCAAAGAGCAGGGCAAGGCGGAAGCCGAACTGGCCAAGCTCAGCGCCAAGCTGGAGAAGCCGGGCTATGTCGACAAAGCCCCGGCCCACCTGGTGGAGCGCGACAAGGCGCAGTTGGCCGACTTGAACGACAAGCTGGACAAGATCAAGGTGCAGTTGGCTAAGTTGGCTTGAACTTAAGCCTGATCTGGAAGTGAAGAAACCCGCCGAGAGGCGGGTTTTTTTAATTTGTTTGGAAAATGCTTTTGGCAATTAAGTAGATGAAATTCTATGTTGTGTGCAATATAATTGCATCTTTGTTTTTATATTTTAGGGTGGGGTGATATGAGTGACTTTGGTAAGCTAATAGCCTCTTTGCGAAGTTTTAAAGGTTCATCGGAGAATGATCGGTTGGCCGATCTGATCAGAGAGTTGGCTGATCTTTTGGAGAGTGGGCATGAGAATGTGGCTCGTTTGCATGTGGTTGCTGAAAATGGTTTCTTTGTTTTTGACGATGAAAACTCTTATGCAGAATGTGTGGCTAAATTTGCATGGCCCTATTTCCTAGATGGCTTGGAAAAAGACTCGGGAAGGCTTTTGTCAACATCTAATGATGCTGTAATGCGCTATATTACATGGGCTAAAAAATGCACGGGATCATCAAGTGTGGTTTTTTTTCTGAATGAGATGGTTGCTGAATGGTTGGCGAATAAGCGTAAAAATGATGATGAAGAGCTGAGTTCAAAGTTTGAAAGTTTGAGAGTGAGTGTAAGTGCGAATGAGGGACGGTTTGATAAGCTTTCACAAGAGCATAATTTGGCAAAAAAAGAATTTGATTCGCTAGTTGTTAAGTTGCAAGGTTTTTTGGGGAGCGCTAATTTTGCTAGATTCTCCGCGGGGTTCACTGATTTGATAGCTAGTGTTGAAGAAAGGAATGCGACAGAACGGAAGCGTATGTTCTGGCTGGGAGTTCTGATGTTGGTGATTCCAGTTTTGGGATTTGTTTTGACTTTTCAGTCGAGTGATTCTGGGTGGGGTGGGTATTTGCTGCATGCACTCCCTCTGGCCACTGTTGAGCTGATTTTGTTTTACTTCTTTAGAATGTCTTTGATGGATTGGAAGAGTACATCGGGACAGATTCTTCAATTAAAAAATAAAAAATCATGCCTCCAATTTATTGAAACATATATTGATTTTAAGAAGGAGAGGGGTGATGTTGGGCTGGAAAAATTTGAGTCGTTAATTTTCTCTGGTGTTGTTGCTGATGAGGCAAAAATACCTTCTGTTTTAGATGGTTTAGATCAGGTGGTAAACGTGCTAAAGGCATTAAAGTCCAGTAAATGATGCGATTGATGGCGTCCGCTACGCGGATGATGATTTAGGGCCGGTTCCGCCCGGCGAACGGAAAGGGGAATTTGCGCGGCCAAATTCCCCTTTACCCCAAAGGCCGCCCTGCAAGCCAGGCCTACGGCTTCCCGCCGGTTCCCGTCAGTCCCGAGGCGCGGCTGAACTCGCAGCGCGCTAACGTCGCGCTGCTCGAACAAGCAGCCGCTTAAAACCTCGGGCCTGCCACCCGACGGCAGGCTTGAAGGGAGCAGGGGCGCGTCGGATACGCGGCCAGCTTCGCAGCTAACAGGCGAGTCGATCTCGTTTGCTATGAACCGGAGCCGCTCTGGCTTGACTCCCCTCGCCATCTAGCCAACAATGGCCCCGCGCTGCCGCACAAACAGCGCCAGGATTAGTCTCCTGCAATCTCCCCCGGCGGACACGCCGCGTTTTCGCGGCTTTTTCGTGTCCGATTGCTATTGCTTTGCCTAAAATCTGGGCGGGCCATGGCGGGGGCGCCCATGGGCGCGCCGGTCCGGAGGGAGCGGTGAGACTAGCCTTGTCATGTGCCCGCCTTGCCGCTTTGTCGGCCAGGCCCTTCATTTAAGGAGGTTGCAATGGCGAAGCCAGTCCGTCCGATGCCCAACATCGAATCCACTCCATCCCATTCCAAGGATCCCGCCGTCCAGCAGGACAGCGTTCCCCCGCAACAGCCGGCGCTGCGGCGCTCGCAGTACCGCTGTGCTTCCGTGGAAATCCAGGCAACCCGCCTGCCTTTTGTCCGCTTCATTCCGGGGCGAAATCATCCGCATTACTGGCAGCCGGCCGAACCCGAGGATTACGCCGAGGCCTGCATGCTGGGCCGCCAGTACGCCGCGCACTTGGCGCAGTGGCTGAAAAGCAATGAGCTGGACGCCGGCCGCGGCTTGCTGCTGCGCATTGCCAGGGATATGGATCACAGCGACAACAGCCACCGCAACGGCTTGCGCCGCGGCTTTTTCAACTATCTGGAGACCTTGCTGTGCGTGGCCGGGCGGCAGTTGAACCTGTACCGCCACGTGGAGGCGATGCACCAGTTGCAGCGCAGCCGGGATCTGATGGCGTGGCTGGAGCGTAAGCGTAAGCGTTGAGCCGCTTGATGGCCTAGTGACGAAACCCGCCGGGAGGCGGGTTTCTGCTTAGACCCGCTAACAAAACCCCTGATCCTGCGTTGCGCCTCCTTGTCGTACGACTTGTACTGCCTGCGTCGGCGCGCCTTGGCTCAGCTTCTCTGCGAGGTTGTGTTAGCGGCTCTTAGAACCTGTTCAAAATCTCGCGAGCCAGAGCGAGACAAGGCGAAAACGGCTAAAGAAAGCGTGGAAGGCGTGGGCAAGCTTGCGGCTTCGTCGTGGATACGGTGCTGGCAGGGTATGGGGGAAGACCGGAGCGGGAGCCGAGCCGCTCATGACGGTTTTTCGAGGCGCCCAATGGCGCGTTTTCCTTGGCTTGGGTGCGGAGAGCAGTGCGACCGCGCTGCCTTGACCCTACGAAATTTAAATGCTCGACTGAGGCCGGCTTGGCCGTATCGCTTCCTTCATCATATTCCTGGAGGGCTTATGTTCCGATACCTTGTCGCGCTTCACCTCGTCTTGTTGCTGACTGGCTGCAGTGCCATGCAAACGCTGTCCGATGCCGCCAGCAACGCCTATCGAACCGTCTTCCCCAAAAAACAGGACGTGTTCGATATCGGCATTGTCACGGACAACACCGCCAATGCCGACAGCGCGGGCAATGCGTTGTCGGTCGTGGTGCGTATCTACCAACTGAGACAGCGAGATGCTTTTGACAACGCCCTCTATCAGACCTTGCTTGATCAGGACCAGGCTGTGCTGGCCTATGACGCGCTGTCCGCGGATAGCTTTACCGTCGCCCCCAGCACCGGCATGCATACCAGCATGCCGCTGTCCCAGGAGACGCAATATCTGGGCGTCGTCGCCTTTTTTCGCCAACTGGATCGTGGCAACTGGCGGCTGGTGGTGGACCGGAAAACGCTGCTCTCCAAGCCTGGTCTGAGGCTGACCATCTCGGAATACCGGATCCGCCTGCAGGATGAGGCAAGCCGCTGATACAGGAAAAACGCCATGCGACCTCATGGAAAGACACTGTTGGGCGCGCTGATCTGGGCCGTCATCACCCCAGCCCCGCCAGTACAGGCGCAAGACCAGGACGAAGATAAGAAGGCGGCCACGCCCGCCCGCTGCCTGACGCCCGGGCAGGATACGCTCGTATCCGGCTCCGGCATCGTCCCGGCCCGCGCGGCCGCCACCGCGGACAGCGGGCCGCCGGACAATGGTTTTCCGCCGCCCGCCCGGCTAGATGACCATGGCCAGCCGCTGGCGCCCGCGCCCGCGCCGCCGCGTCCCAGGGCTGGGCCGAGCCAATGCGTCAAAGCCTGCGAGGCCGGCTATGTGCTGGACGCTCAGCAACAATGGTGTCGGCGCTCCTCATCCAAAGTCATTCACATCGATGTCTCGACGAAACTCAAGCCGGCAGGCGTTGGCGCGTCTTTTACGTTCAAGCGCAAGGGCAAGCTCAAGGGTCAGGCCGCGTATAAGAGCAAGGAGGAGAACAAGAATATACACCGCCTCGACCCGGCCAAGTTGCAGCCCTGGCAAGGCCGGGTCAGGGTGCGAGTGTTGGGCGGCGACGGCAAGCCGCTGGCCGGCCAAGCAGTCAAACTGACTCAGACCGTGGAAGAAGACAGCGGCAGCCACCCCAAAAGCAAGCACACAGGCCCGCGTCCGCTGGGTGCGCTGTTTCAGGGGAAAACCGAACTCAGAGCCAACCAGCAGGGAGAAATCGTCACCACGCTGCGCAGCGATGCCCAAGGCCAAATCCCCTTGTTTTTCTCCGCCCCGGAATTTGCCGGCATTCACCGTCTGAAGGCGGAATGCGTGCAGCCTGGCTGCAACAGTTCCGAAGGAGTCGTCACCGTGAAGGTGCCCAACCTGGAACCCTATACCCCCGCCACAGGCAAGGCCCAGTTGATTGGCGGCCGCAATGAAAAACATGAGCAGCGGCATTACTTGACCAAACCATCGATTGAGAACCTAAGGGTCATGATTGATGCGATGAATGACGCTGGCTGGAAGCCGGTTGGGGTCAATGACGCCGCGTTGCCCTGGGGCGGCCTGTTCGACATCTCCGGCGAATGGTGGCCGTCGCACTTCGATCATGGTGCCGGCACCGCGGTGGATCTGCGTACTAAGCAGGTCACCTTGGACATCAGGGCGGCTGTCTATAAGGACCAGTGCAGCAAGTCCGACAAGCCCAATGCGCTGAGCAATCGGCTGCCCACCACCAAGATTCTTTGGCACTCCGATCAGGGCGACGTAGAACATCTACACGTCTACCTGGAGGGCACCGCCCCCAACGGCACCCAAAGAGAGTGCAAGGATGCCGGCGGCTGGCTGGCAAGAGCCGAAGCCGAAGCCAAGAAGCCCAAAGCCGCTACCAAGCCGGCTGAGAGCCAGGTAAAACCCGCCAAAGCCAAGACCAAACCTGTCAAGAAAGAGGGAGCCCGATGAAACTGAGCGCATACTATGCACTGCTGCTGGCTTGCCTGGGCCTGCCCGTGCTGGCCCAGGACAGCGCTGCCCCCGCCCCCGTGCAGAACAGCCTTACCCAGCTGCCCGGCCAGGATGTCTGGCAGGTCCGCGAATACGACCCGGATGAAGACCAGGTCAGAACTTTCCGCTATGTGTTGCAGAACAAGATCCAGCCGCGGCTGCGCAGCACGCTAGCCACCGGCGCCGAGCAAACGCTGAGCTATGGGTATCGCCTGAGCAATGGCCCGCAGGCGGCGCAGAACATCGATTATTTCTGGATCTGCTGCGTGCCGATCCAGGCCTTTATCATCCCGGAAAGCGAGGAGTTTCCCAAGAAAACCGGAGATAAGGAGACGGACCTAGCGGCGATGGTCGGGTGGAATCAACGCTCAGAGGCCAGAGCCGAACTCATTGTTAGGGGAGGGCATCGCTATCTGCTCACGCCTAAGGCCTGGCGACCGAATTTCAAACAAGGCGATGGCAGCGCCGGTTACGGCTGGCAGCCTCGACCCGGCCACAAACCTCGTGGCATGCCGCCGGATAGCGGGCCGGCCGACTTCGCCATCCTGCGCCCGGAACTGCCTGGGGTCCGCATCGCCACCGTGCAGGGTTTCTCCGGGATCGATCAGCTTCCTGGCAGCTACGCCATCGACAGCGACGACCCTGCCATCAAGGCCGAAATCACCGCTATGGAACGGGCAGACGGCCGCTGGCTGCCGCTGCTGGCGCCGGTGCTGGCGGTGGCCGAGCCTTTTGACGCCCAGGACTTCAGCGCGCAGTTGTGGACCGAAATCGAAAGCTGGTACCGCGATGACGATTACAGCCTGAGCCTGCTGGCACCGGCAGTGTACGGCCAGCTCAAGCGCGAATTCGGCCTCCTGCGCTCAGCGCTGGCCGCCAAGCAGGCCGGCGCCGCCCAAGCTGGCATCGCGCGGCTGCTGGCCTATCTGGCGCAGATCACCGCGCCCAACAGCGTGACCCCTGAGAACGCCGGCCAGGAGCAGGCCGATACCGTGCCTTTTGCTACCACCCGCGCGCCGGTCACCGACCCGGACAGCCCCGATGCCGCCACCCGCGGCATCCACCGCGTCGCCGCGCATGCCTTGGTGTTCAATCTGCACACTCTGCAACAACGGCTGGCCCAGAAAGAATGACGCCAATGAAGCCCGCCGCGTACATGCTGCTACTGGCCTGCCTGAGCCTGCCCGCCCTGGCCCAAGAAGCCGCCCCCTAAGAACCTGTTTGCAATCTGCTGCGCGTCGGCGATACGGCGTAGAAAGCGGGCTCAAAATGCTCATGTACCGTGAGTGCACTCCGCTTTCTCAGCCGCAACGCCTGGTCTCGCCTTAGCTCGCGAGATCGTAAACACGTTCTAAGCCGGCTGCGCGTCGCGCAAGGTGGGATAGTCGGTATAACCCTGCTCGTTGCCGCCGTAGAAGCTGTTCTTGTCGGCCTCGTTCAGCGGCGCATTCAGCTTGAGCCGTTCGACGAAGTCCGGGTTGGCCAGCACCATGGCGCCGTAGGATTCCAGCTCCGCCAGGCCGGCGGCGATATCGGCGCCGATTTGCTCCCGCGGGCGGCCCGGGCGGTTGAGGATCAGCGCGCCTTGCCAGAGCGAGCGCAGCTCGGCCAGCAAGGCCTCGTCGCCCAGGTGCATGATGTGAAGGTAGGCCAGCCCCAGCTTGTTCAGCTCGGCAACAAGGTAGCGGTACAGTTCCGGGCCTTGTTCGCCCTCGTCTATGCCCCAGAGGCTCAGGCCGGGCGACAGGCGGATGGCGGTTTTGTCCGGGCCTATCTCCTCGGCGATGGCGGTGGCCACTTCGATGGCGAAACGAGCGCGGTTTGCTATGGAGCCGCCGTATTCGTCATCGCGGGTATTGGCGCTGGGCGCGAGGAATTGCTGGACCAGGTAGGCGTTGGCGCCGTGGATTTCCACGCCGTCGGCGCCGGCTTCAATGGCGCGGCGGGCGGCGTGGCGGAAGTCCTGCACCGTCTGGCGCACTTGCTCGGTGCTCAGCGCGCGCGGGCTGGGAATCGGCTGCATTCCCGTGGCGGTGAACATGCCGGCGCCAGGGGCGATGGCGGAAGGCGCGACGCCCGGTTCACGGCGCGGGGTGTTGTCCGGGTGGCTCATGCGGCCGGCGTGCATCAGTTGGATGAAGATGCGGCCGCCCTGGGCATGAACGGCGTCGGTAACCTGTTTCCAGCCGGCGACGTGGGCGTCGGTGTAGATGCCGGGCGTGGCGAGGTAGCCTTGGCCTTCGTCGGACGGTTGGGTGCCTTCGGAAATGATCAGGCCAAGGCCGGCGCGCTGGGCGTAATAGCAGGCGGTCAGCGGGCTCGGGCTGCCGTCCGGCCGGGCGCGGGAGCGGGTCATCGGGGCCATGGCCAGGCGGTTTTGCAAGCTGAGGCCGGCGAGGCGGATGGGGTGGAATACGGTGTTCATGGCGTTGTCTCCGGGGTGTCGGGGGTGTCGCCATCATCTCGCGCTTTTCCTGTGGGATAAATGGGGTATTCTGGATAATACTGATCCATTTTTGGAGCAATGGGTGTGGAATTGCTAAACGATATGGCCTTGTTCGTCGAGGTGGTCAAGGCCAAGGGCTTTCGCCGCGCGGCGGAGGCGACCAGGGTGCCGAACTCCACGCTGTCGCGGCGGATAGGCGCGCTGGAGAAGTCGATAGGCTTGCGGCTGCTGCATCGGACAACCCGCCGGATTGAGCTGACCGAGGCCGGGCGGCTTTATTACGAGCGCTGCCGGCGCATCGTCGACGAGGCCCGGCTGGCGCACGAGCAATTGGGCGATATGCTGGCCCAGCCCAGCGGCGTGTTGCGCGCTTCGCTGCCGGTGGATTTCGCCGTGACCTATCTGGCGCCGATGATCGCTGAATTTGCGCGGCTCCATCCCGGCATCGGTTTTGACTTCGACCTGACGCCGCGGCGGGTGGACTTGGTGAGCGAGCCTTTCGACGTGGCGGTGCGCATGGGCGCGCCGGAGAGCTCGCAATTGATCGCGCGGACCTTGGGCGCGCTGACGCCGCATCTATACGCGTCGCCCGGCTATCTGGCCCGCGCGGGCGAGCCGGTAAACCCGGCGGAGCTGGCGGGGCATCAGTGTCTGAGCGTGATGAAGCCCGGCGCGTGGACTTTTCACCGTGACGGGCGGGAGCTGGGCGTTGAGGCGAGCAGCCGTTTTGTCCTGAACAGCATAGGCTTGGCCAAGCGGCTGGCGACCTTGGACATGGGCATTGTGCTGATGCCGGCAGAAATCGTGGCGGACGAGCTGGGCAACGGCGGCCTGCGTCGCATCATGCCCGGCTGGCAGGGCACGCCGGTGCCGGTGTACGCGCTGACCGAAACCCGCCTGCTGCCCGCCAAGACTCAGCGTTTCATCGAGTTTCTGCAGCAGCGCCTGCGTTGACGCCATGGCTGTCCGCCCTGAAGCGGCCGCGAACGCCGGGCCGCCAGACGCCGACGGCGGCTGTGATCACGATCAGCAGGATGTTGAGCCCGCCGCCTATGGCTTCGCGCAAAGTCGCGGCGTGGAAGTCCGCGCCCAGCGCGCCGCCCGCACCCTCAAGCAGCGCGGCTTGGGCCAGTTGATTGGCCATGTCCACCGCCGGCACCACCACGAAAGAGGCGTTGAGCAGGATCAGCAGCGTCAGGCCCAGCTTGAGCTGGAAGAAGCGGTTGCGCGGGCCGTAGCGCCGGTAGCCCAGCAGCAGGCCGCTGATCAGCATCAGCCACAGGCCGGGCACGGTCAGCGCCCAGGTGCCGATATGGATGTACTGCCGCGTTTGCGCCAGCAGGGCCGGGGCGGCCGGGCCGGTTTCGGACAGCACGACCCAGGCCAGGATGCTGCCCAGAAACAGGGCCAGCGCGATGAAGTGAATCAGTTTGAGCATGCGGTTCATGGCTCTTCTCCAATTGGGGGGCTGAGCGTGTCCAGCGTGCTCAGCAGTTGTTGCAGGGTTTGGCAGGCGGCGTCGAAATCCGCGTCGGGCAGATGCCGCGCCAGTTGCTCCGTCCATTGCGCCTGGCTGCGCTGGGTGCCGGCCACGGTGCGTTCCCCCTTGGCGCTCAGGCGGTACAGCGGGGAGCGGGCGTGTTGGGGGTTGGGCAGCACGTCGAAATAGCCTTCCTCCACCAGCTTGTGCAGTTGCTTTTGCGCGCCTTGGCGGCTGATGCCCATGCGGGCGGCGATTTGAGGCGCGGTTTGCGCTTCGCCCGCCAGGCCCGCCGCGCCCAGCACTTGCCAGCGCGCGCTATTGATGCCCAGGTGGGCTACTAGTTGGTCGCCTCTGTCCAGCAGGGTGCCGTTCAGGCGGAAGATCAGCAGCATCAGGTCGGTGATGCGCTGTGGGCGGTGGATTGGTTTTGATGGCATGCGGCGCTCCTATTTGACAACTGGTTGCCATTATTGACAACTGGTTGTCAAACTGCAAGCCCATTTTGATTTTGCCGTGAATACTGTTGTTTGGGAGCGGCGAGACATGACGGCGCAAGGTGGGAGGGCCCCAGCGGTGCGGGCTCGACAATTGAGCGGCAGCCGATGATAAATGCGTATATTCTTGAAAATACAGTAAAAAATGAAAATGTAATTTCTATGTTAGCATCGTCGGCTTCCTAAAAAGCTCAGTTCAAATCCAATGAAAAAATGCCTGCCCTTCTTGATGTTGCTCAGCCTGCACGCCCATGCCGACGATGAGGCGCTGCGCCAGATGTTCAATTGCGACGGCAGTTTCTTTCGCTACATCGCCCAGCCCGGCAAGGCTATTACCGGCCTGCCGGCGACGGTGGAGAACGGCCGCGCCGCGTTGCGGATGCAACCTATTCGCGATCAGGCGCAGGAGATGGAGGAGGACGTCAGCGGCGCGTCCGAAGGGTTGACCTCGTTGCTGCGTCACTCCGCAATCGAGGAGCCGGTAGCCCTGACCCCGCAATGGGCCTTGCGTAATTACGTGGAAGAGCACTTCTACAACACCAATAGCCCGATGGACGTCAACGGCGTGTCGGAAACCTATCAATGGGGCTTTCGCTTGTTGGGGCAGCGGGATATGACGCTCAAGCAGTTCGTGGCTCAGCGGCCGGATCTGAAATTCACCTGTTCCAAGGAAAAGGGCGGTGTCTGTACGCTGTACCGCCAATGGGACAAGGGCGCGTGGAAAACCATCAAGCCTTCGCAGCAGTACGCGGACGTGCCGCGTTTGTTGCTGATGGCCTCCAAATCCGATCCTAAGCATTTCTCGCTGGAGTGCTCCTTGCTGGTGGAGGGCGAGCGTCTGCCGCCGCAGTTGATCAAGGATTTGCAGCCGGATTGGGCCTTGAATTTTTAAAGCCTCGCTCTTTGCTCGCGAGACTTTGAACAGGTTCCAAGACGCTGTCCAACACGGTTTTGAATAAGCAGGCCCGCCATCACGGCGGGCTTTTGTTTTGGGCGGCCGCGGCTTGTTCCAGCAGCCATTGTTTGAAGACGCCCATTTCCGGGTCGCGCAGGAGGTCCGGACGGTGTATCAGGTAATAAGCGAGGGCGCTGCGCAGCGGCGGCGCGGGGAGTTCGCGCAGCCGGCCGGAGGCCAGTTCGGCTTGCAGCAAGGAGCGTCGCGCCAGCGCGTAGCCGCGGCCGGCCAGCGCGGCTTCGATGGCGGCGTTGGAGTCCACGCAGACCACGCCTTGCTCGCAGTCCAGTTCCAGGCCGGCGGCGCGGCTCCACAGCCGCCAGTCGCCGCGGTGTTCGTCGTGCAGCAGCCGTTCCCCGCGGAGGGCGTCCAGCCGCGCCGGCAGCGTGGGAGCGCATACCGGCGTCAGTTCGTCGTCCAGCAGCTTGCAGGCGCTGAGGCCGGGGTAGTCGCCCAGACCGTGGCGCACGGCGAAGTGGATATTCTCCGCGGCGAGGTCGACCACGCGGTTGCCGGTGCTGACGTGGACGTCGATCCGCGGGTGCTCGCGCATGAAGCCCTGCAGCCGCGGCAGCAGCCATTGAGCGCCAAACGAGGGGGTGCAGCTGAGCAGGATTACGCGGCGGGCGCCGGTCAGCCGCGCGGTGGCGTGGTCTATCAGGTCCAGCGCTTGGCGGCAGGCGGCTAGGTAGTCGCGGCCGGCGGCGTTGAGCGTCAGGCCGCGCGCGCGGCGCTCGAACAGCGGCTGGCCCAGGCAGTCTTCCAGCTTGCGTAGTTGCTGGGAGACGGCGCCGGGGGTGACGTGCAGTTCTTCGGCGGCCAGCTTGACGCTGAGCCGGCGCGCGGCGGCTTCGAAGAAGCGCAGGGATTCCAGCGGTGGTTTGGGCATATGGTTTAGATTTTCTAAATCGTCAGGCAGGAAAAATCGTTTGTTTGCGGCATCCATACGGTTGATGATTTTAGTATCTGGTTTAGCAAAGTTAAATACAAGGCGAAGGGAGAGGCATCATGGGAATGGCGAGCTTGAGTCGTTTGCTGTTGTTGGCGGCCTTGTGGGGCGGCAGCTTTTTGTTCATGCGCATCGCTGCGCCGGCGCTGGGCGCCTTGCCCACGGCATTTGGCCGGGTGGCGCTGGGGGCGGCGGGCCTGTTG
>NZ_JAAOMA010000025.1:0-79202 GCF_011602385.1 Chromobacterium fluminis | reverse complement strand
GAGAAATCAGGGTGTTTGTGAGCCTTGCCAACCATAGGGACGGAAATGAGTGAGTCAACATGAGCGAAGTATGAGCAAGATTCGCACCATGAAAAATGCCGTTCACTTGCTTAAGTGAACGGCATTACCGCGTTGCGGGGCTTTGTCGCGTAGCGCTCAGGCCGGGGCGTAGAGGCTTTCTATCATTGCGCGGCAGCGTTCGGCAATGACTTTGCGGCGCAGCTTCAGCGTGGGCGCCAGTTCGCCGGCGTCAACGCACCAGGGCTTGTCGATCAGGGTGAATTTCTTGATGTGTTCCCAGTTGCCGAAGTAGCGGTTGAAGCGCTTGATCTCGCGGTCTATCAACTCGACGATCTTGGGGTGGCAGCTCATCTCGCTGTCGGTGGTGTAGGCGACGCCGTGCTCGGCGCACCATTCCTTCAGTTTCTCGAAGAGCGGGACAATCAGCGCCGCCGCGTATTTCTGACCGTCGCCCACCACCATGATCTGGTCGATGAAGGCGGATTCCTTCAGCTTGTTCTCCAGCGCTTGCGGCGCTATGTATTTGCCGTTGCTGGTCTTGAACATTTCTTTTTTGCGGTCGGTGATGCGCAGGTAGCCATGCTCCAGCACGCCGATGTCGCCGGTGTGCAGCCAGCCGTTGTTCAGCGCTTCGGCGGTGAGTCCCGGCTCCTTGTAATAGCCGAGCATGACATTGTCGCCGCGCACCAGGATTTCGCCGTCGTCGGCCAGGCGCACTTCCACGCCGGGCAGGGGCAGGCCCACGCTGCCGATCCGGGTGTCCCGGGCGTTGAAGGGGTTAGCGGAGATCACCGGCGCGGATTCGGTCATGCCGTAACCTTCCGCTACAGAAACGCCGCAGGCCCAGAACAGGCGCGCCAGCCGCGGTTGCAGCGCGGCGGAGCCGACATTGATCCATTTGAGCTCTCCGCCCATGGCCGTCCGCCATTTGCGGTAAACCAGCTTGTCGGCCAGCGCGTGTTTGGCGGCTTCCAGCGGCGAGCGCCGCGCATTGGGGTCGAAGCGTTCGGCGCGCTCCACCGCCCATAGATAAAGACGACGTTTGAGGCCGCTGAATTCGCGCGCCTTGCCCACCAGCTTGTCGTGCACTTTCTCCAACACGCGCGGCACCGCGCTGAAGGTATGCGGACGGATGTCGGCGAGGGCGGAGGATAGACATTCCACGCTGGAGAAATAGACCCCGGCGCTGCTGTACATATAGTAGAACACTCCGGCGCGCTCGAAGATGTGCGACAGCGGCAAAAAGCTCAGCGCGCGGCATTCTCCGTGAGGCAGACGGGTGAACTCCGCGGTGGCGATGACGGTGCTGAGCACGTTGCGGTGAGACAGCATCACGCCTTTGGAGCGTCCCGTGGTGCCGGAGGTATAAATGATGGTGTAGACGTCGTCCGGCTGAATGGCGTCGCGGCGGCGTTCCAGCTCGGCTTGACGCTCCGGTTTGGCCAGCGCCAGGATCTCGGTCCAGGACGGGCAGCTTTCGATCTGGGCCAGGCCGTAGATCGGACAGCTGAATTTGCCCAGCGCCTCATGCAATTTGCGTTGCAACGCGGCATTGCCGACGAAAGCGAGCTTGACCTCGGCATGAGTCAGGATATAGCGTGCATCATCGAGGGTCATAGTGGGATAGAGCGGCACGCTGACGGCGCCGATTTGTTGCAACGCCAGATCGGCGAGCACCCATTCGATGGAGTTATCGGCGGCGATGGCGACTTTGTCGCCGCTGGCGATGCCTAATTCCAACAGTCCCAGACTGAAGCGGTTGACGCTGTCCGCAACTTCCTCGGTGGACAGCCTGCGCCATTCCTTGCCGGCCTTGGCGGCGAGGCAGTCGGTGCGCGGGTGGCGTGCGAGTTGGCGGGGCAGGATGTCAAATACGCGTTCTAGCTTCATTCGTACAATTGTTTGAATGCGAAACGCTGCAAAATAGTCCTAAAGCGCGTGGATGTAAAGCCAAAGCTGCTAAAAATTTAGTCAAGATCAAGGGAGTAGCCGCCATTTTTGCAGTGGTTTCCTTGAAGTTTTCGAAAAATGATGAAAGAGTCATGGCCGCGGGGCGCTAGGAGCTTGATTGCGGTCAGTTTGTCGGACAATGTAGGCAAGTAAGTGATTTTTTGAGGAAAAGCCGTGAAATTTGCAACCAGATCCATTCATGCCGGCTATGACAACGCAGATCATGGCAAGGCGGTGATGCCGCCTGTGTATCAGACTTCGGTGTTCGAATACGGGCATGTGGGCGAATCCATGCCCTTTGTTTATGCCCGTACCGGCAATCCCACGCGGGCGGCGCTGGAGGCCTGCCTGGCCAGCCTGGAAAACGCCCGCCACGGCCTGGCCTTCGCCAGCGGCATGGCGGCCATCGACGCGGTGTTGCGCGCTTGTCTGAAGCCGGGCGACGAGGTGATCGCGGTGGCGGATCTGTATGGCGGCGCTTACCGCTTGCTAAGCAAGGTGATGGAGCCGGCTGGCGTCAAGGTCACTTTCGCGGACTTGAGCGATAGCCGGAGCTTGTCGGCGCTGATCAGCGCGCGGACCAAGCTGCTGTGGCTGGAGTCGCCCACCAATCCGTTGTTGGGCATGGTGGACATCGCGGAGTTGTCCAAGATCGCGCACGCCCACGGCTCGCGAGTGGCGGTGGACAGTACTTTCGCCACGCCTTATCTGCAGAACCCGCTTGATTTGGGCGCCGACATCGTTGTGCATTCCGCCACCAAGTACTTGGCCGGCCATTCCGACGTCCTGCTGGGCCTGGCGGCGGTCAACGACGATGCTTTGCATCACGAGATCAAATTCATTCAGAACGCGGCCGGCGCGGTGCCGGGGCCGCAGGATTGTTTCCTGACCCTGCGCGGCATCAAGACCTTGCATCTGCGCATGGATCGCCATTGCGACAACGCGGAGCGGGTGGCGAATTACCTGCAATCGCACCCCAAGGTGGAGCGGGTGTTCTTCCCGGGGCTGCCGGAGCATCCGGGTCATGAGCTGGCCCGTCGGCAGATGCGCCGCTTTGGCGGCATCGTCAGCATCTGGCTGAAGGACGACCATCGTGAGGCGGCCAGCAGATTGGCGGAGCGGCTGCGCTTGTTCGCGCTGGCCGAATCGCTGGGAGGGGTCGAATCGCTGATCAATCACAGCTATACGATGTCGCACGGCGGCATGCCGCCCGAGCAAAAGGCCCGCTTGGGGATCCGCGAAGGCGGGGTGAGGCTGTCTATAGGCATAGAAGACATCGAGGACATCCTAGCCGATCTGGAGCAGGCTTTGGCGGACTGATTGGAGAGCGCTTCTGAACAGCGCAGTCTTTCAACCGACGCCCGCGCGGGCGTAATCTGAGGATAAATATGGCTTCCGCTTTGTGCCGTCGCTGGCAGTTGCGCACCCCTTTGATTCAGGCGCCGATGGCGGGAGGCGCCACCACCCCGACCTTGGTGGCTTCGGTCAGCCAGGCCGGCGGCCTGGGTTTCCTGGCGGCGGCGTTGCTGCCGCCGGAACACCTGATCGGCGAGGCCGCCGCGGTGCGGCGCCTCACGGACAAGCCTTTCGGCATCAATCTCTTTGTACAGGACGATCCCGTTCCCAGCAGGGAGGCCTTGGAACAGGCGTTGGCATGGCTGGCGCCGCTGCACCGGGAGCTGGGGCTGCCGGCGCCGCAAATTCCGGAGCGCTTTTGCGAGCCGTTCGCACGTCAGTTCGAAGCGCTGTTGGAGGCTAAGCCGGCGGTGGCCAGCTTCACCTTCGGCATCCTCAACCGCAATCAGCTCAAATTGTTGAAGCAGGCCAAGATAGACGTGATCGGCACCGCCACCAATATGGCGGAAGGGTTGGCCTGGGCCGAGCTGGGCGCTGACGCGATCTGCGCCCAGGGCCGGGAAGCGGGCGGCCATCGCGGCACCTTCATCGGGCGGCCGCAGGACAGCCTGCGCCCCACGCTGTCGCTGGTTTATGAACTGGCGCAGAACCAACCGCTGCCGGTGATCGCCGCAGGCGGCATCATGCATGGGCGAGATATCGCCGCCTCGATGCGCCACGGTGCGCAAGCGTGCCAGTTGGGCACCGCGTTCTTGCGTTGTCCGGAGTCCGGCATTTCCGCCTTGTGGAAAAGCGAGCTGGCCAAGGCCGCTCCCGGCGGCACCCGTTTGACCCGAGCGTTTTCCGGGCGCCACGCGCGCGGCCTGAGCAACCGTTATATGGAGTTGATGGCCGACAAGGAAGACCTGGTGCCGGCTTATCCTGTGATGAACGCCTTGACCGGGCCCTTGCGCGCCGCGGCAGCCAAGGCCGGGCTGAGTGATTTTCTGTCCTTGTGGGCCGGGGAAAACGCGGCCGCCGGCCGCGAGCTGCCGGCGGGGCAACTGGTCGCCGCGCTGCATGAGGAATGGTTGGCCGCCTATCGTTGAGCGCTGCGGCGGCGCAGGCTTGAAGGCGTAGCCGATCTGGAGGACAATACTTGAGTGATTTACTTGGGTATTGGCGAACAATGGATACAGCGATCGAAGAGAAATACACGGTTCAACCCATTTTGTGGTTGCGGCGCTGGGCGGACAATCTGCTCAGCTTCCGCTTGCGGCGTCCGGACGCCTATCGTTTTGAGCCAGGGCAGTTTGCGCGTTTGGGCTTGCCGCTGGGCGATCATGGCGGCCAAGTTTGGCGGGCGTACTCGATGTGTTCGGCGGTGACCGACGAGTATCTGGAGTTCTATTCCATCGTGGTGCCGGAAGGCCAGTTCAGTTCGCGTCTGGCGCAGTTGCAAGTGGGCGCAGAAGTGATGTTGGACAAGAAGGCGATGGGCTTCTTCCTGGCGGACCGGCTGCCGGCGAGCAAGGATCTATGGCTGCTGGCTACCGGTACTGGTTTGGCGCCGTATCTGTCGATTCTGCAGGATCCGGGTCAGTGGCGGCGTTTCGAGCGCATCGTGCTGGCGCACTGCGTGCGACGCGCCGAGGAGCTCAGCTACCAGGATTTCATCGCCGCTTTACGCGAGCATCCACTGTGGGACGAGCACGGCCATAAATTGCAATACCTGCCCATCGTGACGCGCGACGCGCCGGAAGGCGTGTTGGACGAGCGTATACCGGCCTTGCTGGCCAATGGACGTTTGGAGCGGGCGGCGGGGCTGGCGATGTCGCCGGAAGACTCGCGCTTCATGATCTGCGGCAACCCGGCCATGGTGGAGGACACCCATAGGCAACTGATGAAGATGGGCTACCGGATGAGCCGGCAAAGCGCGCCCGGCCACCTGGTCTTGGAGAACGGCTGGTAGCCGTTACGCTCCAACAGGCCTACAAGGCTTTGCTCATGAACAGGCTGAGCGGATCGGGAACGTAGGCGCCGAATGGAGGACAGGGGCTGAAGCCGGCGCGTTGGTACAGGCCGATGGCCTCTGGCTGCGATACCCCGGTTTCCAGCTTCAGCGTGGATAGGCCGGCGACGCGGGCCTCCTCCTCCAGGCGGGCCAGTAGTGCCTGGGCCACGCCTTTGCCGCGTTGGGACGGAGCCACGAACATGCGTTTGATTTCGCCGCAATCCTCATGCTGCACCAGCGCGGCGCAGCCGACCGCCACGAGCTTCTCGTCGCGGGCAACGATGAAGCGTACCTGAGGTCGCTCCAGCGCCGCTGGGTCCATCAGATGATTGCTTTCTGCCGGATAGAGGGCGGCTTGGTATTCGTCCAGTTGGCGGATTAGCTCCAACACATCGTGTTGCCGCGGTGATTCCAATTGCAGATGCATGGCGTTTTTACTTGTTGGCGTTGGCGAGCAGAGTGCCGAACAGCAGGAAGGTCATGCCGCCGGCTTTGTTCACCCATTTACCGCCGCGCTCGCTGGTCAGCCAGCGCCGCGCACGTTGCGCGGTCAGTGCGTACACGGTGTGAATCAGGATGATCAGGCTGCTGAAAGTGCCGACCAGTAATAGGAATTGCGGCGCGTAGGCGCCTTGGATGTCGATGAACTGCGGGAAGATGGATAGAAAGAAGAAGATGGATTTGGGATTGGTCAGCTGTACCGTCATGCCTTCTCCAAAGCGTCGGGCAAAACCGCGCGGCTGGGTTTGAATCTCATCAAAGCGGAAAGCCGGCGCGCGAAGCAATTTGACGCCCAGATAAAACAGATAAGCGGCGCCTATCCATTTCATCATGGTGAAAGCCAGCGCCGAGGCCGCCAGCAACAGGCCGAGGCTGGTGGCCGACACGCCGGCGACGATGAAGGAGCCGCAGGCGGTGCCGAGAATGCCGCTCATTGTGCCGCGTAGGCCGAAGCGCAGAGAATTGGTCAGGGTCATCAAAATGCCGGGGCCGGGACTGAGTACGGTGGCCGCCGCCATCAGTAGATAAAGCGGATAGTGTTGCATGAGGATTGTTCTGGTTGGGAGCAGGCCCTTAGTCTACTCAGGGTTCGCCATCGATGACAACGTTGTTCCGCGCGGCGCAGGGGCCGCGTAGTTTCGGAGAACGAACTATGACGATACGCGTGGTGCAATTGGGCAGTCCGCGTCACCCGCAGGAGGGCACTCGCATCGGCACGGTGCGGAGGCCGCCGCGCGGTGTGCCCAAGGAGGCGTTTGCCAGCGGTGATTGGTACGACGTGTGGTTTCCCAACCTGGCGCCCAGCGCGGAGCTGGTGAAACAGGCGCAGGCGGCGCAGAGCCCCGCCGAATGGCAGGCGTTTGAGCGGGCGTATCGCGCGGAGATGAAGGCGCCGGCGCAAAGCCGCGAGCTGGATTTGCTGGCGGCGCTGTCGCACGGTAGTCACTTTTCCATAGGCTGTTACTGTCAGGACGAGGCGCGCTGCCACCGTTCGGTGTTGCGAGCCTTGCTGCGGGAGCGCGGCGCGGCGCTGGATTGAGGCTTTGATTCCGTCGGGCCGGCTTGTATCATATCCATCTGTATTTATTCGGAATGTCCGTCATGCCTGATTTGTCTACGTTATTGTTGTTCAGCCTCGCCTGCGTCGCGCTCGCGGCGACGCCGGGTCCGGATATGCTGTTGATCGCCAGTCGCAGCGCCAGCCAGGGGGGCAGGGCCGGCTTCGCCACCTTGGCGGGCATCCAGATGGGTACTTACTGCCACGCTCTGGCGGCGGCCTTCGGCTTGGCGCAGCTGTTCGCGCATGCGCCGCTGGCCTACGATGCGGTGCGCATCGCCGGCGCCGCCTATCTGTTCTACCTGGCCTGGACCACACTGCGAAGCGGCAGCGTGTTAAGCGTCCCAGGCGCGGCGAGCGCGCAGTCTATGCCGCGCATCGTGGCCCAAGGTCTGATCACCAACCTGCTTAACCCCAAGATGGCGCTTTTCGTGTTGGCTTTGTTCCCCCAATTCGTGCACCCGTCCGCGGGGCCGGTTTCCCTGCAGATCATGGTGTTGGCGACCTTGCTGAACGCGATTGGCCTGCTGATCAATGGCGCGATCATCTTGGCGGCCAGCCGTTTCGGACGCGCGCTTGGCGACAAATTGGGAAGCAGCCGGCTGCCGCAATGGCTGCTGGCGTCTGTGTTTGGCGGGCTGGCTTTGCGGCTGGCGCTGGCGAGCAAGGACTGAAACCTGTTTACGATCTGCTACGCGTCGTGGAGCGTTACACGGTGAGTACGTCTTCAAAATGCTCATGTACCGTGTGTACCCTCCGCTTTTTCAGCCGCAACGCCTTGTCTCGCCCTAGCTGCGAGATCGTAAAGAGGTTTTGAGGCATCACGCGCCGCGCTTGGCCCAGGGCAATATCAGTTGCGCGATGACGCCGCCGTTGGCGGCGTTTTGCACGTGGAGCTTGCCGCCTTGGGCCCGCGCCAAGGTCTCGCAGAGCGGCAAACCCAGGCCCATGCCGCGAGAGCGGGTGGTGAAGAAGGGCAGGAAGATCTTGGGCAGAATGGTGTCGGGAATCCCCGGGCCATTGTCCATGACTTTGAAACGATAGTTGTGCCCGTCGCTTTCGCCGCTGATCACGATGCGGCCTCCTTGTTCCTGTAACGCGTCGCAGGCGTTCTGCACCAGATTGTGCAGGATCTGTTCCAGCGCCGTGCGTTCCGCGCGCGGCCATTCATCCGGGCTTAAGTTATGCCATTCCAGAGTGATGTTTTGGTTGGCTAGTTCGGCCTGGCGTAGGAACAGTAGGGAGCTCACCAGGGCATCTGGGTCCAGCGGTGTGGTTTCCGTGGCTTTGGGATGAGCTAGCAGGCGGCTGAGCCGACTGATTAAGGCGGCGGCGCGGCGCGCTTGCGCGCCGGTGGCGAGCAGGGTGTCGCGCGCGGCTTCGCGTTGCGAGGGCTCGTCCAGCGTCCGTTCCAGCTGGCGTGTATTGGCGATGATGGCGGTCAGCGGCGGATTCAATTCCTGCGCCAGCCCGGCCATCATTTCATTCAGGGTATTGAGCCGGGCTTGAGCGGCCAGACGGTCCTGCTGTTGCTGGCGCTGTTGAGAAGCGCGTTGCCTATGCCTGGCGTACAGGGCGACGGCGACGGCGGCGAGCAGCGCGTTCCACAGCAGGATTTCCATCCAGGGCAAGCTGTCCCAACTCAAGGCGGTGCGGCTGGACAGGCGGAAGGGTTGGCTGGCGCTGGGCAGCTTGCGGTCCAGGCTCAGATCCCAATCATTGGCAGACGCGCCGGCCTTGCGTTGCAGCAGTTCGATGCGGTGGCCGCGCAATTGCAGCGAGATGTTTTCCAGCGGCTCGGGCAGTTCGGCTTGGACCAGCATGCGCAACGGGTCGATCAACAGCGCCCAGCCGTCCGGGCTTTGCAGCCAGTAGCGTTGTTGCGCGTCGAAGCCGAGCAGGGTCTGGCCTTGTTGCTGGGCTTGCCACAGCAAGGCCAGCGGCGGACGCAGGCCGCTGGGATCGCCATGCCATTGCTGTTGTCGCCAAAAACCGATGGCGCTCAGCTGAGGCATGGCGGTTTGCAGGCGCTTGAGCATGTCGGCGGGCAAACGGCTTTGTTCCGAAGCGGCCAGGGTGGCCAGCACCGCATCGTGTTGCGAAGCTTTCTGGCTCAGCAGGCGCAGGGTAATGAAGGATTCCTGGCGGAAGCGCTGTTCCAATGCGCCAAACTGGCGCCAGCCCAGCCATAGGCAACCCGCCAGGCTGAGCAAGAGCCAGGCGGTGAGGGCGTAGCGGCGGTCCAATGACATCATGGCGGCGATTATCGCACGCCGCCGCGAGCGCGCCAGCCTGGTGTGTTAAGGATTATTGTGTAGAAATTGTGCGGCGGCGCACTGGCCGAGCGCCGCCGCCGTTCCTCATTTCACACAGTCGACGCAGTAGATCTTGCGGCCGTTAAGATCCGTCGCCACCAGCCCATGCACATCCGTCTCGAAACCGGGCAGCTCGCGGTTGAAGTCCTGGGCGAAGCGCAGGTAGTCGACGATGGTCTTGTTGAAACGCTCGCCGGGAATCAGCAAGGGGATGCCCGGCGGATACGGCGTCAGCAGCACCGCGGTGACGCGGCCTTCCAGCTGCTCCACCGGCACGCGTTCGATCTCGCGGTGGGCCATCTTGGCGAAGGCGTCGGCTGGGCGCATGGCCGGCTCCATTTCCGATAGATAGATCTCCGTGGTGATACGCGCCACGTCGTGCTGGCTGTAGAGCAGGTGGACGCGCTGGCACAGATCGCGCAGGCCGACGCGCTCGTATTGCGGGTATTTGGCGATGAACTCCGGCATGACCCGCCACATCGGCTGGTTCTTGTCGAAGTCGTCCTTGAACTGCTGCAAGAGGGAGATCAGCGTATTCCAGCGGCCCTTGGTGATGCCGATGGTGAACATGATGAAGAAGCTGTACAAGCCGGTTTTTTCCACCACGACGCCGTGTTCGGTCAGATACTTGGTGACGATGGCGGCGGGAATGCCCATCTCTTCGAAGCTGCCGTCCACATCCAGGCCCGGCGTCAGCACCGTGGCCTTGATCGGGTCCAGCATATTGAAGCCGTCTTCGATGCCGGCGAAGCCGTGCCAGCGTTCATTCGGGCGTAGTTGCCACTCGGCGGGGTCGCAGATGCCGTCGTCGGACAGGTCGTCCGGTCCCCAGACGCTGAACCACCAGTCGCGGCCGTACTCCTCGTCCACCTTGCGCATGGCGCGGCGGAAGTCCAGCGCCTCCACCAGCGATTCTTCCACCAAGGCCTGTCCGCCCGGTTGTTCCATCATCGCCGCCGCCACATCGCAACTGGCGATGATGGAGTATTGCGGGCTGGTGGAAGTGTGCATCAGATAGGCCTCGTTGAACCAGGCGGTGTCCAGCTGTCGTTGCTCCGGATCTTGCACCAGAATCTGCGAGGCTTGGCTGATGCCGGCCAGCAGCTTGTGGGTGGACTGGGTAGAGAAGATCAGGCTGTCTTTGCAACGTGGCCGGCCTTCGCCGATGGCGTGGAAGTCGCCGTAGAAATCGTGGAAGCTGGCGTGCGGCAGCCAGGCTTCGTCGAAGTGCAGGGTATCGACCTCGCCGTCCAGCAGATGCTTGATTTCCTCGACATTGTAAAGAATGCCGTCGTAGGTGGACTGGGTCAGCGTCAGGATGCGCGGTTTGGCCCGCGGGTTCTTGGCCAGCGCTTCGCGGGCGAAGGGATTGGCCTGGATTTTCTTCTTGATGTTGTCGAGCTGAAATTCGGACTTAGGAATCGGGCCGATGATGCCGTAGTGGTTGCGCGTCGGCATCAGGAAGACCGGGATGGCGCCGGTCATCATGATGGCGTGCAGATTGGATTTGTGGCAGTTGCGGTCCACCAACACGATGTCTCCGGCCGCCACGCAGCTGTGCCAGACGATTTTGTTGGAGGTGGAGGTACCGTTGGTGACGAAGAACAGGTGGTCGGCGTTGAAGATGCGCGCGGCATTGCGTTCCGAGGCGGCGATGGGGCCGGTGTGGTCCAGCAGCTGGCCCAGTTCGTCCACCGCGTTGCAGACGTCGGCGCGCAGCATGTTTTCGCCAAAGAACTGGTGGAACATCTGGCCCACCGGGCTTTTCAGGAAGGCGACGCCGCCGGAATGGCCGGGGCAGTGCCAGGAGTAGGAACCGTCGTGGGCGTAATCCACCAGCGCGCGGAAAAACGGCGGCGCCAGGCTGTCCAGATAGCTCTTGGCTTCACGGATGATGTGGCGGGCGACGAACTCCGGCGTGTCTTCGTGCATGTGGATGAAGCCGTGCAACTCGCGCAGGATGTCGTTGGGAATGTGGCGCGCGGTGCGGGTTTCTCCGTACAGATAGACCGGGATGTCCGGGTTGCGGCGGCGGATTTCCGCAACGAAGCCGTAGAGCTTGCCCAGCGCTTCCTGCGCCGCGTCTTCGGTGTGGAATTCCTCGTCGTCTATGGACAGGATGAAGCCGGCTGCGCGGCTTTGTTGCTGGGCAAAGGAGGTCAGGTCGCCGTAGCTGGTGTAGCCGATCACGCTCATGCCTTCCGCCTCCATGGCGGCGGCGAGTTCGCGGATGCCGGAGCCGCTGGTGTTTTCCGAGCGGAAGTCCTCGTCGATGATCACGATGGGGAAATGAAAACGCATACCTGAGTCCTTGTTGCTGTTAACTCGGACACGCGAGGGGGCGGGACGCGGATGGGCCGTCGGCTCGCCGTGGGCGAGGGCCGAAGCCGCGGGCACCTGTAACCCTTTGCGGTGTCACTCGGTGCGCGTTGGGGCGCAGTTCTGTACGCACGGGCAGACCGGGGTCCGTCGCCGCCATGGAGGCTGGCCTTGAGGCGCGAATAAAAACAGGGCGCTTTGCGCCGCGGTCCGTAGTCGGCTCGCGCTGTGCTGTCTGCGCGGGCGGCACGTCTGCCGGCCTGGAGAACATCCCAAGAAAGCGCGCATTTTAGACCTTTTGCTTGTCATGTTGTTGCGCAGCAAAATTTTTTCCGCGAAAAAAACGCCTGACGGCGGCCAGGCGCGATGCGGCGGCGATGTCTTGGGGACATCAGCCCAAGTCAACGGATTGTTTTTAATCGCATTTGTCCTGGGGCGAGCCATCTTGTTCGCCAGCCGGCGCGGCCGGCGGCGGCTGTTGTTTTTTGCCACGCCTGGCCCAGTACAAGCCCAGAGCCTTGGCGACGATGGCGCCGCCGCTGAGCAGCAGCAAAAAGAGCAAGGGCGCGGCCACCAGCCAGGGGAAGAAGGCGATCAGTCCGGCGAAGATCAGCAGCGCCATGCCTA
This sequence comes from Chromobacterium fluminis, assembly GCF_011602385.1. Taxonomy (NCBI): domain Bacteria; kingdom Pseudomonadati; phylum Pseudomonadota; class Betaproteobacteria; order Neisseriales; family Chromobacteriaceae; genus Chromobacterium; species Chromobacterium fluminis. Next base: position 67,063 of record NZ_JAAOMA010000025.1, on the reverse strand, counting down.
TGGTCAGGAAGGCGGATGCCTCGCTGGCGTCGACATTGCGGGTGCCGCGTACCACCACGCCCAGCGCGTCGCCGATCCGCGCCGCTTGCCGCGCGGCGGCGCTGGCGCCGCTGAGGGCGGCGGTATGTGGCGGCAGCAGCAGGCCGTGATAGTCCTTGGGTCGCGGCTTGGTCAGCGTCGGGCGGCGGCGCTGGCCGGCCAGAATCACTTCGGTGGCGTGGTCCAAATCCTGCAGGAACCGCTCGGCCAGCTTTTCCGCCAAGGCCTGGTCCTCCACCGCCACGTCCAGTTCTCGGTTGGCCAGCCAACTGGAGAGGTTGAGATTGGTGGAGCCGATGCGCGCCCAGCGTCCGTCCGCCACGGCGGTTTTGGCGTGGATCATCGGGCCGTCCCATTCGAAAACGCGAACGCCGGCTTCCAGCAGCGGGCGGTATTGGGTGCGCGACACGGTGGCGATCCAGCCGATGTCGCTGGAGCGAGGCACCAGCAAGCGGACGTCGACGCCGTCGCGCGCGGCCTGTTTCAGCGCGGTCAGATACATGCTGGTGCCCATGAAGTAGGCGTCGGTCAGCCACAAGGTGCGCCGGGCGAAGCAGGCGATCAGCAAATCCAGCCGCATCATTTGCGCGGTGGCGGGCGTGGTGGCGATCAGGCGCGCCGCCACCGCGCCGCAGTTCTCCGGCGGCGGCGGAGTTATCCATTCCGCGGGCAACGGGCCGCCGCAGCTGGCCCAGCTGTCGGCGAAGGCGGCCAGGGCGTCGGCCGCCAGCGGCCCGCTAAATTTGACGCCGGTATCGCGCCAGGGCTCTTGGCCGCGCTCCGGGCGACCTTCCCAACTGGAACTGATGCACAAGCCGGACACGAAGACGGTTCGGCGATCGATCACGATCAGTTTGCGGTGATTGCGGCCCAGCATGCTGAGGCCAGCGGTCAGCGATGGCGGGTTGTAGGCGCGCAGCTCCGCTCCCGCGGCCTGCAAAGGTTTGAAGAAACCACCCAGATGCGTTTTCCAGCTGCCTAGCCAGTCGTAAAGTATGCAGACCTTCACTCCGGCGCGCGCGCGTTCGATCAGCAGATCCCGGATTCGCAGGCCAAACGCGTCGTTGGCGAAGATGTACATTTCTATGAACACCGATTCCCGGCTGTCGGCGATGGCTTGTTCCCAAGCCGGGAAATTTTCCACGCTGTCGTAGAGCAATTCCAGGTGATTGCCGCCTACCAGCGGGGCGCCGGCGGAGCGGGAAAACGCCTGCTCGGCCAAGTGGCGGATCAGTTCCTGATTGGCGGGGTGAGGGGACAGAATGGGCATTATATTTGGCTATTGTTTGACAATATACTTAATTCGATAGAAATGGCCATTTTGGATGTCCTTGACAAGGCGGCTTGACAGTCGTTTTATTGAACGTTCACGTCACAAAATCACAATTAATCTGTCGCAAAAATACGATTTTTCGACATCGAGAAATTAAAAAATCCGCTGTAACATAATGATTTTTATCGTCTAATGCGGTGCACAAAAACCGGTTGCAGGGTCAAGCTCCTTGCCCTTAGAATCGAAACATTCGTTTCACATTATAAGCAGGACAAAGCTATGGACAGACAACGCTGGCTACAGGGCACCCTGTACCATCCGGACTTCGAGCAGGACAGCTGCGGTTTCGGCTTGATCGCCCAGCTTGACGACAAACCCAGTCACTGGCTGGTGGATACCGCCATTTCCTCGCTGGCCAAACTGACTCATCGCGGCGCCGTGGCCGCCGATGGCAAATCCGGCGACGGCTGTGGCCTGCTGTTTCGCAAGCCGGACGGTTTTTTGCGCGAAGTTGCCGCTGAGGCCGGCTTGACGCTGAAGCCAGTGTACGCCGCCGGCCTGGTGTTCCACCATCCCGAGCCGGAACAGGGGGAGCGCAGCTTGCGCCGTCTGCGCGAGTTCCTGGAATCTCAAGGCTTGGAGGTGGCGGGTTTCCGACAGGTTCCCACTGACGACAGCGCCTGTGGGGAGGCGGCCTTGGCCTCGCTTCCCGCCATGGTCCAGGTCTTTGTTAACTGTCCATTCGGCATGGATGAATTAATGTTCCAGCGCCGTTTATATATGGGTCGTCGCCAGGCTGAGAAAGCCAATAAGGCTGACGACCCGTTTTTTTATCTGCCGACTTTATCGCCGCACACCCTGTCCTACAAAGGCCTGGTGACGCCGGAGAACCTGCCCAAGTTCTTCCTGGATTTGAACGACTCCCGTTTCGAGTCCAGCCTGGCCGTGTTCCATCAGCGCTTCTCCACCAATACCTGGCCGCAATGGAAGCTGGCGCAGCCCTTCCGTTTCCTTGCCCACAACGGCGAAATCAACACCGTGCAGGGCAACCGCCATTGGGCGCGCGCGCGCGAGCGCATCATGGCGTCTCCGCATCTGGACATGGACGCGGTGCGTCCCATCGTGCAGACCGATGGTTCCGACTCGATGTCGCTGGACAATATGCTGGAAGGCCTGCTGATGGGCGGCATCCCGCTGTTCCGCGCGCTGCGCCTACTGGTGCCGCCAGCTTGGCAGAACGTCGACTCCACCGACAAGGACTTGCGCGCCTTCTATGAATTCAACTCCATGCATATGGAGCCGTGGGACGGCCCGGCCGGCATCGTGCTCACCGATGGCCGCTACGCCGCCTGCATGCTGGACCGCAATGGCCTGAGGCCGGCTCGCTGGGTGCTGACCCGGGACAATGTGCTGACCATCGCCTCCGAAGTAGGCGTGTGGGACTACCAGCCTGAAAACGTGGTGCGCAAGGGCCGGGTCAAGCCGGGTCAGCTGTTCGCCGCGGACTTGGCCACCGGCGAGCTGTTGCTGCCGGAGGAAATCGACGCCCAACTCAAGAGCGCCAAGCCGTATCGGCAATGGATCAAGGACAGCGCCAAATACCTGGAGTTGTCGATCGAAGACGACGCCGGAGTCGAGCCTTTGTCCAAGGACGAACTGGCGCGTTTGCAAAAGCTGTTCAATATCAGCTTTGAAGAGCGAGACCAAATCCTGCGCGTGTTGGCCGAGGACGGCCAGGAGGCGGTGGGCTCAATGGGGGACGATACGCCGATGGCGGTGCTGAGCCGGAAAGTGCGCTCGCCCTTCGATTATCTGCGCCAGCAATTCGCCCAGGTGACCAACCCGCCTATCGACCCCATCCGCGAAGCGGTGGTGATGTCGCTGAACACGGTGTTCGGGCCGGAACGCAATATGTTCGAGGAGAGCGCCGAGCACGCCAAGCGGCTGGAAGTGCGCTCCCCGGTGCTGTCGCACGAGAAATTCACCCGCGTCACCACGCGGCCGGAGCCTTATCTGAAGGCGACGACCTTCGACCTGTGCTACGACCCCAGCGAAACCGATTTGCGCCAGGCGCTGGAAACGCTGACCCGGCATGTCGTGGACGCGGTCAAGGAGGGCACGGTCATCGTGGTGCTGTCCGATCGTCATGTGACGGCGCAGCGCCTGCCCATCCCGGCCTTGTTCGCCACCGGCGCGGTACATCATGCGCTGATCGACAGCGGCCTGCGTTGCAAGACCAATATCCTGGTGGAAACCGGCACGGTGCGCGACGCGCACCAGATGGCTTGCATCATTGGCTACGGCGCCACCGCGGTCTACCCCTATCTGGCTTATCAAAGCATCATCGAGCTGGTGCAGAGCGGCGAGGTCAAACTCAAGCTCAACGAAGCCTTGCAGCACTATCGCAAGGGCATCAACAAGGGCTTGCTCAAAGTGCTGTCCAAGATGGGCATTTCCACCATCGCCTCCTATCGCGGCGCGCAGCTGTTCGAAGCCGTGGGCATCCACGAAGAGGTGGTGGAGCTGTGCCTGAAGGGCACGGTGTCGCGAGTGTCCGGCGCGGGTTTCGCCGACTTCGAGGACGATCAGCGCAAGCTGGCGCGTTTCGCCTTCAACCCGATGCGGCCGATCTCACACGGCGGCTTGCTCAAGTACGTGCATGGCGAGGAATATCACGCTTACAACCCCGATGTGGTGACCTTGCTGCAAAAGGCGGTGCAGAACGATGACTACCAGATCTATCAGCAATACGCCGAGGCGGTGAACCAGCGCCCGGTGGCGATGCTGCGCGACCTGATGCAGGTGCAGCCGCTGGGCGAGCCCATTTCTATCGACGAAGTGGAGCCGGTGGAAGCCATCCTCAAGCGTTTCGACTCCGCGGGCATGTCGCTGGGCGCTTTGTCGCCGGAAGCGCATGAAGCGCTGGCGATCGCGATGAACCGTCTGGGCGGTCGCTCCAACTCCGGCGAAGGCGGCGAAGACGCCGCGCGCTACGGCACCGAGAAAATGTCCAAGATCAAGCAAGTGGCTTCGGGGCGCTTCGGCGTCACGCCGCATTACCTGGTCAATGCCGAAGTGCTGCAGATCAAAGTGGCGCAAGGCGCCAAGCCAGGCGAAGGCGGCCAGTTGCCTGGCGACAAGGTGTCCGGCCTGATTGCGCGGCTGCGCCACGCCAAGGAAGGCATCAGCCTGATCTCACCGCCGCCGCACCATGACATCTACTCTATCGAAGACCTGGCGCAACTGATTTTCGACCTCAAGCAGGTCAATCCGTCCGCGCTGGTGTCGGTCAAACTAGTGGCCGAGCCCGGCGTCGGCACCATCGCCGCCGGCGTGGCCAAGGCCTACGCCGACCTGATCACTATTTCCGGCTACGACGGCGGCACCGGCGCCTCGCCGTTGACCTCGGTCAAATACGCCGGCTCCCCATGGGAGCTGGGCCTGTCCGAGGCGCAACAAGTGCTGCGCGCCAACGGCCTGCGCGGCCGAGTGCGGGTACAGACCGACGGCGGCTTGAAGACCGGCCTGGACGTGATCAAGGCGGCGATGATGGGCGCGGAGAGCTTTGGCTTCGGCACCGGCCCCATGGTGGCGCTGGGCTGCAAATACCTGCGCATCTGCCATCTGAACAACTGCGCCACCGGCGTCGCTACCCAGGAAATCAAGCTGCGCTCCAAGTACTTCACCGGCTTGCCGGAAATGGTGATGAACTATTTCCTGTTCATCGCGCGCGAAACCCGCGAGTGGATGGCCAAGCTGGGCGTGCGCAATATGGAAGAGCTGATCGGTCGGATGGACTTGCTGAGCCTGGCTGCCGGAGACACCGACAAGCAGCAGAAGCTGGACCTGTCGCCGCTGCTGTCGCAAGGCCGGGTGCCGGACAGCGAGCCGCGTTTCTGCGTCAGCGCCAGCAATCCCTCTTTCGACAAGGGCGAATTGGCGGAATCCATTCTGCAGGATGCCTTGTCCGCCATCCACAATAAGCAGATGCTGGAACTGAGCTACCCGATCGAGAATACCCACCGCTCCATCGGCGCGCGCCTGTCCGGCGAGATCGCCCGCGTTCACGGAGCATCTGGCTTGCCGTTCGGCTGTCTCAAGATCAAGTTCAGCGGCAGCGCCGGGCAAAGCTTCGGCGTATGGAACGCGTCCGGTCTGCACCTAGAACTGGAAGGCGACGCCAACGACTATGTGGGCAAGGGCATGGCCGGCGGCCGGGTGACCATCTATCCGCCCAAGAACGCGGGATACCGGGCGGGCGAGTCCATCATCATCGGCAATACCTGTCTGTACGGGGCTACCGGCGGCCAGTTGTTCGCCGCGGGCGTGGCGGGCGAGCGTTTCGGCGTGCGCAACTCCGGCGCGCTGGCCGTCATCGAAGGCGCCGGCGACCATTGCTGCGAATACATGACCGGCGGCACGGTCATCGTGCTGGGCGAAACCGGCTACAACTTCGGCGCCGGCATGACCGGCGGCTTTGCCTTCGTCTACGACCCGAATGAGAAATTCGCTTATCGCTATAACAACGAGCTGATCGACATCCACCTGATCAACGGCGAAGCCATGGGCATGTATCGCGCCTATCTATTGGAGAAGATCGCCAAGCACGTTGAATTGACCGGTTCCGAGACGGCCAAAGCGATGCTGGAGAACTTCGACGATTACGTCGATTACTTCTGGCTGGTCAAACCCAAGGCGGCCAAGCTCGACAGCCTGCTCAAGGATTAAGACGCGCAAGGCGGAGCGGCCCTTGCGCCGTCCCGCCAATACCTCATTCAAAACCCGAGCGCCTGCGGGCGACGGGCCTAGCAAGACAGGAAACAACCATGAGCGATGTTTTCCAATTCATGAAGCTTTCACGCAACCCCGGGGACAAGGTGGACGCCTCGGTGCGCAAGATCGAATTCAAAGAAATCTACCAGCCGTTACACAGCGTGGACGCGGCCGACCAGGCCGGCCGCTGCTTGTCCTGTGGCAACCCGTACTGCGAATGGGAGTGCCCGGTGCACAACTACATCCCCAACTGGCTGAAACTGGTGGAGGAAGGGCGCTTGTTCGAAGCGGCGGAAATGTCGCACAAAACCAATAGCCTGCCGGAAATTTGCGGCCGGGTTTGTCCACAAGATCGTTTGTGCGAAGGCGCGTGCACCCTGAACCAGGGCGGCTTTGGCGCGGTTTCCATCGGCAGCATCGAGAAATACATTACCGACGAGGCCTTCAAGGCCGGATGGCGTCCTGATATGTCCAAGGTGGTGTGGACGGACAAGAAGGTCGCGGTAATCGGCGCCGGCCCGGCCGGCCTGGCCTGTGCCGACGTATTGGTGCGCAATGGCGTCAAGGCGGTGGTGTTTGACCGCTACGAGGAAATCGGCGGCCTGCTGACCTTTGGCATTCCAGAGTTCAAGCTGGAAAAATCCGTGATTAAGCGCCGCCGCGAGATTATGGAGGGCATGGGGGTGGAGTTCGTGCTCAACACAGAGATCGGCAAGGATGTCCAGATAGAAGAATTACTGGAGCAATACGATGCCATCTTCATGGGTATGGGCGCGTACAAGTATATGAAGGGTGGCTTTTCTGGAGAGGATTTGCCCGGAGTGTTGGAAGCCCTGCCTTACTTGATCAATAATGTGCGCCAAGGACTGGGCACGCTGCCGGAGGGCGAAGAGCCGATCACGATGCAAGGCAAACGCGTCGTGGTGTTGGGTGGGGGGGATACCGCGATGGACTGCAACCGTACCGCGATACGCCAGGGTGCCAAGAGCGTGATCTGCGCTTACCGACGCGATGAGGCGAATATGCCGGGCTCCAAGCGCGAGGTCGCCAACGCGCGCGAAGAAGGTGTAGAGTTTTTGTGGAATCGGCAGCCGCTGGGAATTGAGTTACGGCCTGACGGGACGTTGGAGGTAAAACTGGCTGAGACGCGTTTGAGTGAACCTGACACGAAGGGGCGGCAAACTCCTATTATAGTCCCTGATAGCGGGGTAGAGCTGGAGTGTGATCATGTGATCATTGCCTTTGGTTTTCAGGCGGAAAGCGCAACATGGGGGAGAAGGTTGGGCATAGCGATTGCCAACAATGGTCGGACCTTGACAGCACAAAGCGTGTATAAGTGCCAGACTAGCCATAGTAAAATTTTTGCCGGGGGAGATATGGTGCGAGGAGCGGACTTGGTTGTGCGTGCTGTATTTGATGGCAGGCAGGCCGCGGAAGGAGTTCTAACTTATCTGGCGGTATGGTAAATTTCATCCCTCACTTTGCTAGTGTAAGAAATCAAAGGGCTGTAGATAAAGGCATATGATAATACTCCTCATTCATTGAGGAGTATTGTTTATAGGGGGGGCTGCTTTTATAATATTTTTCTGTTTTGATAAATTAAGTTTTCAATGTGGCTTTTCATCAATAGATGAGTGTTTTTGAATTGTTGTCCGCTGTGTTTATGTTTTTAATGATTTGGGGCTTGGTTCATTAGGTGAAATTAGTTGGTTGTTTACCATTTTTTGTACCTGATTAGATAGAGGTCTGTAGGGTTTGAGTTAGGAGTCACCCAGGTAAGAACGCAATAGGTGATTTCTCTTGGCGTATCGGGGGGGCTTTCATGAAAGTGAAGTGTTAGTGCTGATTCTTAGGCAAGTGCTTTTTTTGAGAGAGTCGGTGGGTTTTGTTTGCCAATATTTAATGCTGTACTGTTTCTGTAGGCTTAGACCTGACGTGAGGCTTTGATGTAAGGGGAAAGTTAGGGGGGGCTACTTTTCTGTATAAACTGGGAATGAGTAGTGGCTAATATAAAGTCTCGTTTTTTTGCCAGCTTTGTCGCCAATTTGATTAGAAGCGTGGCGACTGTCGCTACGGGTATTTTACTTGCACGTTGGTTAGGACCTACAGACTACGGGCGAATGTCTTTTCTGCTTGCAGCCTTTACCGCCCTCCGTGGCATGTTGGATCTAGGTAGCTCAACCGCATTTTTTACCCTGCTCTCTCGTCGTCAGCGCAGTAAGAGATTCATCGCAGTCTTTTGGGGGTGGATTGCGATTCAGTTGGTAGTGGCGTTACTATTCCTGCTTCTATTGATGCCAGACTCCTTGCTTGGGATTTTGTGGGCCGGAGAGTCCCGTTCAGTTTTGGCTTTGGCTTTCTTGGCCGCGTTCATGCAAGGAACGGTATGGACATTGGCTGCACAGATGGCCGAAGCAAGCCGGCAAACGATCCGAGGTCAGCAGATCAACACATTAGCCGTCATGCTCCACTTGATTGTGGTAATTGCATTGGCATTATTGGGCAAGTTAGCCATCACTTTAGTGTTTGTCGTGCTAATTATCGAATGGGCAATTGCTGCATGGTTTGCGTCTCGCTTGTATGTGTCTTCAAAAGTAAGTTTGACAGAAGGGGCTGCTGAGTCAGACACACCGAAGAGCATGTTCCGGGAATTCTTTGTGTATTGCGCGCCATTGATACCAGTGATGCTCCTCGGCTTTGTGCATGATTTTGCGGATCGTTGGATGCTGCAGACATGGGGAGGGGCCAAGGAGCAAGCTTATTTTAGCGTTGCACAGCAGTATTCAGCTGTGGCGTTGCTGGCAACCGTCTCTGTACTGCGTATCCTGTGGAAAGAGGTTGCTGAAGCACACCATCAACAAGACATGCAGCGACTGAAGGCGCTATACCAGCGTGCTTCACGACTATTGTTTTTTGTGGGAGCATTTGTGGCGGGAGGGCTTCAACCTCTGGCTCCTGAGATTCTACGGGTGACGGTTGGGCAAGACTATCTGAGTGGAACGACGGCGATGGCCATCATGCTGCTTTACCCGGTACATCAGTCAATGGGGCAGATTGGTGGAACGATGCTGTTCGCGACAGGACATACAAGAGTATATGCTTTGTCAGGTTCGCTTGGTATGTTGGTGAGCTTGGTTGCCGCATATCTTGTGCTTGCTCCAAACAACGCGGCTGTACCTGGCCTGCAGTTGGGGGCAAATGGCTTGGCTTTAAAGTTAGTTTTTGTTCAAATATTTTCTGTGAGCTTTATGGCTTGGATGATCGCACGTACTTTTGGATGGCATTTTGACTGGAAATACCAAATTTTTGCTTTATTAGGATGTGTGGGCTTAGGGTGGTCTTCCCATTTGGCTGTTTGGAGTCTTCTCGGCGAAAATGGGTCTTTGTTTTTAAAGCTCCCATTGATGGCTTTGCTGTATATTGGGTTGGTGAGTTTATATGTTTATTTTTCTCCTTGGTTGCTGTCAATGACGAGGAGTGAATTAAAAGTGGGCTTAACTAGGCTTAAAGCGCTGGTGAAGCTGAAGTGATTTGAAATCTGACTAAATGTAGATAGGTATTATGCTAAATCAAAAATCTATTCTTATTACCGGGGGTACTGGTTCATTTGGACACACTTTTGTTCCAATGACCTTAAAAAAGTACAATCCCAAGCGTCTTGTTATTTATTCCCGTGACGAGATGAAGCAGTGGGAAATGGCTAAACTGTACAAAGATGATGAACGTGTTCGTTTTTTCATCGGAGATGTTCGGGATAAAGATCGTTTAGCACGAGCTCTAACGGGTATTGATTGCGTAGTACATGCCGCAGCGACCAAGATTGTGCCAACCGCCGAGTATAATCCATTTGAGTGTGTAAAAACAAATGTTACTGGTGCAATGAACCTTATCGATGCATGTATTGATAAGGGAATTAATAGAGTAGTTGCGCTCTCGACGGATAAGGCGAGTAGTCCAGTTAATCTGTATGGCGCTACCAAGTTGGCATCGGACAAGCTTTTTGTCGCAGGCAATTCATATGCAGGAAGTCAGGATACTCGTTTCGCAGTAGTCCGCTATGGCAATGTGATGGGGTCACGTGGATCTGTTATTCCTTTCTTCATGTCGATTCGTGATCAAGGTGTCTTGCCGATTACCGATCCCAGAATGACTCGTTTTATGATCTCTCTTGAACAAGGGGTCGAGCTTGTTTGGCATGCGTTCGAAGATATGGTCGGTGGTGAGATTTATGTCAAAAAGATCCCATCGATGAAAGTCACCGATCTTGCTGGAGTAATTGCACCAAATGCTAAGCAAGAGACTGTTGGTATTCGTCCTGGTGAAAAGTTGCATGAACAGATGATTGGTGCTGAGGATGCATTTTATACCTATGAATATCCTGAGCATTTTAAAATACTTCCTGCAATTCATAATTGGGATCAAGACAGTAATCGCATTAAAGACGGCAAGCGTGTTCCTGAAGGCTTTAGTTATACCAGTGACAACAATACTGAGTGGATGTCTGCGGAAACACTGCATGATTGGATTGATACTAATCACGAAAAAATAGGGAGCATCTAAATATGATCCCATATGGTCGCCAAGAAATTACCCAAGCAGACATTGATGCGGTGATTGACGTACTGCAGTCTGATTTTCTTACACAAGGGCCAATGGTCCCGCGTTTCGAGCAGGCGATAGCGAACCATGTGGGAGCCACATATGCATTGGCGGTGAATAGTGCAACAGCAGCATTGCACTTGGGGTGTCTTGCGCTCGAATTGGGACCTGGTGACTGGCTGTGGACAAGCCCAATTACTTTTGTAGCATCAGCCAATTGTGCCCGATATTGTGGAGCCAATGTGGACTTTGTCGATATCGACTCACAAACCTATAATATGTGCCCCCAAGCTCTCGAGCGAAAATTGCTGCTAGCAGAGAGAGAGGGGAGGCTTCCTAAAGTTGTTGTGCCTGTTCACCTGTGCGGTCTATCGTGTGATATGGCGGCTATTTATGCATTGGGCAAGCGCTTTGGCTTTAGGATTATTGAAGACGCATCACATGCGGTTGGCGGGAAGCATAAAGAAGATTTCATCGGTAGCTGTCGTTATAGTGATATCGTTGTTTTTAGCTTCCATCCAGTTAAAATTATCACTACTGGCGAAGGAGGGATGGCTCTGACTAATGACCGCTCCTTGGCCAACAGAATGGAACTCCTTCGAAGCCACGGTATTACCCGAGAAATTGAAAAAATGACTCATGCCCCAGATGGGGCTTGGTATTACCAGCAAATTGATTTGGGATTTAACTATCGTATGACCGAGCTGCAAGCTGCGCTCGGTCTTAGTCAGGCTTCTCGTTTAGATGAGTATGTGGCGCGCCGCCATGTACTTGCATGTCGATATGATGAACTATTGGCGAAACTGCCTGTGATTACGCCATGGCAGGGGCCGGATAATTATTCAGGCTTGCATCTTTATGTTATTCGTATTTGCTTAAATATGGTTAAAGTATCACATAAAACCGTATTTGATGTTCTTAGAAAAGAAGATATTGGTGTTAACTTGCATTATATTCCTGTGTATAAGCAGCCCTATTACCAAGAGTTAGGCTATGAGCCTAGTAATTTTCCTGAGGCTGAGAAGTACTATTCAGAGGCAATCAGTCTGCCAATGTATCCGACTCTGACTGAAGTGCAGCAAGATAAAGTTGTGGCTGCCTTGCATAAGGCTCTCCAGTTATGAAACTGGCAGTTATCCCTGCTCGTGGGGGCAGCAAGCGTATTCCCCGTAAGAATATAAAAGATTTTCATGGTTTGCCCATGATTGCTTACGCAATTCGTGCCGCTTTGGATAGTCAAATTTTTGATCGGGTGCTGGTCTCCTCCGATGATGCTGATATCATTGATCTAGCTCGGGGATATGGAGCAGAAACACCTTTTATACGTCCTGCTGCACTGGCCTGTGATCATACTCCGACTGTACCTGTTATCGCACATGCGATTCAAGATTGTGAAAAGAATGGTTGGCGTGCAAAAGAAGTGTGTTGCATCTATCCGGCAGTTCCTTTCATTTCGACGGAGGATATTGTGCAGGCATACAATATTTTATGTGAAGGGCGGAGCCATTACGTTTTCCCTGTTGCACCTTTTCCGTCACCGATACAGCGTGCCCTCCGGCGTACAGAAGATGGATACGTTCAACCTTTCCAAGCTGAATATACAGAAGTTAGGACTCAGGATCTTGAATCAGGCTTTTTTGACGCAGGGCAGTTTTACTGGGGTAAAGCCGAGGCGTGGTTAAAAGGGCAGAACATTCATCTGCACGGCCGCACAATCGTGATTCCTGAATGGCGAGTAGTAGATATTGATACTCAGGCAGATTGGGAGCGGGCAGAGCTGCTCTATACCGCTTATCGCAGTAAGGGACTCTAGTGAAGTTCGCTTTTCGTGCTGATGCATCGGTAACTATAGGTACTGGCCACGTTATGCGGTGCCTGACTCTGGCGGAGCGTTTGCGTTCTTTCGGGGCCGACTGCACTTTTCTGACAAGAGAACATGAAGGGCATTTACATCCACATATAGAGGCGAGAGGTTTTAAATCTTTATTGCTGGCGCCTGGCGTCGCAGTGAATCGATCACTGACAAAGAGTGTGGACTACCGAGCCTGGTTAGGCGTTGAGCCATTGAAAGATGCGATGGAGACACTGACCTGTATTGGAGATGAATACTTTGATTGGATGGTGGTTGATCACTATGGCTTAGATGCGGTGTGGGAGTGTGCAATGCGCTCTCGATTCCGCTATTTACTAGCGATTGATGACTTGGCAAATCGGCCGCATGCAGTTGACTTGTTATTAGATCAAAATCTAGGCAAAACCCCTATGGCCTATAATGGCCTTGTTCCAAGCACATGCATATGTATGACGGGTCCGCAATTTGCATTACTACGCCCGGAGTTTGCCGCTGTGCGTGAAAAGAGCCTGGCAAGGAGGAAACTAAGTACGGTCAGGCGGCTATTAATAACCATGGGTGGAGTTGATGCTGAAAATGCGACAGGTGCTATTTTGGATGCACTTGCATTATTTGAAAAGTTTTTTGAGCTACACGTGACGGTTGTTTTAGGGCCGAGTGCCCCTTGGCGAAATCAAGTGATCGAGCAGGCGAGAACTTTACCATTTCCTGCGGAAGTGCTTGTAAGTGTTAAGCACATGGCTGAGCTGATGTGTGAAGCGGATGTTGCAATAGGTGCTGCAGGTAGTACTTCTTGGGAAAGGTGCTGTCTTGGCCTCCCATCAGTTCAATTAGTGTTGGCGGATAATCAACGTCCCATCGCAGAGGCGCTGAGTGCTGCTGGAGCAGCATGCCTTGTTGAAATGAATACACTATCTACAGATTTATACCGCATCTTGGATCAAATTTTTAATGATAACTCCTTGCTTTACATTATGTCAGAGGCTGCGGCTAAAGTGACGGATGGCTTTGGTGCCGAGCGTGTAGCTAGACAACTAGTGAGAGGTTTTTAGCGTGAGAATTTCTATTCTCTGTAGCGATGCTGAGCATCCGGTGAATACATACCTTCAGTTATGGGTTGCTCGCAATAATTTTGAACACCAAGTGGAGTTGGTCCGCAAAAAAAGTGAGCTTAGCGGTGGTGATATTCTTTTTCTAATTTCCTGCGGAGAAATTGTTTCCGCACGAGATCGCAAAGCGTATACCTCATCGCTCGTGTTGCATGCTAGTGATTTACCCCGTGGTAGAGGATGGAGCCCACATATCTGGGAGTTATTAGCTGGAGCTGATGGCATAGTAATGTCATTATTGGAGGCGGAAGATAAAGTTGATAGTGGGCGCATTTGGAGTAAACGTTGGGTTCCTATTCCAAAAACTGCGCTATGGCATGAGATTAATGATCTAGTATTTTCAGCCGAGATGGAGTTGATGGATTTTGCGTTGACCTCGTTTGGAAATATTTGCCCCCAGCAACAACCCATTGATGTTGAAGCTACTTATTTTCGTTTGCGGACATGGCAAGATAGTCAAGTAGACCCGAACAAATCCATTATTGAGCAATTTGACCAGATACGAGTGTGTGACCCCAACCGTTTTCCGGCATTTTTTGAGCTTCGTGGGCAGCGTTATGCTTTAAAACTGGAGAAGTATGATAATGAATGATTTATGTATCTCCGGGCGTAAAATAGGCCCGTTGCATCATCCTTATGTGATTGCCGAAATGTCGGCTAACCATAATGGGAATCTTGATGCTGCTTTGCGTATCATGGATGAGGCGAAGAAGGCTGGTGCCGATGCCATTAAGATCCAAACTTATCGTGCCGATACAATTACATTGAATTGCGATCTTCCTGATTTTCAAATAAAAGAAGGCTTATGGGCTGGGCGCAGCCTTTATGAACTCTACGAATGGGCACATACCCCATGGGAGTGGCACAAAATATTATTTGAATATGCAAAAAAAATTGATATCACAATTTTTAGCTCTCCATTCGATACGACAGCAGTGGATTTGTTGGAAGATTTAGGTGCGCCTGCCTATAAAATTGCATCTTTTGAAGCGATTGACCTACCTTTGATTCGTTATGTCGCCCGTACGGGAAAGCCTATGATTATTTCGACAGGCATGTCTGACTCAGATGAGATTGGAGAGGCCATTGAGGCTGCTCGCGGGGCGGGTTGCAAAGAGTTAGCTATATTGCGTTGTGTCAGTGGCTATCCTGCTCCAGCTGCAGATTATAACCTTCGTACCATTCCAGACATGATCGAACGTTTTGGCTTGGTGACGGGGCTGTCGGATCATACGCTAGACAATACGACTGCTATTGCAAGTGTGGCGCTTGGAGCATCCATTATCGAGAAGCACTTTACCTTAGATCGTAAGGGAGGTGGGCCAGATGACAGTTTCTCGTTAGAGCCATCAGAGCTGCGGGAACTTTGTATGTTCACCAGAACAGCTTGGGATGCTATGGGGAGTGTTAATTATGGGCGAAAGTCGAGTGAGATTGGTAATGTGAAGTTTCGCCGTTCGCTCTACTTCGTGAAAGACCTTAAGAAGGGGGATGTTATCACTCCAGATTCTGTACGTAGTGTCCGCCCTGGTTATGGGCTTGCCCCCAAGTATATGGAAAGTTTGATTGGTAAAGTCATGACTCGAGATGTGGTGTTTGGTATGCCCGTTTCGATCCAGGATTTGGCAACCGACTGATGTATAGCTTTGCTGAGAGATGAGCCACGAATTTCTCAGCCTGTGGATTGCATGTAATGCCTGAAAATAATCAACTTTGTTTTATTGCTTCTTCAGATAGACGGTTCTGGAGCGAGGCTGGACCAGCAGTACTAATGGGAGAGTGGTGTAAGAATGGGCATTCTGATAGCGAATTAAATTTGCGTGAAATTTATATAGGAACACCATATGGTTTTTCTATCGCTCAACGGGACATGGATCATGCAATAGTACGAGCATTAGAAGAGAAAGTGTTTGTTGACTTTTGCAAAGTGATAAATTCTGCCCATGGCGTAAATTACTCTTCTCGGTATTGGAAAATTGTGCTTGGGCAATGGTTTCGTACGGCAATCTCTGTTGTATTTAATCGTGTCCGAACCATCCAAAGCTGTCTTGAAATACATAAACCTAGTTTTGTTATCGATCCGAAGGGGGATGAATACCTCTTGCCGAGGTCAACCTCCGGAGAGGCTCTTTGGGCCTACAGTGATCCGAAGTGGGATGGTCATTTCAATCTTCGTATTCTGAAAATAATTGCCCCATCTCTGCAATATATACAAGGGTCGGAGATCGGCCAAGAGATGGAGGCAGAGGATAAGGTAAATATTTCGAAGTGGAATGTGAAAAAACAAATATTAATTTTAGCGTGGAAATGCACTCGTAAATTTTCAAAATATTTCGTACGAGATTGTGATGCGTTTATTATTAATTCTTATCTACCTAGATTTGAAGAAGCAAAACTTCAGCTATATTTAAAGCAGTTTCCACAGCTATGGAGGTCGCCAGAAGTTCATTTTGCTCAGGAGTTTGATTTTAAATTACGTCAAAAACTTTGCGCGCAGATTCAGATTGAAGGTGTTGGTGATATCGAGAGTTTATTCAGAAGCGTGGTCTTTGAGATTATCCCTAAATGTTATTTGGAGGGCTATGCGCATCTTGTGCGTCAGGCAGAATATTTGCCTTGGCCAAAGTCACCAAAATTCATATTTACCAGCAATAACTTTGGGACCGATGAGTTATTTAAAGTGTGGACTGCAAAGCAAGTGCAAAGTGGCGTGAAGTATATTGTCGGACAGCATGGAAATAATTACGGTACACATCGTTATATGAACCCCTCTGTGGAGGAGGAAACTAGCGATAACTTTATAAGTTGGGGGTGGAAAGGTGGCCTTCATCAACATGTACCTGGTTTTAATTTTAAAATTCCTGCAAACACAGTACTGCGAGTAGATCCTAGAGGAGACTTGTTGTTGGTACAGGTCTGGGCTGGTCATCGTGTATCCACTTGGGATGGCTCGCACCAGTTTATTAATTATATGGAGGATCAGTTCTCTTTTGTGAATGGACTGAATGCTAATGTAAGGTCATTGTTGAATGTTCGTTTACACCATGATTGGGCTCGTCTTGATTGGAATGAGCCGGCTCGCTGGAAGAAGTTTGACTCTGATATAAAGTTAGATCTTGGCCTGCTAAATATTCAAGATCAAATTCGCAGATCAAGATTGGTTGTTCATAGCTATGACTCTACTGGCTTGTTGGAAACCATGGCCCTGAATATTCCAACTATTGCTTTTTGGCAAAATGGTCTTGCTCATTTACGTGATGAAGTGAAAGAGGATTTTCAGGCGCTGGTTGATATTGGAATTATACATCTTTCGCCGAAATCGGCAGCTCATATGGTAAATGAAATTTGGGATGATACGGCAGCTTGGTGGGGTGAGCCAAAACGGAAAAAAATTGTTGAAATTTTTTGTTCTAAATATTCAAAAATGAGCAAAAACCCAGCAATCGAACTTGCTAATTGCCTATTGCATTGTTGATAGTCTGCTTGAGTGTGTTTTCAGTGTTTGCTGGCGTTAGCTTTTATCAAAATCGGTATGTTAATTTGTGTGCGTATATATGGAAAAACTCCCTACATTGCGGCAGCCGATCTTGCGGCGTGAATTCCTTGTTGTATTGTTATTGTTTTTTTCTGTATTAATATCTTCTCCATCTATTTTTCGGGGGTTTGCTCCTGACTTCTTGTCGAAAGCGGCACCTGTACTTCTAATAATTGTGCTGGCTTTTATGGGGCGGTATCGCCTGCCTCCAGATTTTTGCGTTGGATGGATTTGTTGTTTTTTTATCATGTTTTTATCTGGAGTGCTGATTAGCTTTTCAGCTGAAGGTGGGGCTCCAGCTATAAATGGGGCGCTAATAATGATTTTAGCCTTAGTGCTCGCTGGAAACTTAAAAAGAGAAGGGCTTGTATATTTGATTGTACGATGGTGGAGAGGGCTGTTTTGGGTCATTTCAATTTGTTCTATAATAAATTGGATTTTAGCTCAGTATGCCTTGTCTTTTTTTAAAGAAATTGATTTTGGCTTGCTTTACGAGGGAAATGTAAGAAATTATTTGATTTCTCCATTTGGAGCGATTGTAGTGCAGGACTATGGCGTGTTTGCGCTCTATAGAGTTACAGGAATTCTTGCTGAGCCAGGCATGATGTCAATGTTTTTCCTTGTAAATGCAATGCTAAGTTTTTTTAGTCGTCAAAAGATTTTTAGTTTTTGGTTTGGCTTGGCTAACGTATTGGCAGCATTTGCGACGCATTCTGTTGCATTTTACTTTGCTTTTGTTTTTGCTCTTGTTTTCTATTTTTTGAATAAAGGGAATAAATGTGTACGTATTACCCTAGTGCTAGGAATTTGTGCTGTTATGATTCTGTGGTTTAATATTTTCGGCGAATTTATTCAAGGCTTAGTTGAGAGAAGTTCGTTTGATGTAAGGGAAAGTGACTCTTCTTTCTTGCTTAATAGGGTGATTGAGAGTCCCTTAGCTTCATTCTTCGGTTATGCATGGTGGGGTGAGTATAGGCAGTTTCCTGCGGCATTGCCGCAATTATTTTACCAAACAGGTTTGGTTGGCCTCGTGGCATATGTTTTAGTTTTGCGTTTCTTCTTAAGAGATTTTTTACCAATTGCAATTGTGGTCTTTATGTATGGGCTGTCTATTGATTATCAAACATTTTTAATTTTTCCTTTGCTTTTGTTTGTAGTTAAAGCTTGTGGTAAGTTTGAGAGATATACAGCCAGGTGTCGATTTGCCGATGTTGATAAAAAAAGTTTGGTTGTGATGGGTTTAATTTAGATCGTTAGGCGGTGTAACCTTGAAGATAATACTGTTTGTTGAAAATATTCAACACGGCGGCTTAGATACTTTTTGTTCCACATTGTTGAATGCTTGGCCTGATTCAGAGGACGTTTTTGTCGTTGTTTGCAATTCGAGTCACCCTGGAAAAGTGGTGCTGCAAAAAGCGGTAATGCGTGAGTGTGAATTTATATTTCATAACATTCCTTTGAGTTGGAGTATTTCTCGAAGGTTTTTGTGGTGGCTACCATTTGCAGCGCGTCGAAGTGTTCAGCCTTTTTTGCGGATTATTTTTTACCCTTTACAACTCCTCGCTTTGCGGAGTCTATTGCGTAGTTTGAAGGGTGATGCTCTTCTTGTGGTCAATGGTGGCTTCCCAGGGGGGGAAAGTTGCCGTATTGCCAATATTGCTTGGGCTGATTTGGATAAAGTTGGGCATGTAAGGCCTAGTGTTCATAACTTTCATAATTTTGCAGTTAAGCCTAGATTTGGACTTGGTTGGTTCGAAAATAGATTAGATCGATTGTTGGTGCGCTCTACTAATCATCTGATTAGTGTGTCACGCAGCTGTGCAAATTCTTTACGTTTTCGTTGTAGTTTCCGTGAGGCTGAGACGATTGGCTATATTTATAATGGCATTAATTCAAAAGCTTCTCATGATTTAAATAATGAATTTGATTTACGAAAAAAATTAAAAATCGGAAATGCGCCGTTATGTTTGCTCCTTGCTAACTATGAGCCAAGGAAGGGGCACCGTTTTCTTTTCGAAGTATTTTCTCTTGTCGCGGAAGCTATTCCTAGCGCACATCTAGTTGCATGTGGTGGTGGTGGTGTTGAAGAGCGTGCAGTGGTTGAGGCTGCCCGTCGTGAGCTTGCACCCAAAGCGAATATTCATCTACTAAGTTTTGTGCCTGATGGACCAAAGCTAATTGATCAAGCTGACGTAGTGGCGATTAGCTCCCAAAGCTTCGAGTCTTTTGGTTTGACGGCGGTTGAGGCAATGGCACGTGGAGTCCCTGTTGTCGCAACCCGTGTCGGCGGACTGCCTGAAGTCGTTGGTGATAATGGTGAAGGTGGGTATGTGGTTGAAGCTGATGATGTAAAAGGGTTTGCTGCACATCTCATTCGTCTATTGCGGGAGCCACAACTTCGAAAAGAATTAGGCATACTAGGACGTCAACGAGCAGAGACTCTCTTTGCTGCACAGCGGATGGCTGAGGAATATAGAAAGCTTTTGATCATTGAGAAATGAAGGATGACTTGAGACGGAGCTAATTTTTTATTGCTACGTCGAATTTGTTGAGCATAGATTTGGGCTCAACGCAGCGATAATGCCCTGCAAAATTGGCCGGGCACAATGGTGTTAAGATCGGTTAGATGGAGATTCGTAGCGTGTTGAACTTTTATCGTGGGAAAACAGTATTACTTACCGGGCATACTGGTTTCAAGGGGTCTTGGCTCGCAATTTGGCTGTCCTCATTGGGGGCAAAAGTTGTGGGACTCTCTGATGCCTTACCAAGTGAGCCATGTAATTTTGAAGTGTCGGGTATCGGGGCTCTGGTTGATGACAGAAGAGTAGATGTCCGTGATTGCTATGCTGTGAAGCAGGTTGTAGATGAAGTCCAACCTGATTTTGTATTTCATCTCGCAGCGCAAGCATTGGTTAGACACTCTTACGCCAATCCTGTGGATACTTTTTCTGTGAACGGAATGGGTACAGCACATGTGCTTGAGTCGCTTCGTAGTTTGAATAAACCCGTTGTTGCTGTCATGATTACCAGTGACAAGGCCTATGATAATGTGGAGTGGGTTTGGGGGTATCGAGAGACTGATAGAATTGGTGGCAAGGATCCATATAGCGGCTCAAAAGGTGTAGCTGAACTCATTATACGGTCGTACTTCTCTTCTTTCTTTGCGAGTGAAGATTGTAACGTTCGCCTTGGTATTGCCCGAGCGGGAAATGTGATCGGCGGAGGTGATTGGGCCAGTGATCGTATTGTACCGGACTGCATGAGAGCATGGTCACGTGGAGAAAAGGTAGAAATTCGTAGTCCGAGGGCTACGAGGCCATGGCAGCACGTTCTGGAACCATTAAGTGGCTATTTGTCCCTAGGTATTGAACTCGCTCGCAATGCAGATAAGCATGGAGAGGCCTATAATTTTGGACCTCCAGCTAATCAAAATCATACTGTTGGTGAGTTGATTAATGGGATGAGTAAACATTGGAAAAATGTAAGCTGGGTAGATACTTCATCTCAGCAGCATTTGCATGAGGCCGGCTTGCTAAAACTTAATTGCGATAAAGCTTTTGTTGATTTGAAATGGCTGCCGACGTTGCATTTTGAGGAGACGGTGCGTTTTACGGTTGAGTGGTACAAAGCTCATTATGAGCAAGAGCTTGGCTCTATGCTTAAGTTCTCGATTTCGCAAATCAAAGAATATTCAGCACTTGCGGCAGGCAGGGGTATGGCATGGGCTCAAGCATGATCAGTGATGTGCTGTTGACAAAGCTAGCTCGTGTGAAGGTGCCCGGTGGAGATGTTTTACATGCAATGAAGTGTTGCGATCCAGGCTATATGGGCTTTGGTGAGGCATACTTTTCTCTTATTAAACAGGGGGTTGTTAAAGGCTGGAAGCGTCATCAAAAAATGACGTTGAATCTGGTTGTGCCAGTTGGCGCTGTTCGTTTTGTTATGTACGATGATCGTCCACTATCGCCTACTTGTGGGCAGTTTCAGCAGTTAAATCTTTCTCCGGATAATTATGGCCGTCTCACTATTCCACCCATGGTTTGGTTAGGCTTTGAAGGACTTGGTGGCTCTGAGTCTTTAGTGATGAATCTGGCAGATATGATGCACGATCCGGAAGAGGTGGATCGTCTCGCTTTAGCCGACATTGATTTTAATTGGAGTGGTAGTTTATGAAAGTAATTATTCTTGCTGGTGGATTTGGTACTCGATTGTCTGAGTATACTGGAACTATTCCTAAGCCGATGGTACCAATTGGCGGTCGACCAGTTTTGTGGCACATCATGAGGACTTATGCGTCCTATGGCTATAAAGATTTCGTCGTTGCATTAGGGTATAAGGCTGATATTATAAAGGATTACTTTTTAAATTATCATGCACTGAACTCTAACTTTACAGTTAATTTGGGTAGTGGAGTTGTTACTCCTCATCAACATGATAATATCGATTGGAATGTCTCATTATTTGACACGGGTGGCCAGACGATGACTGGTGGCCGAGTCAAGCGGTTACGTGATTTCATTGGAAATGAACGCTGTATGTTGACCTATGGTGACGGGTTGGCTGATATTGATTTGAATGCCCTTGAAGCATTCCATATCAATCATGGAAAGATGGTTACAATATCTTCGGTTAGACCTGCAGCTAGATTTGGCGAGTTGGAGCTTGCTGGTGACCGTGTCGCAAGTTTTCAAGAAAAGCCCCAGTTGCAAGAAGGGTGGATCAATGGTGGTTTTTTTGTCTTTGAACCAGGTTTTTTTGATTTGATTGATGATGACGCGACGATGTTGGAAAGAGAGCCCATGGAGCGAGCTGCTGCTGCGGGCGAACTGATGGCTTACCGTCACGAAGGATTCTGGCATTGTATGGATACTAAAAGGGATAACGACCTTCTCCAGTCTATTTGGGATAAAGGGGCTGCCCCATGGGCGACAAAATGGGAAAAACAAAACGTGTTTTGATTACTGGAGGAGGTGGACTTGTTGGTGGAAGAGTAGCAGAACACTTGTTATGTTCCGGCTTCCAGGTACGCCTAGGAACACGAGACATTAAAGCCGACGTAGGTCGGCTTTTGGATGTTGATTTGGTTGCGATAGAGTGGTCGGACGAAGAGTGTTTGCGAGCGATCTGTCAGGATGTTGACGTGATTGTCAACGCAATGGGGATGAATGCCACTGATTGTGCTTACAACCCTGCTGGAGCTTTGTTGGTAAATGGTGTGTATGTAGCATCATTGTTAAAGGCAGCGATAGCTTCAGGTGTGAAGCGGTTCATTCATCTTTCGACAGCGCATGTTTATGCAAGCCCACTTCAAGGGTGGATATCAGAGTCGACATGCCCCTCTAATTTGCATCCATACGCGACTAGTCATCGCTCTGGTGAGGACACCGTATTGTGGGCGGGCGAGCAAGGCCATATCGAAGGCATTGTACTGCGTTTATCAAATGCATTTGGTAGGCCCTTAGCTACGCGAGTTCGTTGTTGGATGCTATTGGTTAATGACTTATGTCGCCAAGCGGTGGAGAACAAGAATCTAACTTTGAAGGGTAATGGACTTCAGCATAGAGATTTCATTCCATTGAGTGCTGTATGTGGATTAATTGACAGACTATGTCAAGTTGATTTCTTTCGAATTGACGAGAGTCGGGGGAGGCCTTCTCCTTTGTTAAATGTGGGTAGTGGTTACTCTATGAGTGTTATTGCTATGGCTGAGTTAATACAATCTCGTTGCAAACCGGTTCTTGGTTATGATGTTGGCTTGAAAAGACAGTCTTGTTCTAATGAACAGGAGGGGCCAGCCCTAAATTATGTGAGTAATCATCTGCCATCTTTGTGCGATATGGAGAGTTTTA
Source organism: Chromobacterium fluminis (assembly GCF_011602385.1). NCBI lineage: Bacteria > Pseudomonadati > Pseudomonadota > Betaproteobacteria > Neisseriales > Chromobacteriaceae > Chromobacterium > Chromobacterium fluminis. Next base: position 44,034 of record NZ_JAAOMA010000025.1, on the reverse strand, counting down.
TGGATGAGATTGATAAATTGTTACTCTACTGCAATGAGTATTTTCGGTGATTGAGGTTAGTCAATGACGATGTTTACTGTGATTATCCCTACATTTAATCATGCAGAATTTCTGAGGCGTGCAATTGGCTCGGTGATAAACCAGTCTTTTTCAGACTGGGAGTGCTTAATCATTGATAATCATTCGACGGATCATACGGAAGAGGTTGTTGCTTCTTTTTCGGATAGCCGTTTAAGGTTGCTTAAAATTCACAATAATGGCGTCATCGCGGCTTCTAGAAATTTGGGCGTGGAAAATGCACAGGGCGAATGGCTTGCTTTTTTGGACTCAGATGATTTCTGGTATTCTAGTAAGCTAAAGGTGGTTTCAGTAGAAATTGCTCAAAATAGTCAGGCAGATGTAATTAGCACGGATGAATTGATTGTAAGTAATAAAAGTGATAAAAAAGTAGTATTAAGGTATGGCCCTTTTTGTAAGGATTTTTATCGTATTTTATTAATGGAGGGCAATCGACTTTCTACTTCTGCGACTGTAGTGAGGAAGTCATTTTTGGTTGATAAAAAATTGCGATTTAGAGAGGATTGTGAGCTTGTAACAGTTGAGGACTACGATCTATGGCTTCGCCTTGCATATGAGAAAGCTGATTTTGCTTTCGTGCACTCAGTTGAGGGTGAGTACCTTATCCATGGGGGGAATAGCTCAGCTAACTTAGCAAGACATTACAAGAATTTAAATTTCATGCTTCATGATCATGTTTTTAAGGTTCAAAATTTTACGGAAAACAATGAAAAGATTTGGCGCCTTGTCTCTGCAAGAGTGCTATTGGCGGAGGCGGTTTCTGTTCTGAAGACCGGACAGTGGCGGAGGGCTTTTTTTCTGCTGCTTCGGGCTTTTTATCGTGCACCATTATGGCTCATTAGGCATGTATGGACTCGTCTCTCTCGCCATAGAGATTTGGAGTTGGTATAAGTTGGTATAAGTTGGTATTGTTGAATGCCATATTCAATAGCCATGCTTGCGCATGGCATTATGTTTGGTGTTTCGTGTTCGCAACGAAAGAGTTATTGTTGTTGGCGTTTTGTGGTGAAGTGCAAAATTTTTGTGTTATTTCAAAGAAAAAAGTGCCTGTGAAATTAGGCTGCAACCTGTAGGAGTGTAGGTGATAGTTTTAGCTAGGCCATCTCCTTGGCATTATTTGTTTTCTCAAAATTTGGACCATGTGCCATCGACGGCTGGGCCTTTTTCATTTTACCCGCGTGGCCGAGATGCTTTACTTGCCGGATTGCCTCTTCTGGGTTTAAGTCAAGGGGATGTAATACTTGTTCCTGCATACATCTGTGCATCAATAACTAAGCCTTTGCAAAAGATGGGCTATAAAGTTGCTTTTTTGGATATTGAATCCAATTTGGATTTTGATTCAAAAAAAGTTCTAGCTGCTATAGCAAAATATAAGGTAAAGGCAGTGCTCTTAGTTCATTTTTTCGGTTTTCCAGCCGCAGTTAAACACATTGTAGAAGTGTGTCGCCCCCTAGGGGTGAAAGTTATTGAAGATTGTTGTCATAGCTTTCTTACAAGCATTGATGGTGTTCCTGTTGGTTCGTATGGTGATGCCGCTATATTTAGTATGCGTAAAACCTTGCCTGTGCCGGATGGCGGGGCCCTGCGATTTAATCATTCTGTAAATGAGCAGAGTGTCCTTAAAAATACTCTTGGCGAGCCACAAAATGCGGTGCGTTATTTTGTCAGCCGTGCTCTTGAGGGATGCATTGCCGTACTTGGTTGGCCCAATATCTATTCTGAGACGGTTGATAATATCCGGCGCAAGTTGCAACGAGGGGGTAAAGTAGAAGAGCAAGTCAGTGTGGTCTTGCCTACTATTGCTTCCAAGCCTCTTTGGCATTATTTGGCGGATGAATGTTACCTGAGAGAGACAAGCCGGATTATACAGGGCAATTACAATCAGCTTGTAGAGGCTTGCACCGCTATGGGTTTAATATCGTATATTCCTAAACTTCCCGTGGGATGTACGCCGCAGTGGGCAATTCTTGAAGATCATTCCGGCAAGCTGGTTTCATATTTGCGAAGATCTGGGATTGGTGCCTGTCGCTGGCCATGGCATGAGTTACCAGCTGAAGTTGCCCAGGACCCATTGTCTTACCCTATCAGTAATATGCTTAATACTAGGCTGGCGCTGTTGCCAGTACATCAGAGTATTGGGCCGTACCAATTGGTGCGCATCCTGAGTGTGCTTCGTCGGTATGTCAATAGTTTGTAATTTGTAAGTCATTACAGGGTTTGTTTGATGATGCAGATAAGAAGCGAATGGATTTCCCGTGAATTGTACCAAGAGAGTCTTGTTGAATTTGGGGAGGGAATAGCCTCCATTTATCATAGGCTGCCCTGGTTGGATGCACTGAAAAAAGCATTTGGGGCCGATATCTGCTTTGTTCGCTGCCTAGACCATCATGGGAAAATTTTTGCACTGACTCCTTTCATGAGCAAGCGAAAGGGACCGTTTCGCTTGATTGGAACCCCTCTGAGTGGAATGTATACAGAGTTTGCCGGGCCATTGTTCCACGCTGACGCTGAGCCTAAAATGATAGCTGCTGCAATGGCTTCTATACATGGCCTGCTGATAAAAGAGGGACACTATATTGAATGGGGAAGCCGTGGAAGTCAAAATTGGGGAGATGAACTGTTCTCCTTGGGTTATGACTTTGTTCGAAGGGATACTTTACTGGTTGATCTGGCCAAAGGTGAGGATGCTGTTTGGGGTTCATTTGAGGGGCGCGCGCGTAATATGACGCGAAAGGCGGAAAAAGCTGGGGTTGTTGTTAGTTCGCTATTACCTGATGAAAAATGGATTGCTGATTACTACGGCATGTTGATTGGAACCTTTGCAAGGCAAAATTTAAAGGTACCTCACCCATTATCTTTTTACCGCCAGATGATTTCTTTATCTAAGGAGGGTGTCGCGCACTGTGTGAACGCTACCATGAATGGAGAGATGATTGCAGGAGGTATTTTTTTGATTGATGGTTCGCGTATGTTATATCTGTCTGGGGCTGCAAACGAACTGGGGATGAGGTCTGCTGCGACATCTGTATTGCAATGGCATGCCATTAAGGAGGCAATTCGGTTGGGGGTTACCGAATACGATATGGGGGGGCTTGGTGTGCCATCTATTGATAAGTTTAAACGCAGCTTTGGCGGGTATGAGTTCACTCATAGTAGATGGGTTCATCGGTCACGTCTCTTTGGTATAGTTGAGCCCATGGCGTTGTGGGCGGTCAGTAAAGGATGGCTCCGGTTGGGAGGGGTGTGATGGCCGTACGTTCAGATCTGTCTTTGCATGGAATGATTCCATTGGTGTTGCACAAGATTAATCGTGGGGCTGTAGTCGATTGGGAGGATGTATCAGTAGATACTTTTAGTCAAATTATAGATTTTATTGGCAATCGGTGGGCTGTTTTTGCTCCAGACGGACTAGGCGAAAATGCAAAGTGGATGCTCACTTTTGATGATGGTTATCTTTCGGATTACGATATTGTCTTCCCCTTATTGGTCGAGCGTGGAATTAAAGCGACCTTCTTTTTGATTACGAGTAAAATTGGCACGCCAGGCCATATTAGTTGGTCGCAGGTAGATGAAATGCATCGATATGGGATGTACATTGGTTCTCATAGTGTTAGTCATCGGCGCCTGAGCGCGCTTTCTATAAAAGATGCTGAGATTGAGCTTTACGAGTCAAAGCAACAGTTAGAGTCCTTTCTGGGGGCGTCAGTTGATGCTTTTTCTTATCCCTTCGGAGACAGCTCCTCTAGGTTGCATCAGCTTGGCCTGTCTATGGGGTATCGTTACTTATGTACATCTATGCATGGCGTGGTTAATGCAGCCGAATATATTATTCCTAGAAATTCAATTTACTCAACAATGGTTTGGAAGGATATCGTCGGTGTTATGGAGCCCAAAATGGGCACGCGTCTTCGCTGGGTATTTGAAGATCAAGTGAAGGGGGCTGCTAAGGGGCTTATCGGCCGTGAGCGTTATATCCGTTGGCGAAATTGGGTATTAGGGGAAAAATAGAATGATAGGACAGGGTCTGTCCGTAGTTATGGCAACCTATCGAGGTGACCATGCTGAGCAACTTTTGGCTGCCGGGGAAAGCGTTTTTAATCAGACCCGTGTGCCGGATGAGTTAGTCCTGGTCTTAGACGGTCCGGTTGAGCTTTCGCATGAGCTAGTTGTTGAGCAGATAAGAAAGCTGGGAACAGTCCGCGTGCTTAGGCTGGAGAAGTCGCTAGGACCTGGTGGCGCTCGTCACCATGGAATTGTTGCTGCGGCTCATGAAGTGGTCGCAGTAATGGATGCAGATGATCTTAGCGTACCAACGCGTTTTGAAAAGCAACTAGTGCTGATCTATGGGGGCGCTGATGTCGTTGGTGGTTGGATTCGGGAGTTCGATCAGTTCCCAGGAGATATGAAGGCCATTCGCAAAGTTCCCGAGATGCATGATGACGTGTGGCGTTATGCGAAACGGCGTAGTCCTATGAACAATGTGACTGCAATGTTCCGTAAAGCAAAGTATTTGGAGGCAGGAGGCTACACGGAGATGCGTACATTTGAAGACTATGATCTTTATGTCAGAATGTTGTTGCATGGGGCTCGGTTTCAAAACCTGCCAGAAATTTTGGTCGAAGTGCGCGGAGGGCGAGAGATGTTTAAACGGAGAGGCGGTTGGTCTCAGATTCCTATAGAGGCGGCGATGTTGTACCGTATGTATCGTTGGGGATTTCTCTCTCTTTCTGAATTTTTGTCTAATTTTACTGTCCGAGCTAGTATTCGTGTGCTGCCGAATTGGGTTCGGCGGCTGGCTTATATGTTGATACTTAGAAGCTGATTGTGGTTTTTTGGTCATTTCGGATATCAGCGTGTTTGGAACTGTTTGCCCTGCCATGGGATAATCAGGCTCATTGGACAAGTGTTTTGATGGAGCCTTAAAGAAAGATTCGTGAGAAGGGTATGTTACAGATATTATTGATCTCAACATTTATTGCGCTGATATTTGGTGCTGTTTTGATTCGTTTTTCTCATTTGCATGAAAAGTTTTCTGCTGATCATGATTTGTGTGGTGTGCAGAAGTTTCATGCAAAGCCAGTCCCTCGGGTAGGGGGGGGGCCGATTATGGCTGGCTTGGTTTCTGGTTGTTTTGTCTTGTTTTTTTTCACCAAGTCATGGTTGCCTTCCATGTTGGTGTTGGCTTCCCTGCCTGCTTTTTGCGCGGGTTTGATTGAAGATTTGACAAAAAAAATTGGCCCTGGACCTCGTCTCATGGCTACTTTTCTTGCCGCAGCTGTTGCCTATTTTGTTATTGATGCGGGGCTGGCTCGTTTGGATATTCCCATTGTGGATGCCATTTTGTTTCACTGGTGGCCTCTATCTTTGTTATTGACGGTTGTCGCTGTGGGTGGAGTGGCTCATGCTGTTAACATAATAGATGGGTATAATGGGCTCTCTGGGGTTGTTGCTATCTTTATTTTCTTGGCCATGGCATATGTTTCTTTCAAAGTGCAAGACGCAGAGTTAATGGGGCTCTGTTTTGCTATGATTGGTGCAATTGCTGGTTTTTTGTTTTGGAATTTTCCTAGAGGCTTGATTTTTGCCGGAGATGGCGGAGCCTACTTGGTAGGTTTTATGATTGCGGAGATCGCCGTGCTTCTCGTGCAACGACATTCCGGTGTCTCGCCATGGTTCCCCATGCTGTGTGTGATTTACCCTGTCTTTGAAACATTATTTTCAATATATAGAAGAAAATTTCTGCAAAATCGCGCGGTGGGATATCCTGATGCCTTGCATTTGCACCAGATTATTTACAAGCGAGTTGTATTATGGATGGTAGGTTCAAAAGATGCTGCTCACTTGACTCAGCGCAATAGCCTGACCTCTCCGTATCTGTGGGCTTTGTCCTCGCTTTCCGTCGTGCCTGCTATGTTGTTTTGGAACAATACACCTGTGCTGATTGGCTTCGTACTTGCTTTTATTTTCAGCTATGTTCGTCTGTACAGGATGATCATCCGTTTCCGCACACCTCGCTGGATGTTGCTGCGTAAGTCGACCCGCCTCTGACGCTCCGGAGTCTGTCGAAAATTGCTGCGGCAAGCTCTTGAAAACCCTTCCCCTCGCCCCTATCATTAGCACTCGTAGCAGGTGAGTGCTAACGCCCGCCTCAACTCAACAGGTTTCAACTCTCAACAGCCACTGTAATAGGAGAGATCCATGGCAATTCGTCCTTTGCACGACCGTGTTGTTATCAAGCGCCTCGAGGCTGAAGAAAAAACCGCTTCCGGCATCGTTCTGCCGGGCGCAGCCGCAGAGAAGCCGGACATGGGCCAGGTGTTGGCCGTAGGCAACGGCAAGATCTTGGACAACGGCGAGCGTCGCTCGCTGGAGCTGAAAGTTGGCGACAAGGTCATCTTCGGCAAGTACTCCGGTCAGACTGTCAAGGTTGACGGCGATGAAGTCCTCGTGATGCGCGAGGAAGATGTAATGGGCATCGTTGAGTAATCCGACCCGCATCTGAACTTCCCTTACTCAGAATTCTGGAGATTTAAGAATGGCTGCTAAAGACGTAAAGTTTGGTGATTCCGCTCGCGCCAAGATGGTAACCGGCGTCAACATCCTGGCTGATGCCGTTAAAGTGACTCTGGGCCCGAAAGGCCGTAACGTGGTGCTGGACCGCTCCTTCGGCGCTCCGACGATCACCAAGGACGGTGTATCCGTCGCCAAGGAAATCGAGCTGAAAGACAAGTTCGAGAACATGGGCGCGCAGATGGTGAAAGAAGTCGCTTCCAAGACTTCCGACGTTGCCGGCGACGGCACAACCACCGCCACCGTGCTGGCTCAAGCCATCGTGCTGGAAGGCATGAAGTACGTTGCCGCCGGCATGAACCCGATGGATCTGAAGCGCGGCATCGACAAAGCCGTTGCCTCGCTGGTGGGCGAAATCGCCAAGATTGCCAAGCCGTGCGCCACCACTAAGGAAATCGCTCAGGTTGGCTCCATCTCCGCCAACTCCGATTCCGACATTGGCGACATCATCGCCAATGCCATGGAAAAAGTGGGCAAGGAAGGCGTGATCACTGTTGAAGACGGCAAGAGCCTGAACAACGAACTGGACGTGGTTGAAGGCATGCAGTTCGACCGCGGCTACCTGTCCCCGTACTTCATCAACAACCAGGACAAGCAGATTGCCGCTCTGGACAATCCCTTCATCCTGTTGTTCGACAAGAAGATCTCCAATATCCGCGACCTGCTGCCGGTTCTGGAGCAAGTGGCCAAATCCGGCCGTCCGCTGCTGATCATTGCTGAAGATGTGGAAGGCGAAGCGCTGGCCACTCTGGTGGTCAACACCATCCGCGGCATCCTGAAAGTCGTTGCTGTTAAGGCTCCGGGCTTTGGCGATCGTCGCAAAGCCATGCTGCAGGATATCGCTTTCCTGACCGGCGGCACCGTGATTGCCGAAGAAGTGGGCCTGACCCTGGAAAAAGCTTCGCTGGAAATGCTGGGCCAAGCCAAGCGCGTTGAAGTGGGCAAGGAAAACACCACCATCATCGACGGCGCCGGCCAGGCTACTGAGATTCAGACGCGCGTGGGCGAGATCCGCAAGCAAATGGAAGAAGCCACTTCCGATTACGATCGCGAGAAACTGCAAGAACGCGTGGCCAAGCTGGCCGGCGGCGTTGCTGTGATCAAGGTTGGCGCTGCCACTGAAGTGGAAATGAAAGAGAAGAAGGCCCGCGTTGAAGACGCGTTGCATGCTACCCGCGCCGCTGTGGAAGAAGGCGTTGTGGCTGGCGGCGGCGTTGCTCTGCTGCGTGCCCGCTCCACTCTGGACAGCTTGAAGACCGACAACGCCGATCAAGACGCCGGTGTTAAGATCGTGCTGAAAGCCATCGAAGCGCCGCTGCGCCAGATCGTCAAGAACGCCGGTGAAGAGCCGTCGGTTGTGGTGAATAAGGTGCTGGAAGGTAAAGGCAACTTCGGTTACAACGCGGCTAGCGGCGAGTACGGCGATATGCTGGAAATGGGCGTGCTGGATCCGGCCAAGGTGACCCGCTCCGCTTTGCAGCACGCTGCTTCCGTTGCTGGCCTGATGCTGACCACCGACTGCATGATCGCTGAACTGCCGGAAGACAAGCCGGCGGCTGGCATGCCGGATATGGGCGGCATGGGCGGTATGGGCGGCATGATGTAAGCTGACGCCTCATCGGCTTTGAACAACCCCGCTACGGCGGGGTTTTTCTTTTGTGGCCTTAAAATGAGTTGGCTTCTGGCAAAATAAAGCTGGGGCATATATTAAATTAAGGAATGCGCGATGGAATTGAAGGCGTTGCTGAGTAGTCTGGACACGATGTTGGAGCCGTGGCGGTTCAAGGACTACGCCCCCAACGGGCTGCAGGTGGAAGGCCGGCCCACGGTGTGCAAGTTGGTGACTGGGGTGACGGCTTCCCAGGCCTTGGTTGATGAGGCGGCGTTGCGTGGAGCGGACGCCGTGTTGGTGCACCACGGTTATTTCTGGAAGGGAGAGGACGCCCGGATTTGCGGTATGAAGCGCCAACGGGTCAAGGCATTGCTGGAGCATGATTTGAGCTTGTTGGCTTACCACCTGCCTTTGGATGCTCATCTGGAGTTGGGCAATAACGCGATGCTGGGCAAGGTGCTGGATTTGGACGCTCTGGGGCAGGGGGGCGAGCAGGGCTTGCTATGGCATGGGTCATGGCGGCGTGGAGGCCGCGCGGTGGATTTTCGCGAGCACGTTTCCGCTCGCCTAGGGCGCGAGGCCTTGCTCTTGGGCAGGGCGGACAAGCCGATTTCGCGCGTGGCCTGGTGTACCGGCGGCGCGCAGAGCTTCTTCGCCGAAGCCATCGATCTGGGGGTGGATGCTTTCATCACCGGAGAAGCGTCAGAGCAAAATCATCATATGGCAATGGAGTGTGATGTGGCTTTCATCGCCGCGGGGCATCACGCCACGGAGCGTTTTGGCATCAAGGCTTTGGGCGAGCGCATGGCTCAGCTTCATGGCATAAGTGTTGAATTTGTAGACATTTCCAACCCGGTTTAAGAGGCTAAGCGGGGCTTCGGCCAATTTATTTGCATAGAAGCTTCAAGTCCCTACTCGGAATCGGGTAAAATCAGGCAGTTTTGGGCTCGGTTTCCACGTTTGAGGATGACTGTAATGAGTGAACAACAAGTCGATGCGGGGCGCCGTCGCTTTCTGACGGTTGCAACCAGCGCTGTTGGTGGTGTGGCGGCGGCCGGAGTGGCTACGCCGTTTCTGATGAGTTTCTTCCCGTCCGAGAGGGCAAAGGCCGCCGGCGCTCCCGTCGAGGTGGATATCGGCAAGATCGAGCCGGGCCAGAAGATCAACGTTGAGTGGCGCGGCAAGCCGGTATGGGTGCTGAACCGCACGCCGGAGCAATTGAAAAACCTGCCGAAGCTGGACGAGAAGCTGGTGGATCCGAAGTCCGAGATGGATCAACAGCCGGCCTATTGCCAGAATGAGCATCGCTCGATCAAACCAGAGTTGCTGATTGCCGTCGGCATCTGCACGCATTTGGGCTGTTCGCCGACCCACCGTCCGGATATCGCGCCCGCCGATTTGGGCCCGGACTGGCTGGGTGGTTTCTACTGCCCCTGTCATGGTTCCAAGTTCGATTTGGCCGCGCGCGTTTACAAAGGCGTGCCGGCGCCGAAGAACCTGGAAATTCCGCCGCACAAATATCTGTCCGACACCCGCCTGCTGATTGGCGAAGACAAATAAGCTGAGGGGGCTACATGACTAAAGGACAAAAGCTGCTCAACTGGGTAGACGAGCGTTTTCCGCTATCGTCGATGCTCAAGGAGCACGTTACCGAGTATTACGCGCCGAAGAACTTCAACTTTTGGTACTTCTTCGGTTCGCTGGCCATGCTGGTGCTGGTGATTCAGATTGTCACCGGCATCTTCCTGACCATGAACTACAAACCGGACGGCACCTTGAATGGAGCCGGCATCCCGGTCGCCTTTGCTTCGGTCGAATACATCATGCGCGATGTGGCCGGAGGCTGGATCATCCGCTACATGCACTCCACCGGCGCATCGATGTTCTTCGTGGTGGTGTATCTGCACATGTTCCGCGGCCTGATCTACGGTTCCTACAAGCAGCCGCGCGAACTGGTGTGGGTGTTCGGCACGCTGATCTTCCTGTGCCTGATGGCCGAGGCCTTCATGGGCTATCTGTTGCCTTGGGGCCAGATGTCGTTCTGGGGCGCGCAGGTGATCGTCAACCTGTTCGGTTCCATTCCGGTGATCGGTCCCGACTTGTCGGTGTGGATCCGCGGCGACTACGTGGTGTCTGACGCCACGCTGAACCGCTTCTTCGCGCTGCATGTGATCGCCGTGCCGCTGGTGCTACTGGCTCTGGTGGTTGCTCACCTGATCGCCTTGCATGAAGTAGGCTCCAACAACCCGGACGGCGTTGAGATCAAGAAACTGAAGGACGATAAGGGCATTCCGCTGGACGGCATCCCCTTCCACCCGTACTACACCGTTAAGGATGTGTTGGGCGTGGTGGTGTTCCTGATCGTGTTCTCGGCTATTGTCTTCTTCATGCCGGAAATGGGCGGTTACTTCTTGGAGAACCCCAACTTCGATCAGGCCGACCCGTTGAAGACCCCGCCGCATATCGCGCCGGTATGGTACTTCACCCCGTTCTACGCCATCTTGCGCGCCATCCCGTCCTTCCTGGGTACCCAGGTATGGGGTGTATTGGCGATGGGCGCGGCCGTGGTGCTGATCGCCTTCCTGCCGTGGCTGGATCGCTCGCCGATTAAGTCCATCCGCTACCGCGGTCCCAAGTTCAAGTTCATGCTGGTCCTGTTCATCGTGTCCTTCATCGGTCTTGGCATTCTGGGCGCCTTGCCGTCCACCAATGCCCGTACCGTGATCGCGCAGGTGCTCTCGTTCGTCTACTTCGCCTTCTTCCTGGGGATGCCGTTCTATACCAAGAACGATGTGGGCAGCATTCCGGTGCCGACGCGGGTGACCGATACCAACGCCCAGCGCCAAATCCGGTTTGCGGTGCTAGTGGTGGTGACCATAGTGGCCGCCGCCGTATTCGCCATGAACGTGTAAAAAGGGGAGAGGACTCATGAAAAGCAAAATCCGCCACCTGATCGCGGCCATGGCGCTGGCGTTGCCGTTCAGCGCCACGGCGTTGGCTGCAGGCGAAGGGGCCAAGCTGCCCAAGGCGCCTATCAATATCCAAGATACGGAAAGCCTGCAACGCGGCGCGCAGATCTTCACCAACTACTGCCTGTCTTGCCACTCGGCCAGCGCGATGCGCTACAACCGCCTGACCGATATCGGCCTGACCGAAGAGCAGATCAAGGCGAACCTGCTGCCGGAGGGTGTCAAGATTGGCGATCAGATGAACATCGCGATGAACAAGAAGGATGCTCAAGCCTGGTTCGGCGCCACGCCGCCGGACTTGTCGCTGATCGCGCGTTCTCGCGGCGCCGACTATCTGTACGGCTATCTGCGCGGCTTCTATCGCGATCCGAGCCGGCCTACCGGCTGGAACAACGCGGTGTTCGACAAGGTGGGCATGCCTCACATCTTCTGGGAATGGCAAGGCGAGCAGGTGCTGAAAACCGAGAAGAACGCGGAAGGCCATGAGGAGCACAAGCTGGAGCTGATCAAGGCCGGTACTCTGACCAAGCTGGAAAACGGCAAGGCCAACACCGTGGAGTTCGACAAGCGGATGGCGGACCTGACCAACTTCCTGGTCTATGTCGGCGAACCGGCGCAAGTGAAGCGTCAGCAGATCGGCTATGTTGTATTGATGTTCCTGTCGTTGTTGCTGTTGCCGCTGGCGTATTTCTTGAAGAAAGAGTACTGGCGCGACGTGCATTAAGCGAGTTTTTCAGCTTTGATCAAGGCGGAGAAATCCGCCTTTTTTATTTTCAAATCATGGGCTTATGATGCAGTGCTGGAAATGGGGTGGGGGAAAGTGCTAGAATGCCCAGCTGAATCAACCCATTGTTAGTTAAGGATTTCCTCCTGCCATGATGACTCTTTACTCCGGAATTACCTGCCCGTTCAGCCAGCGTTGTCGCATCGTGCTTTTTGAAAAGGGAATGGATTTCGAAATCATTGATGTGGACATCCATAACAAGCCGGAAGATCTGGCGGTGATGAACCCCTACAATGAGGTGCCGGTATTGGTCGAGCGCGATTTGATCCTGCACGAATCCAATATCATCAACGAGTACATCGACGAACGCTTCCCGCACCCGCAGCTGATGCCGGCGGATCCGGTGATGCGCGCGCGCGCGCGTTTGTTTCTCTACCGTTTTGAAAACGAGCTGTTCATCCACGTCAAGGCGCTGGAAGCCGGTGCCACCGGCAAGGAAGCGAACAAGGCTCGCGAGGCCATCCGTGACGGTTTGACTACGATCGCGCCGATTTTCGCCAAGCAGAAGTTCATGTTGGGCGATGATTTCTCCATGATCGACGTGGCGATTGCGCCGCTGATGTGGCGTTTGGAGCATTACAATATTGATCTGGGCAAAAACTCCGCGCCCATCCTGAAGTACGCCGAGCGTATTTTCCAGCGCCAGTCCTTCATTGACTCGCTGACGCCGTCCGAAAAGGCTATGCGCAAATAAGGATTGCCAATGAGCTCCAGCACCAAGCCCTACATGATCCGAGCGCTGCACGAGTGGTGCGGCGACAACGGTTTCACGCCCTATGTGGTGGTATGGGTCAACGAGCGCGCCGATGTGCCGCACGAGTACGTGAAAAACAACGAAATCGTGTTGAATATCGGTCTTTCGGCCACCAAGAACCTGCGTATCGACAATGACTGGTTGTCGTTTTCCGCTCGCTTCGGCGGCGTTTCCCGCGACATCTGGGTGCCGATTGGCAATGTGATGTCGATTTTTGCACGGGAAACCGGTGAAGGCATGGGTTTCGAAGTCGAGTTGGGAGAGGCTGAAGCCGCCGCGCCGGCACTGAAACCGGTGGCGGCCGACGACGAAGCCAAGCCAGCGGACAGTCCGGCGGAGCCTGAGGCTCCGATCAAGCCGACGGGGCGTCCTAGCCTGCGCATCGTCAAATAGCGGTTTCAATGCCGTAAGCGAAAGCCGGTCCGTATAGGGCCGGCTTTTTCACGGGCGTCTTAGAACCTGTTTACGATCTGCTGCGCGTCAGCGATACGGCGTTGAAAACACTTTCGAAATGCTCATGTACCGCAAGTACATTCCGCTCCCTTAGCTGTTTTCGCCTTGTCTTGCCTTAGCTCGCGAGATCGTAAACACGTTCTTAGCTCGTGAAATCGTAAGCACGTTCTTGTAAAAAAAAAGGCGCCAGCGGCGCCCCAAGTCCCTTACCACAACAAGAAAATTTGGGTTTACTCGACGCGCTCCCCGTGCAGGATCACGTCCAGCCCTTCGCGTTCTTCGTCTTCCGCGACGCGCAGTCCAATCGCTACATCGATCAGCTTTAGCAGGATGAAGGTGATGACGGCGCAATAGGCCGCGGTGACGCCCACGCCGAGCGCTTGAGCGGCTAGGCTGCCTTCCGCGCCGCCGATTTCTTTGACGGCGAAGACTCCAGTGAGCAATGCGCCCAGGATGCCGCCGATGCCATGCACGCCGAAGGCGTCCAAGGAGTCGTCATAACCCAGCATGTGCTTGAGTCCGGTGGCGCCCCAGAAGCACACCACGCCGGCCGCCAGGCCAATAATCAGCGCGCCTTTGACGTCGACGAAGCCGGCCGCAGGCGTGATGGCGACCAAACCGGCGACCGCGCCCGAGGCAATGCCCAGCACCGAAGGCTTTTTCTTGGTGAGCCATTCGGCAAACATCCAGGCCAGCGCGGCGGCGGCGGTGGCAAGCTGGGTAGTGACCATGGCCATGCCGGCGCGGCCGTCCGCCGCAGCGGCGGAACCGGCGTTGAAGCCGAACCAGCCCACCCACAGCATCGATGCCCCCACCAGGGTCAGCACCAGGTTATGGGGGGGCATCGCTTCCTTGCCGAAACCCACGCGCTTGCCCAGCACCAAGGCGGTTACCAAGCCGGCGATACCGGCGTTGATATGCACTACGGTTCCGCCGGCGAAGTCCAGCACGCCCTTGTCGGCCATCCAGCCACCCGGAGCCCAGACCCAATGGGCCACTGGCACGTAGACCAGCAAGGACCACAGGGCCATAAAGACCAACATCGCGGAAAACTTCATTCGCTCGGCGAAGGCCCCGGTGATCAGCGCGGGGGTGATGATGGCGAAAGTCATCTGAAAGGTCATGAATACCGATTCCGGTATGGTGCCGGCCAGCGGATGTACTGCCAATTTGCCGGCATCTTTCAGGTAAACCATGCCGTCCAGCATCACGCGGCTCAAGTCGCCGAGATAAGGCGTGCCGACGGTGAAGGCCAGGCTGTAGCCGATGACCGCCCAGAGCACCGTGATCAGCGCGGTGATGGCGAAACTTTGCATTAGCGTCGCCAATACGTTTTTCTTGCGCACCATGCCGCCATAGAACAGGGCCAGGCCGGGAATCGTCATGAACAGCACCAAGGCAGTGGAGATCAGCATCCAGGCGGTGTCGCCGGCGCTGATGCTCTTGGCGTCGGCAATCGCGGGGCCGGCCGGCGCGGCGGCGAACGCCAGCGGAGCCATTAGACCCAGGCCGGCGAGCTGAATGGTTGCGAGCAGTTTTTTCATTGTCGTTTCCCCTAAGTCTCTATTGCGGTTCAGACCGCGTCGGCGCCGGTTTCGCCGGTGCGGATGCGCACCACTTGTTCCAGGTCGTAGACGAAGATCTTGCCGTCGCCGATCTTGCCGGTGCGGGCGGATTTTTCGATGGCCTCCACGACCTGGTCGAGCAAAGCGTCGTCTATGGCGATCTCCAGTTTGACCTTGGGCAGGAAGTCCACCACGTATTCGGCCCCGCGGTAGAGTTCGGTATGCCCCTTCTGGCGACCGAAGCCTTTGACTTCGGTGACGGTGACGCCTTGCACGCCGATGGCGGACAAGGCTTCTCGGACTTCGTCCAGCTTGAAGGGCTTGATGATGGCAGAAACGAGTTTCATGACTGCTCCTTGGGTCTGATGATCCGGTGTCTTGAGTTGAGGGCTGCTGTCGCGTCAATACGCATGAATCGTGCCAGGCCGGATTGGCGCAAAAGAAAACGCTAAGATCATGTTGCAACGCAAAAAAGGTCTGTACTGGCCTTTTTGGCACTTTCCCGGTGCATGCGGCGTTGGGGCTCCGCACTGATTTGGTGCCGTTAGGGCGCGGAGTTGGGAGAGGCGCTCGTCAATGGGTACGCGCTGGCGAGTGATGGGCTTGGCTTTTTGCTACACTCTGCTCTGTTATCACTTACTCACTCAAGGAGCCGCGTCATGTTGAGCCAAAAGCTGTTCGAGGAAATCGGCAACAAGATCAGCGAAACGATTGCCGCCAGCCCGGCCAAGGACATTGAGAAAAACGTCAAAGCGATGATGGCCTCCACCTTCAGCAAAATGGATCTGGTGACGCGCGAGGAGTTCGACGTGCAGCAGGAAGTGTTGGTGCGGACTCGGGAGAAGCTGGCTCAACTGGAGCAGAAGCTAGCGCGCTTAGAGGCGCAGGTGTTCCCGGAGGAAGCGCGAGCCACGGTAGAAGCCCAATCAGAACTCGGCCACTCCTGAGCGACATGGCGCTGGCCGTGGTCGCAAGTCGGGCGCTGGCCGGAGTGGACGCGCCTGAGGTTGCGGTGGAAGTGCATTTGGCCAACGGCTTGCCCGCTTTCACCATTGTCGGTTTGCCGGACCTTGAGGTGAAGGAAAGTCGGGAGCGGGTC
Organism: Chromobacterium fluminis; assembly: GCF_011602385.1. Classification (NCBI taxonomy): domain Bacteria; kingdom Pseudomonadati; phylum Pseudomonadota; class Betaproteobacteria; order Neisseriales; family Chromobacteriaceae; genus Chromobacterium; species Chromobacterium fluminis. The sequence continues at coordinate 28,150 of NZ_JAAOMA010000025.1, read as the reverse complement.
CGCGCGGCGATTTTGACCTCTGGTTTTGAGTTCCCGGCCCGGCGCATCACCGTCAATCTGGCCCCGGCCGATCTTCCCAAAGACTCCGGCCGTTTTGATCTGCCCATCGCCATTGGCATTCTTGTTGCCAGCGGACAGGTGCGCTGTCCCCAGTTGGCGGAATATGAAATCGCCGGAGAGCTGGCCTTGACCGGTGCCCTGCGGCCGGTGCGCGGCGCTTTGGCGATGGCGTGCAAGACGAGGGAAGCGGGGCGTGCCTTCATCTTGCCGGTAGCCAGCGCCAAGGAGGCCGCCGTGCTTGAGGGCATGCCTTTGTATGGCGTGAGCACCCTGGTTGAGGCCTGCGCCTTTCTCAACGGTCTTTCCACGCTGGAACCGTATCGGCAAGAGGGTGGCTCGTCCCGATCGCTTCCGGATTACCTTGATCTGTTGGATATCAAAGGCCAGTCCTTGGCGCGTCATGCGCTGGAAGTGGCCGCGGCCGGACGGCACAGCCTCTTGTTGATCGGACCGCCAGGCACCGGCAAATCCATGTTGGCAGCCCGCCTGCCCGGTATCTTGCCCGGCATGCCGGATGAAGAGGCGCTGGAAAGCGCCGCCGTGCGTTCTTTGGGGACCGATGGCTTCGCTCTGGACGATTGGGGCGTACGGCCGTTCCGTTCCCCGCACCATACCGCGTCCGCGGTTGCGTTGGTGGGCGGAGGCAGCGATCCCCGGCCTGGGGAAATCAGCTTGGCGCACCATGGCGTCTTGTTTCTGGACGAATTGCCGGAGTTCGATCGCAAAGTGCTGGAAGTCTTGCGCGAGCCGCTGGAGGCCGGGGTGATCCACATCTCGCGCGCCGCACGCCAAGCCAGTTTTCCCGCCCGATTTCAGCTGATTGCGGCAATGAATCCCTGTCCGTGTGGCTATCTTGGGCATTTCAGCGGAAAATGCCGGTGCACGCCCGAGCAAGTGGGGCGCTATCGAGGTAAAATATCCGGCCCCTTATTGGATCGCATCGATTTGCATGTTGAAGTGCAGTCCTTGCCTGCCGACGAGCTGGTGGGTGGGGTCGCCGGCGAGCCGAGCGCTTTGGTGCGTGAACGGGTAGAGTCGGCGTATCGTCGACAATTGGCGAGGCAGGGAAAGGCGAATGCCGGCTTGAGCGGGACTGAATTGGAGGCGCTTGGCGATTTTCACGCCGAGGGGCTGGCATTATTGCGGCAAGTTTTGGACAAGATCGGCTTGTCGGCGCGCAGTTATCATCGGATACTTCGAGTTTCCAGAACCATTGCCGATTTACAAGGTCAGGCTATGGTCATGCGGGAGCATGTGTTGCAGGCAATTCAATTACGACGCGCTGCAATGCCTAATGGCTAACAATAAATAAAGAATTGATCAATCCAGATAGTTTTTTGAACTATTTGATTAGTTAAAAGCGTAAGTGCTGCATGGCAAATCGAGATTTAAAAAATTCCTCCCGTAGTTCCCGCGGCCGCTCATCCAGCTCCAGAAGCGGAGGCGGCGGCATGGTGGCGGGCATCGTCATCGGCCTGATTGTCGGGGTTGCCGTCGCGGTAGGCCTCGCCATGTATCTGAATAAGTCCTCTACGCCGTTCAGCAACTTGGAAAAGTTGGATCGCAAAGCGGCCAGCGCTTCCGCGCCGCCAACGGAGTTGCTGGCGCCGGGCACCCGCATTGCGGACGCCGCTTCGGAAACCGCCACTGCGCCGGCCCCGGTGAGCAAGCCGACTCAGCCGCCATCCGCTCCACCGCCGATGCCGGCGGAAACTCCGGCCAAGCCGACCTCGGCCGCACCGGCGGCCAAGGAGGCCGGCAAGGACGAGCAACGCTTTGATTTCTACAAGATCTTGCCTGGCCAGGTGGATGCGGTGCCAGGCAAGAACGGCAAGGCGGCGGAACCTTCTGCTCAGCAGGCGGCCAAAAAGGTCTACTTGCAGCTGGGTTCTTTCCAGAATCAGGACGAGGCGGACAACCTCAAGGCCAAGCTGGCTTTGTTGGGCGTAGAGGCCAAAATCCAGTCGGTAACTGTGCCGGAAAAGGGACTGGTGCATCGGGTCAGGGTGGGGCCGTATAGCCGCCAGGACGAGGTGGATCGGGTGAAGGCTCAGTTGAAGCAGGATGGCATTGGCGCGACAGTCGTCAAGGCGGAATAAACTCTTCCTCTATTAGGGAATCGATAATGAAAAAGTGGTTATTGCTTTCGTTGATGCTGTTCAGCGGCTTGGCAAACGCGGCGATTGAGCTGGGCAAGGATTACACCATGCTGGCGACGCCGCAGCCGGTGGCGGATTCGAAAAAGGTAGAGGTGATCGAGTTCTTCTCCTACCACTGCATTCACTGCCTGGAGCTTGAGCCGGCGATGAGCGCTTGGGAAAAGAGCAAGCCCGCCGACGTGGCTTTCTCCAAGGAGCAGATCGTGTGGCAAAAGTCGATGGAAGGCTTCGTGCGCATGTTCTCCGCCTTCAAGACTTCCGGCGCCTACGACAAACTGCACCGCCCGGCTTTCGAGGCTGTGGTGAAGTCGCGCGTCAACCTGTCTGACGAGGGGGTGTTCGCCAATTGGCTCAAGCAGCAGAAGGGCGTTGACGCCGCCAAGGTGATGCAGGCGTACAAATCCTTCGGCGTGAACGCGCAGGTGGCCAAGGCGGCCAAGATGACTCGCGATTATGCGATTCAGGGTACCCCGACGGTGATCGTCAACGGTAAATACGTAGTGACGCCGGTGGCGCCGGAGCGCATGGTGCAGGTGATCAACGAGCTGGTGGCTAAGGCCCGAGCCGAGAAAAAATAAGAATCGAGCAAGACGCTTGGTGAAGAAGGCAGCCCCGGGGGCTGCCTTTTGCGCATATTAAACCTTGATGGGGGATGGGGGGACATGGATTTGATGCTGTTGGCTAAGGCTTTATTGCTGGGCATCGTCGAAGGGGTGACGGAGTTTTTTCCGATTTCCAGCACCGGACACTTGATTGTGGTGGGGGACCTGATCGGTTTTCAAAACAATGCCGACGTGTTTGAGGTGGTGATTCAGCTGGGGGCAATCCTGGCGGTGGTTTGGGAATACCGTCAGCGTTTTCTGGGCGTGGCGCAGGGCGCTTTGCAGCGGGATGCGCAGTCGTTGCGCTTCATCGGCAACTTGCTGGTGGCCTTCCTGCCGGCGGCGGTCATCGGTTTCTTCGCGATCAAGGCGATCAAACACTATTTGTTCAACCCGCTGACGGTGGCGCTGGCCTTGATAGTGGGCGGCGTCATCATTCTGCTGGTTGAGCGCAGACAGCGCGTGCCGCGGGTGAGCAGCGTGGACGCGATGAGCTGGCAAGACGCGTTGAAAGTGGGGATCGCTCAGGTGTTCGCCATGGTGCCCGGCACATCGCGCTCCGGCTCCACCATTATCGGCGGTATGTTGTTTGGCCTAGACCGCAAAGTAGCCACCGAGTTTTCCTTTTTCCTGGCGGTGCCTACCATGTTCGCGGCTACGTTCTACGACGTGTACAAGCATTGGCACCAGTTCACCGCCGCGGATGTGCCGGTGATAGGCGTTGGCTTCATCGCGGCCTTCATCAGCGCTTTCTTCGCGGTGCGTGGTTTGATCCGCTATGTGTCCAGCCACAACTTCAATGCGTTCGCCTGGTATCGCATCGTATTCGGTCTGGTGATTTTGGCCACATGGCAGCTGGGTTGGGTGGATTGGAGTGTCTGAATTGGCTCAAGGTAGAAATATCTTGACAGTTAAAGCGGGCTTGTATAATATGCAACCTCTCTGACGCGGGGTGGAGCAGTCTGGTAGCTCGTCGGGCTCATAACCCGAAGGTCGTAGGTTCAAATCCTGCCCCCGCAACCAAATCCAAAAACCCAGCTTTCTTTGTGAAATCTGGGTTTTTTGTTTTCCCGGCGGCCTGTCTGATTAATGGCCGCTGAATAAAAAACCGCCGGGTAACGGCGGTTTTTTTTATTGCTCGCGCAGGCGTGATTAAATGCGCTTGGCCAGTTCCGAGGCCTTGCCGATATAGCCGGCCGGGGTCAATTCCAGCAAGCGGGCTTTTTCCGCTTCGGGCAATTCCAGATTCTTGATGAAGGCGTGCAGGGTTTCACGGGTAATGCCGCCCTTGCCGCGCGTCAATTCCTTCAGCTGCTCGTAGGGGTTGGGTACGCCGTGGCGACGCATCACGGTTTGCACCGGCTCCGCCAGCAGCTCCCAGCTGTTGTCCAGCTCGAATGCGATTGCCTGTGGATTTATTTCCAGCTTGTTCAAGCCCTTCAGGCAGGCTTTGAGGCCCAGAATGGTGTAGCCGAAGCCCACGCCCATATTGCGCAGCACGGTGGAGTCGGTCAGGTCGCGCTGCCAGCGCGATACCGGCAGTTTTTCCGCCAAGTGGCCCAGGATGGCGTTGGCCATGCCCAGGTTGCCCTCGGCGTTTTCGAAGTCGATCGGGTTGACCTTGTGCGGCATGGTGGAGCTGCCGACTTCGTCCTTCTTCACCTTCTGCTTGAAATAGCCCAGCGAGATATAGCCCCAGATATCGCGGTTCAGGTCGACCAGGATGGTGTTGACCCGCGCCAGAACCTGATACAGCTCGGCCATATAGTCATGCGGTTCGATCTGGATGGTGTAGGGGTTGAAGGTCAGACCCAGGCCGGTGACGAAGCGGCCGCAGAAGCTTTCCCAGTCGATGTTGGGGTAAGCGACCAGATGGGCGTTGTAATTGCCTACCGCGCCATTGATCTTGCCCAGGATTTCCTGGTGTACCAGTTGCTCGCGTTGGCGTTTCAGGCGGTACACCGTATTGGCCAATTCCTTGCCCATGGTGGACGGTGTCGCCGGCTGGCCGTGGGTGCGGCACATCATCGCGGTGTCGGCCAGTTCGTGCGCCAGTTTTTGCAGCTTGTGGATGACTTCGTCGATCGTGGGCAGTACTACGGTGTTGCGCGCGGTTTTCAGCATCAGCGCGTGCGACAGGTTGTTGATGTCTTCGGAGGTGCAGGCGAAGTGGATGAACTCGCTGGCCGCCATCACTTCCGGGTTGCCGGACAGGCGTTCCTTCAGCCAGTATTCGATGGCCTTCACGTCGTGATTGGTGCGCGCCTCGATGGCTTTGACCTCTTCGCCGTGCTGCACGTTGAAGTTGGCGATCACGTCGTCGATTTCACGGATGGTGGCCTCCGAGAAGGAAGGCACTTCCTCGATGCCTGGCTCGGCGGCCAGCATCTTCAGCCATTCCAGCTCCACTTTAATGCGGAACTTCATCAGGCCGTACTCGGAAAACAGATTGCGCAAGGCCTCGACTTGGCCGGCGTAGCGGCCATCCAGGGGGCTTAGGGCGGTCAGCGTGGTCAGGTTCATGCTGGGTAGTTCCAAACGTGGGTTGCCGGTGTTCTGGCGGGTTGCGGTACAAAATCGCTTAATGCTCAACGCAGGCGTCGCGCGAGCGCCGCGGCCAACTCCTCCGCGGCTTGCGGCCGAAAGCGGAAAAACAGCTCCGGTTCGATCATTTCCAATTCCATGACCGCTAGGCGGCCATGGTTGTCGCGAATCACGTCGACGCGCGCGTACAGCACGTCGAAAGGCACTGCTCGTACGGCGGCCTCTGCGAAGGCGATCTCTTGCGCGTCGGCCTGGTGCGGGTGAACCTGGCCGCCGTGGTCGTCCTGCACGCGGAAGTCGCCGGACTTCGGCGTTTTGCGGATGGCGTGGCTGAAATGGCCGTCGATGACGATCAGGGACAGCTCCCCCTGGCTCAGCACGCTGTGTTGCATGGGTTGCAGCAACATGGCTTCTTCTTGGATCAGCTCGGCGTACGCGCATTCCAGCATTTCCGCGTTTGCCGGGGCGACGCGATACGTGTGCCGGGCGGCGCCGGAGACGGCCGGCTTCAAGATGGCGTCGTTCCAGCCTCGCTCCGCCAGCAGTTGGCGCAGTGTTTGCGGCGCGCCTTTCTCAATGTAGCGGGTGTCTACCGTATGAACAGCGTTTTGTTGCAGTTCGGACAGGTAATGTTTGTCCAGATTCCAGCGAATCAGCCCAATCTCGTTGAATAGCAGTGTTTGACCGGCCGCGCGCGTCAGCCAGTCGGAAAACGCGGGCAGGCGCTCGAAGTAATCCCAAGTGGTGCGGAACAGCGCGCAGCGCGCGCCGGCCCAGTCCATGTCAGGATCGTCCCAGGCCAGGCGGCGGGCGCGCAAGCCCTGGCGCTGTAGCGCTGCCAGGACCAAGCCGTCCTCATGATGAACCTGGCGGCGATACCAGTCGCTGTCGTCAGGCGGCAGCAGGCGCGAATCGGTCAGAACGACAACATCGAGCGACATCGAAATCCTTTTACATCAAGAAAAACGGGTGCTAGGCACCCGTTTCAGCTTACATGCCGGGCATCATGCCCTTCATGCCGCGAAGCATTTTCATCATGCCTCCCTTGGAGGAGAACTGCTTCATCATTTTCTGCGTCTGCTCGAACTGGTTCAGCAGCTTGTTGACCTCCTGCACCGTCACGCCGGCGCCGGCGGCGATGCGTCGCTTGCGGCTGGCCTTGAGCAATTCCGGTTTGTGGCGTTCCTGCGGCGTCATTGAATTGATGATGCCTTCGATGCGGCGCATGGTTTTCTCCGCCTCCGCGCCCTGCACGCCCTTGGCCATTTGGCCCAGTTGCCCTGGCATTTTCTCCAGCAGGTTGCTCATGCCGCCCATTTTTTTCATCTGCTGCATCTGGGCCTTGAAGTCCTCGAGGTCGAAACCCTTGCCGGATTTCAACTTCTTGGCCATGGCGGCGGCTTCGTCCTGATCGATGCCTTTTTGCACCTCCTCGATCAGCGACAGCACATCGCCCATGCCCAGAATGCGGCTGGCGATCCGGTCCGGGTGGAAGGGTTCCAGGCCGGACACCTTTTCGCCGACGCCGATGAATTTGATCGGCTTGCCGGTGATGTGGCGGACCGACAGCGCGGCGCCGCCACGCGAGTCGCCGTCCATCTTGGTGAGGATGACGCCGGTCAGCGGCAGCGCTTCATTGAAAGCCTGGGCGGTGTTGACCGCGTCTTGGCCCTGCATCGCATCGACGACGAACAGGGTTTCCACCGGATTCAGCGCGGCATGCAGCGCTTTGATCTCGGCCATCATCGCCTCGTCGATGGCCAAACGGCCGGCGGTGTCCACCATCAGGACATCGAAGAAGTGACGCTTGGCGTGATCCACTGCGGCGCGGGCGATGTCGACGGGATTCTGGTCGCCGGAGGAGGGAAACCATTCGACTTCGACCTGTTGGGCCAGCAGTTTCAATTGTTCGATCGCGGCGGGACGGTAGATGTCGGCGGAGACGACCAGTACTTTTTTCTTCTGGGTCTCTTTCAACAGCTTGGCGAGTTTGCCCACCGTGGTGGTCTTGCCGGCGCCCTGCAGGCCGGCCATCAGCACAATGGCGGGGGGCACGGCCGCCAGATTGAGGGCGTCGTTCTTCTCGCCCATCAATTTGGTCAATTCCTCATTGACCACGCCCACTAGGGCCTGGCCCGGAGTCAGGCTGCCGGCCACGTCCTGGCCAAGGGCGCGTTCCTTGACCTGGGAGATAAAGGTTTTGACCACGGGCAGGGCGACGTCGGCCTCCAGCAGGGCCATGCGCACTTCGCGCATCGCGTCCTGGATATTGGTCTCGGTCAAGCGCGCATTGCCGCGCAGATTTTTCATCACGCCGGACAGGCGGCTGGTCAGGTTGTCTAGCATGGTGCGTCCTTACTTCTGCCAACGGCTTGCCGGTTGGTGTAGACTCTCAAACCATTGATTTTACCACGAGCCGCCGGGCAGCACCCGGTTTTGATAAAACACTCGCCATGACCAGCTTCCTGCTCGTACTTTCTATTGCGCTGATCCTCTCTTACGGGGTCTTTACCTGGCATTACTTCGCCAACTGGCGCGGCCTGGCTTGCTGGCCGCGCAAGCCGCGGCTGGAGCACAGCCTATTGGGCGTGTTGCTGCTGCTACAGGCGATAGCCGTGCTGTTGCCGCTGACTCAGGGGGCTTTGCTGTCTCTTGGCGTTGGCCGCGCGCTGTCGGTAATGGTATGGATCATGATGCTGATTTATTGGACCTGCAGTTTTTTCTATCGCGTGGAAGGTTTGCAGCTGTTCATGATGCCGCTGGCGATGGCTGCGCTGGGTTTCGCTCTGCTGTTTCCAGGCCAACACGTGGTCCAGGACCTGAGCAATCCGGCTTTTGTACTGCATATCCTGGTGTCCTTGTTTGCCTATAGCCTGTTCGCCATCGGCGCCCTGATCGCCATTTTGATGCTGTTTTTGGAAAAGGCTCTGCACGATAAACGGGCGTCTCCGCTGCTTAGGCAATTGCCGCCTTTGCTTTCCCTGGAAAAAATGATGTTCCAAGTGATTGGCGTCGGCTTTTTGTTGTTGACGGTTTCTTTGTTGACCGGGGTGGTGTTTTCCGAGGAAGTGCTGGGGCACGCCGCGGCGCTGACGCACAAGACCGTTTTCGCCGTGTTGTCCTGGCTGCTGTTCGGCGGCTTGTTGATCGGCCGCAAGTTGCAAGGCTGGCGCGGTCGGGTGGCGATTCGCTGGACTTTGGCTGGTTTCCTGTCCTTGGCGCTGGCTTACATTGGCAGCAAGGTCGTCATAGAATTGATCCTGCAACGCGGTTGAGGTTGCTCAGTCCTGTCTCACAAGGAGATCAATGATGAAAAAATTGTTAGCCCTGTTTGCCGCCCTGATGCTGATTTGCGGCACCGCTTTTGCCGCCGTCAACATCAATACCGCTAACCAGCAGGAGCTGGAGGCGCTGAACGGCATCGGCCCGGTCAAGGCCAAAGCCATCGTGGAATACCGCGCCAAGAACGGGCCGTTCAAGAGTGTCGACGACCTGAAGAGTGTCAGTGGAATCGGCGACAAGACCCTGGAAAAGCTGCGTAGCGAGATCTCGGTCAGCGGAGCGTCCAGCGCCGCCCCGAAAGCGGCGGCCAAGCCCGCTGCCGCCGCCAAACCTGCTGCGACGGCTGCCAAGCCGGTGGCCGGCGCCAAGAAAGAAGCCTCCAAGCCGGCGGCCAAGAAAAAGCTTTGATGCTTGTCAGGTAACGGTTTGCTGGAAACAACGCCCGCGGATGCGGGCGTTTTTCATTGCTTGCCGAACAGGGCCAGAGCCAGCTGCCGTTGCTCGGCGTGGTCGACGATGGGGAGCGGATAGTCGCGGCCCAGCTCGAAGCCTTCCGGCAGCGCCTTGGCTTGCCAGGGGGCGTGAATCGCCTGATCGTTTAGTGCCGCCAGCTCCGGTACGTAGCGGCGGATGAAGCGGCCGTCCGGGTCGAATTTCTGCGATTGAGTCACTGGGTTGAAGATGCGGAAATAGGGCTGTGCGTCGCAGCCGGTGGAGGCGGCCCATTGCCAGCCGCCGTTGTTCGACGCCAGATCGAAATCCAGCAGTTTCTCCGCGAAATAGCGTTCTCCCAGACGCCAGTCAATCAGCAGATCCTTGACCAGAAAGCTGGCGGCGATCATGCGCAGCCGGTTGTGCATATAGCCGGTTTGGTTCAGTTGTCGCATGGCCGCATCAATCAGCGGATAACCGCTTAGTCCTTTCTGCCAGCTTTCCAACCAGTCCGGGCGATTGGGAAAGGGCAGGTCGCGGTATTGCGGCTTGAAGCTGTGAGTGGACGCATCCGGAAAGTGCCACAGCAGTTGCTGATAAAACTCTCGCCAGATCAACTCCTTCAGCCAGCACATAGCGCCCTCGCCGCCGTCGAAGCAGGCGAATTGCACCAATTGGCGAATCGAGAGGGTGCCGAAACGCAAGTGGGTGGAGAGGTAGGACACGCCCTTTACGCCGGGATAGTCTCTTTGTTGATGGTAGCGTTGGATGCGTTGCTGACAAAAATCGGCAAACAGTTCTTTTGCGCCGGACGCACCCGGCGCCAGTAAGCAAGGCTCGGTCTGGGCAAATCCTAATTCTGCCAGGCTGGGCATGGCCGGCGTTCCCGCTGGCGGGCGCAGCCGGCCGGTCAGCGGCGGCACGGTCAGCGCTTGGCTGTGCTGTGGGCTCAGCCTTTTGAGCCAGGCATTGCAATATGGGGTAAACACGGTGAATGGTTTGCCGCTGGCCGTGAGCAGTTCGTCCCGGGCGAAAATGACCTGGTCCTTGTAGGCGTGGAAGGTCTTGCCCATCGTCGCCAAGGCTTGAGCGACCTGCGTGTCTCGCTGGCGCGCATAGGGCTCGTAATCCTCGTTCGCGTAAACGGCGTCGGCGCCTAGCTGCGCCGCTAGTCTGGGGATGATGTCTGGCGCTGGTCCGGTTTCGCACCACAGCTCGCCGCCCGCCGCGCGTAGGGTGTTCTGAATTTCCCGCAGGGATTGCCAGATGAAGCCGAGGCGCCGATCGGTGGGGGAGAGCGTGTCTAGAATATTGCTGTCGAAGACAAAGACGCATTGAACCGGGAGACCCGAGGCCAGCGCTTGCTGCAAGGCGTGATTGTCTTCCAGGCGCAAATCGCGCCTGAGCCAGTAAAGTACAGCCTTGCTCGTAGGTAGATTTGCTGTGGTTTGATTGTCTGACAATGAATTGTCCATTTTTATGCCCATGGGTTTGTTGCTTTTTTGCACTAAATTACTGCTTGTGTTGCGTAACTGCATCTAAATGGCGGTGGTACTTAGCTGTCGAGTTCATGTAAAACAATGGCTTGTGATGCTTGTGTTGTTTTTTTGAGTGCTTTTTTGTCGAAAGTACATGCTGTTTTTGTTTTTTCGCAACGTCAGTCTTATATTGAGGCTAGCGATCACCGAAGCATATCGGTGGCACATAAATGTCCGGGTTCTCTGGCTTTAGAACAGCGAAATCAACAGGACAACATCAACTGACTTGAAAGGAACTGCAATGAACAAGACGCATATCGCTCTTGCAATCGCCGCCCTGATGCCGGCCGCCGCCGCGATGGCCGACGTCACCATCTATGGTGAAATCCGCGGTGGTTACGAGTACAACAAGACCTACCGCTCGAATACCAGCCTTGACTCCAACGGCAAGCCCCAGGGTAACTCCCAGATCAACGACTGGACCTCGCGCATCGGCTTCAAGGGCAACGAAGATCTGGGCAATGGCTTGAAAGCCATCTGGCAGGTTGAGAATCGCGTGAATATCGACGGCTCCGAATCCTCTGGCTTTAATACCCGCGACAGTTTCATCGGCTTGGCCGGCGACAGCTGGGGTAAGTTCCGTCTGGGGCGTCTGTCCAACTACGCTAACGATTCGATGGAACAGGTGGACCCGGGCTATTACAGTTCGCAAAGCGTAGGTGGTCTGGCTTACTTCACCCGCCTTGACGACCGCGTCAACAATGCCATTCGCTACGACAGCCCGAACTGGGCCGGCTTCAGCTTCGCGTTCCTGTATGGCACCGACGAAGCTCGCGGGGCAAGCACTGATGGCAGCCGCACCAATCGCCAGACTTGGAACCTGGGCCTGAGCTATGAAAACTCCGGCTTCTTCGGCAAGTACAACTACCAGAACTGGGGTGACGCCGATAAGGCGCTTGTGTCTGGCGGTCGTAGCTCGAATAAAGATTGGCACCGCTTTGAAGGCGGCTACATGGCCAACAATATCTATGCGGTCTTGGGCTATCAACAAATTCGTGGCTATATCGATGGCACTGCCGGCGTTTATGCCGATACCAAGGGCGTGTTGTATAACAAAGCCGCCTTTAACGCTTTGACCGCTGGCTCTAGCAATTTGGATGTGAGCAAAGAAGTGAAAACCCGCGAACTGGCCCTGACTCTGGGTTATACCTTCGGTTCGTTGACCCCGTACTTCTCCTACGTGAAGGGTTACGACATCAGCGTTGGTGGTAGCGATGTCAACAACTCTGGTTACGACCAATATGTATTGGCTCTGGACTATGCCTTGTCCAAGCGTACCGAGGTTTACACTTCCTACGGTCACGTGAAGTGGAAGGGCAATAATGTGGAGAAGGAAAACTCCTTCGGCTTGGGTCTGGTGCACCGCTTCTAAGCGCACCTGAGTACCACCTTGAAAGGACTGCTTCGGCAGTCCTTTTTGTTTTTGCGCGGATGCTTGGCGTAATCCGGCTGCGCCGGGATTTAAGTCAAAGCAGCCCCCGCATTTTGCATATAATGTTGTAACGGTAGTGCGGCTGTCTTCAAGGTGGCGAGCTATGACGCAGGAGCGCCGCGCGGTGTCGTCTAATCTGTTCACTGGTGAGTTGCAAGCGTATGGAAGCTTCGGCTGGCATTTCCGGCTTGGGTCGGGCCTTGGTGCAAAACAATATGCTGTTGCAGCAGGATGCGGATGCGATCCTGCGTCAGTCTCAGGCATCGCATATCAGCTTTGTCGAGCAGCTGATTCAGAGCAAGAAGATGACGGCGCAGGATGTGGCGATGTTCGCGTCCAAGACCTTTGGCTATCCCTTGTTGGACATGTCGGCCATCGATCTTGATCAGTTGCCCAAGGGCGTGGTGGATGACGAGTTGATCGCCAGCCGGCGCTTGCTGCCACTGCTCAAGCGAGGCAACAAGCTGTATGTCGGCACCTCCGACCCCACCCAGACTTCGGCCTATCACGCCATCACCTTCAAGACCGGGATGACGGTGGAGGTGGTGGTGGTGGAGGACGATAAGCTGGGCAAGATGCTCGGTAAGTACAGCGAAGACGCCACTGCCGCGATTAAGGCCCTGGAGAACGAGGATTTTGGCGATCTGGAATTCGCCGATCCGGATGCGCCGACGGATACCGGCCCACAGCCGGATGTCGACGATGCGCCGGTGGTCAAGTTCATCCATAAGGTGCTGTTGGACGCGATCAATGGCGGCGCGTCCGATATTCATTTCGAGCCCTATGAGAAGTTTTACCGCATTCGCTACCGGGTGGACGGGGTGTTGAAGGAGATTTCGCAGCCTCCCCTGGTATTGAAGGAAAAGATCGCTTCCCGGATCAAGGTGATTTCCAAGCTGGATATTTCGGAGAAACGGGTGCCGCAGGATGGCCGCATGAAGCTGGTCATTTCCAAGGCGCGGGCGATTGACTTCCGGGTCAGCACCTTGCCTACCTTGTACGGTGAGAAGATCGTGATGCGTATCCTGGACTCGTCGGCGGCGAATCTGGATATCGAACAGCTGGGTTTCGAGCCGGAGCAGAAGCGCTTGTTGCTGGAGGCGATCGAGCGTCCTTACGGCATGGTGTTGGTGACCGGGCCTACCGGCAGCGGTAAAACGGTATCGTTGTATACCTGTCTTAATTTGTTGAATAAGCCTGATATCAATATCGCCACGGCGGAGGACCCGGTGGAAATCAACTTGCCGGGCATTAACCAGGTCAATGTCAATGAGCGCGCCGGGCTAACCTTCGCCTCGGCCTTGAAGGCTTTTTTGCGGCAGGATCCGGATGTGATCATGGTGGGCGAGATCCGGGACTTCGAAACGGCTGACATTGCGATCAAGGCGGCGCAAACCGGCCATATGGTGTTTTCCACCCTGCATACCAATAATGCGCCGGCGACATTGACCCGGATGTTGAATATGGGAGTGGCGCCGTTCAATATCGCCAGTTCAGTGCTGCTGATCATGGCGCAGCGCTTGGCGCGCCGTCTGTGCGCGCATTGCAAGAAGCCGGCGGACATTCCCGAAGAGGCGCTGCTGCGAGCGGGTTTCAAGAAAGAGGAGCTGGACGGCAGTTGGAAGCCCTATGCGCCGGTGGGCTGCGAGGAGTGCCGCAATACCGGCTATCGCGGCCGTTCCGGCATTTACGAAGTGATGCCGATTACCGATGCGATGACGCGTTTGATCATGCAGAACGGCACCGCCATCGATATCGCCGACTTGGCGCGCAAGGAGGGCATGGTGGACTTGCGCCATGCCGGTTTGCTTAAGGTGAAGGCGGGTTTGACGTCGTTGACGGAGATTGAGGCGGTGACTAACGAGTAAGAACCTGTTCAATGTCTGCTGCGCTTCAGCAGGATTGTTTAGATAAGGGCGTTGAAACCGACTTCAGAATGCTTATGTACTGTATGGACACCCAGCTTCTTAAGCCGTTTGCGCTCTTGCTCGCGAGACTTTGAACAGGTTCTAAGAGCGGCTTTTCACCTCCGGCAGCCGCCGGAACGCTGACTTAACGGCTTGGAATAAGAAAGAGGCCATGGAATGGCAGTCACGGTAGCAAAAAAAGCGACGCCGGGCTTTGTCTGGGAATGGGAAGGCAAGGACAGGGCGGGCAAGGCGATACGCGGGGAATTGCGAGCGGAGTCCGAGGTGGTGGCCAAGACTCAACTGCGGCGCCAGGGCATTAATGTCGTCAAGATCAAGCGCCGGCGCGCTGGTTTTGGCAAGCGCATCACCGAGCGGGACATCACCTTGTTCACCCGGCAACTGGCGACCATGATGCGCGCCGGCGTGCCCTTGTTGCAGGCTTTCGATATCGCGGCCAAGGGCCACAGCAACCCCGCCGTGACCAAGATGCTGCTGGAGGTGCGAGCCGACGTTGAAACCGGCTTGTCGCTGGCGGAATCCTTCCGCAAACGTCCCTTGTACTTCGACAAGCTGTTCTGCAACATTATCGCCGCGGGCGAAACCGGCGGCGTGCTGGACTCCTTGCTGGACAAATTGGCCACTTACAAGGAAAAGGTGATGGCGATCAAGGGCAAGATCAAGTCTGCCCTGATCTATCCGTCTGCCATTGTCGGCACCGCCTTCATCATTACCGCCGTGATCATGATCTACGTGATTCCGGCGTTCAAGGATTTGTTCTCTAGTTTCGGCGCCAATTTGCCGGCGCCGACGCTGTTCGTGATCTGGCTGTCGGATGGCTTCGTCCATTACTGGTGGCTGATTTTCGGGGTGATTTTCGGCAGTCTGTTCGGCTTTCTCTACGCCTTCAAGCGCACGCCTAAGCTGCAAGAGCGGATGGATCGCATCCTGCTGCGTCTGCCGGTGATCGGCGATATCATCCGCAAGGCCACCATTGCGCGCTGGGCGCGCACCTTGTCCACCTTGTTCGCCGCCGGGGTGCCGTTGGTGGAAGCGCTGGATTCGGTGGGTGGCGCCTCTGGCAATCAGGTGTATGCGGACGCCACCAAGCGGATTCAGAACGATGTCAGCACCGGTTCCAGCCTCAACTATTCGATGCAGCGCACCGACTTGTTCCCTAATATGGTGCTGCAGATGACCTCGATTGGGGAGGAGTCCGGTTCGCTGGACCAGATGTTGGACAAGGTGGCGGATTTTTACGAAGAAGAAGTCGACAATGCGGTTGCCGCGCTGTCCAGTTTGCTGGAGCCGGCCATTATGGTGATTCTGGGGATCTTGATCGGCGGTTTGATCATTGCGATGTATATGCCGATTTTCAAAATGGGGCAGGTGGTTGGATGATTGAGGAGTGGCGCTGGATCGCCGGCTCGTACCCGCTGGCTTTCGCCGGCGCAGCGCTGGCGTTGGGCTTGTTGCTTGGCAGCTTTTTGAATGTGATCATCCATCGCTTGCCGAAGATGTTGGAAGCCGAGTGGCGACGCAATTGCGTTGATTGCCTGCAGTTGGAAGAGGGCGAGGCGTCCGAGCCCTACAATTTAATGCGGCCGGGCTCGCACTGCCCGCAATGCCGGGCTGCGGTGCGTCCGTGGCAGAATATCCCCGTGTTGAGCTTTGTGTTGCTGCGCGGACGCTGTGGCAGCTGCCGGGCCAAGATCCCTTGGCGCTATCCGGTGGTGGAGCTGTCGACCGGGGTGTTGTTCGCTTTCCTAGCCTGGCGCTTCGGCTGGTCGGAACAGCTGCCGGCCTATATGGTTTTGACCGCGGTGCTGTTGGCCCTGACTTTTATCGACGCGGATACGCAGCTGCTGCCGGACAACCTGACTTTGCCCTTGTTGTGGGGAGGCTTGTTGTTCAATTTGCTGACCGGCACCGTGCCGCTGGCCGATGCGGTGATAGGCGCGATGGCTGGCTATCTGTGTCTGTGGTTGCTGTTTCACGGCTTCAAGCTGGCCACTGGCAAGGAAGGAATGGGCTATGGCGACTTCAAGCTGCTGGCGGCTTTGGGCGCGTGGTTGGGATGGACTTTGCTGCCTTTGGTGATCTTGTTGTCTTCACTGGTGGGCGCGGCGGTGGGCGTGGTCTTGATTTTGCTGGCCAAGCATGGCCGTGGTCAGCCCTTGCCGTTTGGCCCTTATCTTGCGGCCGCTGGTTGGATCGCTTTGATATGGGGGCAGGACATCGTGAATTGGTATTTGCATGCCTATTAAAGTCGTGGGCTTGACCGGCGGCATTGGCTCCGGCAAAAGCGCGGCGGCTGATCGTTTCGCCGAATTGGGCGTGCCGGTGATCGACACCGACGCCATTGCTCACGAGTTGACCGGCCCGTGTGGCGCGGCGATGCCGGCCTTGGAGGCGGAGTTCGGCGCGGGGGCGGTGCGAGCCGACGGGGCTTTGGATCGAGGCTGGATGCGCGAACGGGTGTTCGCCGACGCAGGCAGCCGGCAGCGGCTTGAGAGCGTGTTGCATCCGCTGATCCGGCGGCAGAGCGAGGCCAGGGTGGCCGCTGCGCGCGGGCCGTATTGCGTGTTGGTGGTGCCCTTGTTGTTCGAAACCGGGCATTATCTGCCGATGCTGGCGCGCACCTTGCTGGTGGATTGCGAAGAGTCGGTGCAACTGGAGCGGGTGATGCGGCGCAACGGCATGGACGAAAAGGCCGTGCGCGCGATCATGGCGGCGCAATGTTCGCGAGCGCAGCGACGTGAACGCGCCGACGATATAATTTGTAATAATGACAGCTTGGCTGCATTGAGGCTTCAAGTCGACGCCAAACACGATTATTATCTTGCCAGCCTAGCCGATAGATCATAACCGGGCTCTCGCGAGCCAAGCAGAAGGGCCGATGCGCCGTGATCAGTTTTGAGTTTCCCGTCACCGAGCGAACCCGCATCCTGCTCCGCCTGGAGCATCTTTACGCACGTCTTGGGTATTTCATCGGCAAGGACCATCCGTATGATCATCATGCGGCCCTGCTGGTGTTGTTCGAGCTGATGGAAACCGCCTCGCGCGCGGACTTGAAGGCGGATCTGCTGCAGGAGCTGGAGCGGCAGAAACAGATGCTGGAAGCGCTGCGCGAGAATCCGCAGGTGGCGGAGGAAACCCTGGAGGGCGTGCTGGAGGACATCGAGCACGCGTCCAGCCGTCTGCTGGCGCTGACCGGCAAGTTCGGCCAACACTTGCGTGAAAACGAATGGCTGATGGCGATCAAGCAGCGCGCCGGCATTCCCGGCGGCACCTGCCAGTTCGATTTGCCGTCTTACCACCAGTGGCAGCAGAAGTCGGCTGAAGTGCGGCGCCAGGATATCAAACGCTGGGCGTCGCCGCTGATGCCCACAGCCGAGGCGGCGGGCATTCTGTTGACCCTGTTGCGCGACAGCGGCAAGACCCACCATTACGTGGCGCGCCGCGGCGTGTTCCAGCAGATGTCCGGTGGCAAGGTGGTGCAACTGATCCGCGTGGCCTACGACGGCGGCCTGGAACTGTTGCCCGAGCTGTCCGCCAATAAATACGCGCTCAATATCCGCTTCGTCAGCGCGGTGACCGGGGAATCCCGGCCGCGGCAGACTGAGCAGGATGTCGAGTTTCACCTGACCAATTGCAAGTTCTGACCGACGTGCGCCGGTCTTTGCCCCGTTTTGAGAAGCCATGTCTGATTCTGTTCGTGTTGTTGCCTGCCCCACTTGTCGCGCCCCGGTGCGCTGGGAGCCGCAAAGCCAGTTCCGTCCGTTTTGCAGCAAGCGTTGCCGTCTGATTGATTTGGGCGAGTGGGCGACGGAAAGCTACCGAGTGCCGGCGCAGGAAGAGTCGCCGAGCGAGGCGAGCAGCGGCGAGTAAGCGCCCGGCCTCAATGAAAAACAGGTCCCATACGGGACCTGTTTTGTTTGGGCGGAGGGGAATTCAGGCTCGGGCGGCCAGCGCCGCGCCTTGCGAAAAATAACCCTTCATGCCGGTGAAGATGGCATTGGCCATTTGCTGCTGGAAGTCGCTGCTGAGCAGGCGCTGTTCTTCCTCCGGGTTGGAGATGAAGGCGGTTTCCACCAGGATGGACGGGATGTCCGGCGCTTTCAGGACTGCGAAGCCGGCTTGCTCCACCGCGCTCTTGTGCAGTTTGTTGAGGCCGCCCAGATGCCCCAGCACGGTCTTGCCCAATTTCAGGCTGTCGTTGATGGTGGCGGTCTGGGTCAGATCCAGCAGGGTGTGCGCCAGGTATTTGTCCTTGCTGCCTATCTTGACGCCGCCGATCAGGTCGGCGTCGTTCTGGCTTTGCGCCAGGGCTTTGGCGAAGGCGCTGGTGGCGCCTTTTTCCGACAGCGCGAACACCGAGGATCCGCGCGCTGCGCGGTTGGGCGCGGCGTCGGCGTGGATGGAAACGAACAAGTCGGCGTTCAGCTTGCGCGCCTTGGCCACGCGCACGCCCAGCGGGATGAACACGTCCTCCTCGCGGGTCATATAGGCCTTCATATTGCTTTCCGCGTCGACCAGCCGTTTCAACTGCTTGCCGATGCGCAGCACCACGTCTTTCTCGCGAGTGCCGTTCAGGCCGACGGCACCGGGGTCTTCCCCGCCGTGGCCCGGGTCCAGCATCACGATGATGGGGCGGTTGCTGTCTTTTTTCTTGGGCTTGATCTGCGGCGCCGGTTGTTCCAGCTTGCCCTTGTTGTAGTCCTGAAGCAGGGCGAGCAGGGGATCGTCTTGTTGGCCGCCGGCCGGGTAGAGGTCCACCACCAGCCGATGTTTGTATTCGGCCACCGGCGCCAGGGTGAAGGCTTGCGGCTTGATGTCGGCCTTCAACTCCAGCACCAGGCGCACGGTTTCCGGATCGAACTGACCGGCGCGTGCTGTTTTGATATAGGGATCGGCGGCGGAAATCTGTCCGCCGATGTCTTTTAGCACGCTGTTGAGTTGCACGCCTTGCAGGTCGATCACCAAGCGGTTGGGGTTGGCGATGGTGAACTGCTTGTATTGGATGGCCTCGCTGGCCTCCAGCGTGATCCGGGTATAGGTCGACGCCGGCCAGATGCGCAAGGCGACAACCTGGCTGCCGGAGGCGAAGCCGACGCGGCTCACCGACAGCATGAAGGTGGCGGCCGCGGCGCCGATCAAGCGGCGGCGGATGGGATCGAAAGTCGAATCAGGCATGACTGTCCGGTTTCTGAGTGGGCGAGTAAACGATAATTGCGACCATTTCCGGCCACGGCTAGTTCCAGTACGATGTCGGCGCGCGGCAGCAAATCCGCGGCCTTGTCCGGCCATTCAACCAGACACAGGCTGTCTGGGCCGAAGTATTCGCGGAAGCCGGCATCCTCCCATTCCTCGGGATCGGCGAAACGGTACAGGTCGAAATGGTGCACGCTATAGTGAGGAAAAGAATAGCTCTCCACCAGAGTATAGGTGGGGCTCTTGACCTTGCCGGCATGGCCGAGCGCGGTCAGTAGGCCGCGCGTGAACGTGGTCTTGCCGGCGCCCAGGTCGCCTAATAGATAGACGACGAGGCCGGCTCGCGCCGCTTCGGCGAAGGCTTTGCCCAGCGCCAGAGTGGCGGTTTCATCTTCCAGGTAGCCGCAGCGAACGCTGGTATCATCCATGGCCATGACCGAAAACTCTTTACAAAAAACGGATTATCCCGAATTGGCGCGCCAAATCAAAGCCTGGGCGCGCGAATTGGGCTTCGCCGACGCCAGAATCGGTCGCGCCGGCCTGCCGCCGGAGGCGGAACAGAAGTTGAACGCCTGGTTGGCCGCCGGTTATCACGGTGAGATGGACTATATGGCCCGCCACGGATCCTTGAGGGTCAAGCCGGCGGATCTGGTACCCGGCACCCTGTCCGTTATTTCTCTGCGCATGCATTACTGGCCTCAGGCCCGCGCTTCGGCCGAAGTGCTGGCCGACGGCGGCAAAGCCTATTTATCGCGTTACGCGCTGGGGCGAGACTACCACAAGGTCTTGCGCAATCGACTGCAGGCGTTGGCGGACCGAATCAAGCGGGAAATAGGCGATTTCGGCTATCGGGTGTTCACCGACAGCGCCCCGGTGGCGGAGGTGGCGCTGGCGGCCCAGGCCGGGCTGGGTTGGCGCGGAAAACACACTCTGCTGCTGACCAAGAACGAGGGCTCCTTGTTTTTCCTGGGCGAGGTCTTCACCGATCTGCCCTTGCCGGAGGACGCGGTAGAGGACGGCCATTGCGGCCGCTGCACTCGTTGCATCGATGTCTGTCCCACCGCGGCCATCGTCGCCCCCTATACCGTGGACGCGCGGCGTTGCATTTCCTACCTGACGATAGAATTGAAGCGAGCGATTCCGGAGGAGATGCGGCCCTTGATCGGCAACCGGGTTTACGGTTGTGACGATTGTCAGCTGTTCTGTCCGTGGAACCGTTTCGCGGTCGATACCCGTGAGACCGATTTTGCGGTGCGTCATGGTCTGGACGACGTGAGCTTGCTAGAGTTGTTCGCTTGGAGCGAGGCCGAGTTCAAGGAAAAGATGGCCGGCAGCCCGATTTACCGCATCGGCTACCTGAAGTGGCTGTCTAACTTGGCGGTGGGCCTGGGGAACGCGCCAACCACGCCGGAAGTGGTGGCGGGGCTGCGGGCGCGCTTGGATTTTCCCGACGAGATGGTGGCCGAGCCGGTGCGCTGGGCGCTGGGCCGGCACGGCGTCATCGTCTGAAGCTCAGGGTTTGCTGGGCGCCTTGACCAGGGATTCGCCTTCCAGCACCACCTTGCCGCGGACCGAGCATTGAGTCGCCAGTTTGACGAAGTGTTTGTCCGGGTTCAGCTCTATCACGGTGGCGCGGGCGGTAACAGTATCGCCGATGCGCACCGGCGCTTTGAAGCGGGTGGATTGCGATAGATAGATGGTGCCGTGGCCGGGCAATTGGGTCCCCACCACCGTGGAGATCAGGCTGGCGGTCAACATGCCGTGCGCGATGCGTGTCTCGAACGGCGTTTGTTCCGCGTATTCCTGATTGATGTGCACCGGGTTGTTGTCGCCGGATACGGCGGCGAACATCAGCACGTCGGCTTCGGTGATGGTCTTGCTGAATTCGGAGAAATCGCCGAGCTGAAGATCTTCAAACCAAACAGTCATGACCGCTCCTGACTTGATATGACGAGGAAATGCTGCAGTGCATTGTGACAGCTTTTGGCCGAAATGCAAATTGCCGAGAAATCACGTACTATCGGAGATAAGTTGCGTTTTTGCCACGCTGTATGCAATACAAATCAACCAAACGCTCGTTTGAATTTGTCCTTGGGGCATAATCAGGCTTGCTTCGGCAATAGCTGCTTCCGCGTTCGATCAATCCAGACGGCGGCATTTCTGAAACGGCCGCGCTTGGCGGCGCGGCGGCGGCAATCAGCCGCTCCAGGTTTCTTTTTAG
This sequence comes from Chromobacterium fluminis, assembly GCF_011602385.1. Taxonomy (NCBI): domain Bacteria; kingdom Pseudomonadati; phylum Pseudomonadota; class Betaproteobacteria; order Neisseriales; family Chromobacteriaceae; genus Chromobacterium; species Chromobacterium fluminis. The sequence goes on along the minus strand of NZ_JAAOMA010000025.1, from coordinate 6,759 downwards.
AGATGTCCAGAGGTTTGTTGGAGGAATATGAAAGTTCTAGTCGCTGTGAAACGCGTTGTGGATTACAACGTGAAGGTTCGGGTCAAGGCCGACGGCACTGACGTGGATATCGCCAACGTCAAGATGTCGATGAACCCGTTTGACGAAATCGCGGTGGAAGAGGCGGTGCGTCTCAAGGAAGCCGGCAAGGTCAGTGAAATCGTCGCGGTGTCGCTGGGCGTGAAGCAATGCGAGGAAACCCTGCGCACCGCGCTGGCGATGGGCGCGGATCGCGCCATCCTGGTGGAAACCGATGTGGAGCTGCAGCCGCTGGCTGTGGCCAAACTGTTGAAAGCCGTGGCGGAGAAAGAACAGCCGCAGCTCTTGATCGTGGGCAAGCAGGCGATTGACGACGACGCCAATCAAACTGGCCAGATGGTGTCCGCGCTGTTGGGCTGGGGCCAGGGCGCTTTCGCCTCCAAGGTGGAACTGTCGGCGGAGACCGTGGATGTGACCCGCGAGATCGACGGCGGTTTGGAAACCGTCAAGCTGCGTCTTCCGGCGGTGGTCACTTCCGACCTGCGCCTGAACGAGCCGCGTTTCATCAAGCTGCCCAACATCATGGCTGCCAAGAAAAAGCCGCTGGACAAGACCACGCCGGCGGAACTGGGCGTGGACGCGGCTCCCCGTCTGAAGACGTTGAAGGTGGCGGAGCCTTCCAAGCGCAGCGCCGGCATCAAGGTGGCCAACGCCGCCGAGCTGGTCGCCAAACTGAAAACCGAAGCAAAGGTGCTGTAAGCCATGGCCATTCTCGTTATCGCTGAACACGACAACCAGAGCCTGAAAGCAGGCACCCTGAATACCATTACCGCCGCCGCCAAGCTGGGAGAAGTGCACCTGCTGGTGGCCGGCCACAACGCCGCCGCTGCCGCCGAGGCCGCCAAGAGCGTGGCCGGCGTCGCCAAAGTGCTGCTGGCCGATGCCGCGCACTACGCGCACGGCCTGGCGGAGAACCTGGGCGCGCTGGTGTCCGGCCTGGCCAAGAGCTACAGCCACGTGTTGGCGCCGGCGTCTTCCTTCGGCAAAAACCTGCTGCCGCGCGTGGCCGCGCTGCTGGACGTGGCGCAGATCTCCGAGATCGTCGCCATTGAGTCCGCCGATACCTTCGTGCGGCCCATCTACGCCGGCAACGTGCTGGCCACCGTGCAGTCCGCCGATCCGATCAAGGTCATCACCGTGCGCACCACCGCCTTCGACGCGGCGGGCCAGGGCGGCTCCGCCGCGGTGGAGGCCGTGGCCGTGGCCGCCGACGCGCAGCTGTCCAGCTTTGTGGGTCAGGAACTGACCAAGTCCGATCGTCCGGAACTGGGCTCGGCCAAGGTCATCGTTTCCGGCGGCCGCGCGCTGGGTTCTGAGGAACAGTTCAAGGCGGTGATCGATCCGCTGGCGGACAAACTCTCCGCCGCCGTCGGCGCTTCCCGCGCCGCGGTGGACGCCGGCTACGCGCCAAACGACTACCAGGTGGGTCAGACGGGCAAGGTGGTGGCGCCGCAGCTGTACTTCGCCGTCGGCATTTCCGGCGCGATCCAGCACTTGGCCGGCATGAAGGATTCCAAAGTGATCGTCGCCATCAACAAGGACGAGGAAGCGCCTATCTTCCAAGTGGCGGATTACGGCATCGTCGGCGATCTGTTCACCGTGGTGCCGGAGTTGATGGCCGAGTTGTCCAAATAATCCCGGATCCGCGCCGCGAGTCTCTCGCCGGCGCGGACAGCGGGCCGGGCGAGCCGCCCGGAACAATAATATTCAGCCGGCAACGCCCGCGCGCAGTCATCGGCCCGATGCGGGCCGGACCCGCCGCGGCGCTTGCCGGCTTTTTCATGTCTGCGAATAGAAACCGATTGCCGGCGGCAGAGGCAATCCCAGCCATCCAAACACGAGGAGAAGGCGATGATTTATCAAGCACCGATCAAGGACATTCAATTCGCGCTCAACGAGCTGGCCGAGCTGCCGGCCGTCTGCGGCCTGCCGGGCTATGGCGAGTGCTCGGTGGAACTGGTGGACGCTATTTTGGAAGAGGGCGCCAAGTTCGCCGAGGGCGTGTTGGCGCCGATCAACAAGCAAGGCGATCAGGGCGCGAAATGGCGCGACGGCGAAGTCAGCGCCGCGCCCGGCTTCAAGGACGCCTGGCGGCAATACGTCGAGTCCGGCTGGGTGGGCCTGCGCGCGCCGGAGGCCTACGGCGGTCAGGGCATGCCGGCCCTAGTGGCCACCGCGGCCGAGGAGATGTGGTGTTCCGCTAACCTGGCCTTCTCGCTGGCGCCGCTGTTGACGCTGGGCGCGATCGAGGCCATTCATCATCACGCCTCGGAAGAACTCAAGAGCGTCTATCTGCCGCCGATGTCCAGCGGCGCCTGGACCGGCACCATGAATTTGACCGAGCCTCAAGCCGGTTCAGACCTGGCCCAAGTGCGCAGCAAGGCGATGCCGCAGGCCGACGGCAGCTATCGCGTCAGCGGCCAGAAAATCTTCATCACCTGGGGCGAGCACGATATGGCGGACAACATCGTCCATCTGGTGTTGGCCCGCCTGCCGGACGCGCCGGCCGGGGTGAAGGGCATCTCCTTGTTCATCGTGCCCAAATTCCTGGTCAACGCCGATGGCAGCCTGGGCGCGCGCAACGACGTGCGCTGCGTGTCGCTGGAGCACAAGCTGGGCATCCACGGCAGCCCCACCGCGGTGATGAGCTTCGGCGACCAGGACGGCGCGGTCGGCTATCTGGTCGGCGAAGCCAACAAGGGCCTGAACTATATGTTCACCATGATGAACCATGCGCGTCTGGGCGTGGGCATCGAAGGCCTGGCGGTGTCGGAGCGCGCCTACCAGAAGGCGGTGGAATACGCGCGCGAACGGGTGCAGAGCCGCGCGGTGGGTTCGCCCGATCCGTCCGGCGTGGCCATCATCCAGCATCCGGACGTGCGCCGCATGCTGCTGACCATGCGCGCCCAGGTGGAGGCGCAGCGCGCGCTGGCCCTGTATACCGCGGCGGCGCTGGACCGCGCCGCGCGCCATCCGGTGGCGAGTGAAAAAGCGCGCAACCAGGCGCTGGCCAATTTCCTGATCCCCATCGTCAAGGGCTGGAACACCGAGCAGGCCAATGAAATCACCAGCCTGGCGCTGCAGGTGCACGGCGGCATGGGATATATCGAGGAAACCGGCGTAGCGCAGTACTATCGCGACGCGCGTATCACCGCCATCTACGAAGGCACCACCGGCATTCAGGCGTTGGATTTGATCGGCCGCAAGACCGCGGGCGAGGGCGGCATCACCGCGCGCGCCTTGCTGGAAGAAGCCGCCGGCTGCGTGGCCAAGCTGCGCGCCGCCGGGCTGGCCAGCCTGGCGGACAATCTGGACGAAGCGGTCAAGCAGGCGCGTCGCAGCGTCGATTTCATCCTGGCCACCTTCGCCGGACAGCCGCAACGGGCGGCGGCCGGATCCGTGCCCTTCCTTAAGCTGATGGGCATTGCGCTGGGCGGCTGGCAGATGGCGCGCGCGGCGCTGATCGCCAAGGCCAAACTGGGCGAGGCCGACGCGGATCAAGACTTCCTCAACGCCAAGCTGGCCACCGCGCGCTTCTACGGCGAACATCTGCTGCCGCAGGCGGGCGGCTTGGCGGCCGCCATCGTTGACGGCGCGGACAGCGTGCTGGAGATGGACGAAGCCTGGTTCTGAAACCGTGTTAGGCCGTTGGTAAAAGTCGCGCTATAAGCGCGACTTTTTTTGTTATTTATTAAATATATTTATTTAATGTGAGTGGATATCAGCTGATTTAATGTTTGTGTTGTTATATTGATGCGATTTTAAAAGATTGGATAAGTTTGGTTGACTTTGATGGCTTTTCTGACCTCAAGTGGAAAGTGCATCTCATTGCTATTGATAATTGGTCAATGTGATTGCATTGTTATTGAATTTATCTAATCAGGAGGTTTTATGTTCAAGCTAGGACTAAGTATAGCTTTAACCATGTCTGCCCTTTTTGCGTCCTCGGCTGTATTTTCCGCTCCATATCTTGGAAATATTTTAAGCAGAGCTAATTGTGCGACATTTAATGAGTCGGTAACTTGGGATCCAAGAGGAACTGGGCACTCAGCCTATGTTGAGTCTCATCAGCGAGATAGAGCCTCTGGCCGGGTGGATGTATTAAGGTCGCCAAGTCCCTACTCGAGTAGTTGGAGGCATTATGCTGGGAGGAATGTGTTGAACTCAAATTTCAGCATTCAAGGACGGCACTGGGAGCGCTTGGATAATAATAGTCAGGTTTCTTTTAGGACTACTGCCGCATCTGGTTGCAATCCAGGTGATTGGTGAATTATATGAATATCCCGCGTCATTGTTAATGACGCGGGACTTGATCGGAGGGTTTGCTTATGAAGACCGTTCTGATATTGTTTTTGTTTGTCTTTGTAGGGGTGTGGTTTTTAAAGGGGGAAGATAAAAATTTGAAACAGTCTTTTGCAGGGAAAAGTGTGGTAAATGGGCTGGTGAATAAGGTTGAAGCAGATCAGATGGGTGGGGGTAAACCGGTTGTGGCTAGTTTGTTAAAGTCTTGGACTCCAGATTTTGATGAACCAAGTGCTGAGGTTTTATTGATCTCAATTGCTTCCTCTAACTATCCTGAGGAAATGAAAAAAGATTTTAGAAAGTCATCTGATAATTTAAAAATAAAAGGTAGCTTTAGCGGTGGTAAGGTGACGCATGAATTTGTTAGCGATAATTTTTTAAAGCGAAGAGCTTTAGAGCTTGGTGGGGTGGAGGGCGTGAGAAAAAGGCTAAGCTACTCTTCAGTTGATCTTGCTCGTGTGTTGCCGGATATGGATATTGTCGGGGCAGATCGCACAGGTGTTTTTATCCCCGAAAAGGGATGGGGGTCTGCATTCTATTTATTGAATGAGAGAAATGATGTCAGACGAGTTGAATTGAGTGAAATTTACTTGGGTAATAATGATACGAGTGTTAGGCGATTTTCCGATAATGTGAATGATTATATTGCCGGAGCTCCAGCAACCGTTGAGCGTTTGTATGACTCAAATAAGAAGGAAATTATCAATGTGCATTGGTCGAGTGGTGGTAGAGATTTTTCGATCAGTACTCTGAATATGAATAGAGCGGAGGCGATGGCGATTGCAGAGAAAATCAGTCTAGATGTAAAAAAGGTCAATGAGCAGAATGGAAGCAGGCAATGAGGCCGAAATTAGGAGTGAGGTTGGGTTTGTGGGTGGGTTGGCTTTGCTTGTTATTATCGGTAGCGGCTTTTGTGGCCAGTTTGGCTTTTACGCCTGCTATTTTCGCAGCTTTGCTTGCTTTGTGTGGAGCTATTGGCTCTATGTGGGCAGGGGGGGGGAGAGTTGCAATATTGATCGTGTATTTTTCCCTTTCAACGGTTCTCGCTAGTCCATTTTGGGGGGAGAGCACACCATTCTGGCTGATCTCTCTGCTTCTCTTCGTTGGTATGGGCTTGTTAGTGGCACTCTGTTTTCATTATGTAAAATGCAAGTAGTTTCTATTATTTGTATCGGTATTGATGAGTCATCATGGTTGACTATCAGGATTGTACTGAAGCGTTGCATCATCCTTCCTTGAGGAGGGGCTTGCAGTGTCTTGACTTGCTCACATGGCTGCCGTACCCATATCAGCTATCCAATGTATGTCGAGCGTGGTGAGGGCTAACACTGAGAGCGCCGCTTCGAAGTTCATGTGCTGTGCAGCTAGCTACTTTCTCCCTTTTCTCGCTCTCTGTTCGCGAGACTTTGAACCGGTTCCAAGCCCAAGCTTGCTGCGAGTCGACACGCCGCGGCGTTTTTGCATGGCCGTGCGGGCAAGAGCGATTCTTGCATGAGCTTGTAATCAGGCTTTGAGATAATGGAAAAGACCTTGTTGTGAGTTGCTGCGGCGCGGCATAAAAAACTGTTTGTCATTAAAAATATTTTGCCGCATAGTGTTTGCACCGCCCCTTGCTACGGGCGGTATGCGAAATCAGGCGGAAAAATAGTTCTTAATAGAAGAATTAATCGCATAGCGCGCTGATATTCGCTTGAATATTGCCTGGCTATGCAATTCGGTCTTTTTTTGGATTGACCGTATCCTGATGGCGTGCAAATAATCCGCTGCATGACTCACAGCCAAGCTCGAGCCAAGTCCCGGCCGATCCCATCGCGGCGCGAGGCGCCCGCTTGAACTTGGCCGCAAGGTCCGCGCTTAGATTTCAAGAATGAATACAGAAGCCAGGATGCAATGAAGCAAGTGGTCCATTGGAGTGAAAAGGGGAAGCGGTTGTTGCCGTCGGCGGCGACGCTGGGGCGTCTGGTCGCCGCTTTGCCTTGGCTGGCGCTGGCAAGCGCCGCCGTGTGGCTGGGTACGGTCGCCGCGCCGTTGCTGGGGCCCGCCGCCAAGCAGTGGCGAGGCTTAAGCGAGCCGGCGCCGCAGTCCGCCGCCGCCAATGTGGCGATGGCGCACTGGTTTGGCGAGCCGGTGGCGCAACAAGCCGCGGCTTTGCCGCCGGTCAAGTTGATTGGTGTGTACGCGCCGCAGACTTCCGGCGTGCCCGGCTTCGCGGTAATAGACGACAATGGCCGTTCGGTGGCCTTGTTGCTGGGCAAGACGACGCCGGATGGCTGGGAACTGGCTCAGATCACCGCCTCCGGCGTGCTGATGCGTTCCGGCGGCAGCGAGCAGTTCGTGCCTTTGGTTGAACGCGTGCCCGGCGCGGGCGCCGTTGTCGGC